>NZ_JAJDNA010000078.1 GCF_022340925.1 Thiocapsa sp.
CCAGAAACTGATCGCGGCACGACTCGCCGCCGACGTCATGGGCGTACCGACCCTGCTGCTGGCTCGAACCGATGCGGAGGCCGCGAATCTCTTGACCTCCGACGTCGATGACAACGACCGCCCATTCGTAACCGGCGAGCGTACGAACGAGGGCTTCTATCGCGTGCGCAACGGATTGGAGCAGGCGATCAGCCGGGGCCGCGCCTATGCACCCTACGCGGATCTGATCTGGTGTGAGACGGGCACCCCGGATCTCGGATACGCACGCGAGTTCGCTCAGGCGATCCTGGCGGACAATCCCAGTAAGCTCCTTGCCTACAACTGCTCGCCTTCGTTCAATTGGAAGAGGAATCTCGACGATGTGGCCATCGCCAAATTCCAAGATGAGCTGGCCGACATGGGCTACAAGTACCAGTTCATCACCCTTGCGGGCATCCATAGCATGTGGTTCAACATGTTCGATCTCGCCTATGACTATGCCCGCGGTCAAGGCATGCGCCACTACGTTGAGAAAGTCCAGGCCCCCGAGTTAGCAGCTCGCGAGAAGGGGTATACCTTCGTGTCGCACCAGCAAGAGGTGGGGGCTGGATACTTCGATGACGTGACCACGACCATACAGGGGGGCGTATCCGCGGTGACCGCTCTGGCTGGTTCGACCGAGGAGACCCAATTCTGAGCGACGCCTCAAGGAACTGACCCCCGATCGCCGGGGTCCGACTCGGTTAAGCCGGCCGGCGGTGTGCAAGCACCGCCGGTTTTTTTCGTCTGGGCACAGAACCGGGCGCGGCCGTTTCCGAGCGCTGGCGAGCATGATAGAGTCAATGCCCAGAGTCTCCTACACGATATGTGTTAAACTGAGCGGTGCGAGGCCGGTTTGATCGGGCCCGTCAGCATGACATGCGCAATGCTGCGGTGCCTCGCCGAGTCGATGACGTGTCTTACATGGAACCAGCTCAATGAGTGGGAAGCCGCGGCGAAGCGCAGTGCAATCTCTCGGTCGCATCCTCGGGGAGCCGCGGAACCGCTTGGCTCGCTGTGCTTGCGCGTCTGCGTGACCGCCTGGCCCCGATGCGTCGGCGATCCTCCACTTTCTCGCCGTCCTTGGCCTTGATCGGGTTGGTCGCAGTCGCCCTGGTCCTAGGGCTTCATCTCGACTACGAGACCTGGCTCGGCGTCCCCACCGGAGCGTCGATCGAGCTGATCGCCGATCTCGGGGAGACGCCGCAGGGCGGGTCTCCGCGACTGCTGTCTGGGCGGGATGTCCTACCTTGGGCCCTGACTGCAGTTGTGGCGCTTGGTCTGGCTCTTCTCGTGTGGCGGCGTCGGCATGCGTTGCGGGTGCTATCGGCTGGAGCACGCGTGCAAGCGACCGCGGCGGCCAACCGCTGGACGTTGGGTCACGACGTACGGGCGACTGCGCCGGGTGCTCGGGTAGCCGATCTCGAGCACGTTCTCGACATTGCTGCGCTGCTACTGATCGGTTTGGATCGTCAGGGTCATGTCCAAATCATCAACCAGCGTGGCTGCGAGGTCTTGGGTCTCGACCGCGGGCGAATCCTCGGTCGGGATTGGGTGGAGTCCTTCCTGCCCGTGCGCGAGCGAGAAACCATGCGGGTGATCCTCGACCAAGTCGTCGCCGGCGCGGCGGATCAAGTCACCGGGATCGAGGGCACGGTCCTGCGGTCAGACGGGACGGAGCGCCTCATCGAGTGGCGCAAGAGCAGGCTCCGTGACCGCAGGGGCCGGGTGATCGGTGTGCTCGGATCGGGCACGGACATCACGGAGCGCAAACACGCAGAGCGCGCCCTGTCATACCTGGTGACGCTGGAGACGATCCTGGTCGAGGCCTCGCGGTCCCTGGTGGCGGCGCCAGCCGACGCGGTCGGTCCGCTGGTCGAGAATGCCTTGGGTGCCGTGGCTCGGCGGATGGGGGCAGACCGCGCCTATGTGTTCGTGCTCAGCCGCGACGGCACCAGCATGCGCAACACGGAGGAATGGAGCGCGACCGGGCTGGGGCTCGGGCGGGTCGACGCCCCGAGTGTACCCACCTCACTCATCCCGCGTTGGATGGACACCCTAAGGCACGGAGACGACATCCGCATCGATGACGTGGGGGGGCTCCCGGAGACCTGGCGCGTGGACCGTGAGCAGCTCGAGCAGCTCGAAGTGCGGGCTGTGGCTGCGACCGCCATTCGCACCGCCGGCCGGCTGAGCGGTTTCGTCGCGGTCGAGATGTTGAGCGGCCCATACGTTTGGCGAGACGCGGAGATGCGTGCGCTCGGTTTTCTCAGTGACCTGATCGGCGGTGCCTTCGAGAGAAGGCGCAACGAGCTCAAGCTTCTCGAGAGCCGGAGGCAGCTCGAGGAGATTGCGCTTTACGATCCCCTCACGCGCTTGCCGAATCGGCGGCTCCTGGCCGAGCGAATGAGTGAGGCGGTCACGGAAGCGCGCGAGAATGGGTGCTTGCTCGCCGTCTGTTACCTCGACCTCGACGGGTTCAAACTGATCAACGATACGCACGGCCACAAGGCGGGCGATCGGGTCTTGGTGACCGTCGCAAGCCGGCTGCGCGGGTGCCTGCGCGAGGCGGATACCGTCGCCCGACTCGGGGGTGACGAGTTCGTGTTCTTGATGAGCCGCCTGCAGTCACTTGCCGACTGCGCCGCCCTGCTGGAGCGGGTGCTCGCCGCGCTCGCCCAGCCCGTCCTGATCAACGGCCACGTGCTGTCCGTGACCAGCAGTGCCGGGGTGGCCCTGTATCCCCATGACACGGGCGACGCGGAAACCCTTCTGCGACATGCCGACCACGCCATGTATCAGGCCAAGCAACAGGGTCGGAATCGCTATCAGCTCTTTCGGGGAGAGGAAGGTCCGTCGGACCAGGCGCACAGGCCCGAGCTGTTGAGGATCCGTGAGGCGATCGAGGGTGAGGAGTTGCGACTGCACGTTCAAC
This sequence comes from Thiocapsa sp., assembly GCF_022340925.1. Lineage (GTDB taxonomy): Bacteria > Pseudomonadota > Gammaproteobacteria > Chromatiales > Chromatiaceae > Thiocapsa. Next base: position 2,954 of record NZ_JAJDNA010000078.1, read on the forward strand.
CCCAGGTGCACATGTCATCCGGCCGGGTAGTCGGTGTGGAGGCGCTGGTCCGTTGGCAGCATCCCGACCGTGGTCTCTTGCCGCCAGGGGAATTTCTGCCTTTGATTGAAGGCGACGCGCTCCTCCAGCAGCTTGACTGGTGGGTAATGAATCGGGCAGTGAGGTGGCTCGGGCAGTGGCAGGAGTCCGGCCTGGATCTGACGATGAGCCTCAATCTATCGGCGTGCTCACTTCAGGACGCGGGCTTCATCGCCGGCTTACAGGAGCTGCTCACGCAGCATCCATCGATTGCTCCTTCGCGGTTACTGCTTGAGATCGCCGAGTCCGAGGGTTTGCGCGACGTCGAGACCACGGCATCGGTCATTCAGGCCTGTGCCGTTTTGGGGGTACGCTTTGCGTTGGACGGGTTCGGTAACGGCTATGCGTCACTGACCGATTTTCGTTGCCTTCCGGTGCAGACCGTAAAGATCGACCAGACGGCGGTCCGCGACATCCTCCGCTCGCGCGATGATCGCAATCTCGTTCAAGGCGTCATCGGGATCGCGCGCGCCTTCCAGCGGGAGCTCATCGCGGAGGGTGTGGAATCCGCTGCGCACGGCTTGCTGCTGATGGATCTGGGTTGCGAGTTCGGTCAAGGGTTTGCGGTCGCCGACCCCATGCCGCCGGAGCGGCTTGCCTCTTGGATCGCGGCCTATGTGCCGCCGTGCCTGTGGCACAGGCGAACGAGCGTGGATTGGTCCGCCGCCGACCTGGTCCTCCTAAGCATGGAGGCAGTCCACCGCGACTGGGTTGATCGCGTGGTGCGCTGTCGCCTCGCCGACGGCTCAACCAAGACGTTGCCGGAGCTGCAGCCCGAATCATGCGATTTTGGGCGTTGGTATCTCAATGACGGTCGGATCCGCTACGGCGAGCTCACTGCTTTCAAGGTGTTGGACGCGCTGCACCGGCGCGTTCACCAGGAGGCTTGCCTGATGCTCGAGGTGGAGCCGACCGATCGAGACTCGGAGTCCGAAGCGATCGCACGCCTGATGCGCGAGCGGGACGGCTTTATCGCGGCCATCCACGTCCTCCAGCGCCAGGTACTCCAGGGCCGACATGAGTGGGCCGATGTTCACCCTTCGACTTGAGTTCGGTCCCCCCTGCGCGCGCCCCAGCCAGAGCCTGGCCGTGTTACCGCGGCTGCCATAGAATCGCGTCGAGGCCGTCTCGTTGCGGCCGGCCACCGGATCTCTCGCGCTGAGGATTGGCCTGCGTTCGCGGTGCGCGCCAATCCGGACTACGCATTGGGTTGACGCCATGGCTTGGACTGAGGCTAAGCAGATTGCCGAGGCGATCCTCGATGGCTTCGAGCGTCATTACCGGCTCTTTCGTGAGATCACCGACGGGGCGAGGGCCCGCTTCGAGGAGGCGGATTGGCCGGCGGTGCAATCTGCCGCGCGCGAGCGGATCAGCTTCTTCGACACGCGCGTGGGTGAGACTGTCGCCTTGTTGCGCCGTGAGCTCCACCTGCGCGACCCCAGCGACATTCTCTGGCGTCGAGTCAAGATCGAGTATCTGCGCCTGCTGCCCCTGCATCATCAGCCTGAACTGGCTGAGACCTACTACAATTCCGTGTTCTGCCGGCTGTTCGATCGCCGCTACTACAACAACAGCTATATCTTCGTTTGGCCGATGCTCTCGACCGAGCACCTCGAGGCGGAGATCCCGATCTTCCGGCCTTACTATCCCGCCCGAGACGGCTTCGCCCGGGTCATTGCCGGGATTCTTGGGGGCATGGGGTTTCAACGCCCCTTCCGTGATCAACGCCGGGATATCCGTTGCCTGATGCGCGCAATCCGCGACCGGTTTCCGCGTAACCGAGCCGTGCACCAAAATTTCCAGCTTGCCGTTCTCTCGGAGCCCTTCTATCGCAACAAGGCCGCTTACATCATCGGCAAGGCGATCAATGGCGCAGATCAGATCCCGTTTGTCATCCCGATCCTCAATAACGAGGGGGAACGCGGCGCGGGCGGGGGACTTTATGTGGACACATTGCTTTCCGGCGAGGACGAGATCTCGGACGTCTTCAGCTTTTCACGCGCCTATTTCATGGTCGACACGGAGGTCCCGGCCGCAGTCATCGATTTCCTGCGCCCGCTGATGCCCCGCAAAGGCAAGGCCGAGCTCTATACCGCTATCGGGCTGCAGAAGTTCGGCAAGGCCGAGTTCTACCGCGATTTTCTCAAGCACCTCCGCTACTCTGCAGACGACTTCGTGGTCGCCCCGGGCATTCGCGGGATGGTGATGTGCGTCTTCACCTTGCCCTCCTTCCCTTTCGTGTTCAAGGTCATCAAGGACCGCTTCCCGCCGCCGAAGGAGATGACGCGGGAGACCGTGAAGGAGAAATATCAGCTGGTAAAGTTTCACGACCGAGTTGGGCGAATGGCTGACTCCTGGGAATACTCTCTGGTTGCCTTCCCGCGCCACCGCTTCTCCCCTGCCTTGCTCGAGATGCTCGAGCATGACTGCGCCGAGAGCCTGGAGGTGGAAGAGGGTCAGCTGATTATCAAACACCTCTACATCGAGCGCCGGATGTCACCCCTGAACCTCTATCTGCGTACCGCGGACGATGAGGATCTCCGCCACGCCATCGGCGAATACGGCGATGCGATAAAGCAACTGGCTGCGGCCAACATCTTTCCGGGGGATTTCTTGTTCAAGAACTTCGGTGTCACGCGCCAAGGCCGTGTCGTCTTCTACGACTATGATGAACTTTGTTATCTGACTGAGTGTCACTTTCGGGAGATTCCACCGGCACCTTACCCAGAGATGGAGCTTGCAGACGAGGCCTGGTACAGCGCGGGACCGAACGATGTCTTCCCGGAGGAGTTCGAGACCTTCCTGTTGACCGACACGCGCATCCGCGCCCTGTTCTGGGAGCTGCATAGCGAGTTGCTTGACCCTGCGTGGTGGCGGGCACGCCAGGACCACATCCGCTCCGGGCACCTAGAGGATGTCTTCCCCTATCCGCGCGAACGGCGCTTCGGTCTGAGGGAAAAACAGCCGCCAGCGTCCGGGGCGGGCGATCGAGCGCTGCATCCGGCAGCGCTTCCCTGAGCAGCACCGTCATTGGCCATCCCGGCCAGGAATCAGACGCAACCGGAAAACACGGTTTCCCGGTTCCTTCATTTTCGGTCGCTTGGGCGAATCAGAGAGGCGGGTCATCCACGGGTCGCCGGACGCGCTGAATAGTCCAGCGGACGAAGGGTCAACCCCTGGGGGGCATGAACGCCCCGTCACAACACAGAGGAGCTTGGAATGATGAAGCAGCCGCTTCGACTGAAGCTGCGTGCCGCCTGGTTCGTGATCCTGCTGTCGGGGTTTGCGGCGGCGGCAACCGATGCGCCGGCGGAGCTGAGCGCGGGGCTGCAGAATCCCGGATACCACGAGCAGCCGCGCTGGTTTAAACACTCCTTTCTCGACATCCGCGAGGATGTTGCCGAGGCCACGGCCGAGGACAAACGCCTCGTCCTCTATTTCTACCAGGATGGCTGTCCCTACTGTGCCAAGCTCTTGCAGGAAAATCTCGCCGACAAGGCTATCGTCGACCTGATGCAACAGCGCTTCGAGGTCGTGGCCATCAATCTGTGGGGCGATCGCGAGGTGACCGGATTGACCGGCGAGCCGACGACCGAGAAGCAGCTTGGAGCGGACCTCAAGGTCCAATTCACACCGACCATGCTGCTGCTCGACGAGGGGGGACAGGCCGTACTGCGCATCAACGGCTACTTTCCGCCGCATCGATTCAAGGCGGCACTGACCTACGTCGCCGAGCGCCGCGAGCAGGTCGGCGAGTCTTTTATGGACTATGTCGCCCGGGTGAGTCCGGTCGAAGCAAAGGGCAGGATTCATCAGGAAGGGGGTTTCATGTCCTCCCCTTTCAGGCTTGGGGACAATCGAGATGTCTCGATGCGTCCATTGGTTGTGATGTTCGAGCAGCCAGTCTGTCGAGATTGTGATGAGCTGCATGAGGACATCCTGCGGCGGGAGCCCGTCACCTACTCACTGAGCGCCTTCGATGGGGCGATCCTGGATGCCTTCTCATCTGACATGCTGCAGACCCCCGGCGGTCGGGAGATGCCGATCCGCGAGTGGGCCGCGGAGCTCGCGATCAAATACACTCCGAGCCTGGTGTTCTTTGACGCCACTGGGCGCGAGATCTTTCGCACCGAGGGTTTCTTGAAGGCCTTCCACATCCATGGTGCCCTGGACTATGTCGCGACCGGTGCCCATCTGCGGCAGCCGAATTTTCAGCGCTACCTCGCGGAGCGCCGCGAATCCTTGTCCGCGCTTGGGGTCGAGGTCGATCTGATGGATTGATGGTGCCGCAGTCGCGACTTCCTCGCCTGTCTGCCGTCGTAGGATGGCGGCACTGCTCGAGCGCGCTGACCGAGAAGCTGGAAGCGATTCCAAGATGGCGGGCCGATCCGGGCGGCCGCAGCTCCAAGACGGAGCCCGGCATTTCTACGTCGCCTCCGTTGCCGCGCCCCGCCGTGCCCGCTCGTCGATTGCGAGACTCCTGTCCGCCAGCCAGACTAGGAGCACGACGGGGACGCCGATCAAGGTCGTGAAGACGAAGAATCCGGGATAGCCGATACCGTCGACGATGGACCCCGAGTAGCCGCCGAGGACCTTTGGCAAGAGCGTCATGAGTGAGCTGAAGATTGCGTACTGTACCGCGGTGAAAGAGACACTGGTCAGGCTGGACAGAAAAGCCACGAATGCAGCACTAGCCAGCCCGGCTGCCAGATTGTCGGCCGCGACAGCGAGGTAGAGTAGCATCAGGCTGGGACCCGCGAGGGCCAGGACGACGAAGATGAGGTTGGTCGTCGCGGACAGGATTGCCCCAAGCATCAAGATCCGCATCACCCCATAGCGGGTCGCCAGTAGGCCCCCGAGGAGTCCGCCGCCGATGCTGATCACGACGCCGAAGGTCTTGACCGCGGTCGCGATCTGGGGTTTCGAGAAGCCGATATCCTGGTAGAAGACATTGGAGATGACCCCGAGGACGATGTCGGAGATCCGATAGAGTCCGATCAGGGCAAGCAGAAGCATGGCCGTCCTGAGGCCGTAGCGGCGAAAAAAATCCAGGGCCGGCTCGATCCAGGTCTCAGATGCCATGATTCGATTCACCGCTCCCGCGGCGACCAACAGCCATCCGGTGGCCGCCCCTGCCGAGACGGCCAGCGCGAAGTGCAGGGTTTCGAGGAAGAATCCGCCGATCGGCCCGCCGCCGGCAGACGATTTGAGCGCGCCGAATAATTCACCGGAGAGGAAGAACGCGCCAGCGAAGGCCGAGGCGCCCGCGGCGAAGACGCCGACCAGCCGGAGGTAGTCCGATGCACCATAGACATGGGCGTCGGTTCGCCGGGTCTCGGGTTCCTTGATCAGCAGGGTCGCGAGCACACCGACGAGCATGGTGCCGGCCATCATGAGGTAGGTGAGCCGCCACGCCTGAAAGCTGTAGTCGCCTGCCTCCGAGCCGAATAGAGCGGCCAGGTAGAGTGCACCCGCGCCGGCGACGACCATGCCGGTCCGGTAGCCGGCGATGTAGGTCGAGGACATGAGTCCCTGTAAGCGCGGAGGCGCCGATTCGATGCGGTAGGCATCGATCACGATGTCCTGAGTGGCCGAGGAGAAGCCCAGCAGCACCGCCGCGAGCGCCATGCCCCTGACCTGTCCGGAGCCTGTGGCCGGATCGATCAGCGCCATCGCGACGATGGCGGCAATGACGGCGACCTGCGCCATTAACAGCCAGGAACGCCGCCGCCCGAGGCTGCGGGTCAAGAGTGGCACCGGGAGCTTGTCGATCAACGGCGCCCAGACGAACTTGAAGGAGTAGCCCAGTGCGGCCCAGCTGAAAAAGGTGACGGCGTTGCGTTCGACTCCGGCCTCGCGCAGCCACAGCGAGAGGGAGGAGAAGATCAGCAAGAGAGGTATCCCGGCGGAAAATCCGAGAAAGACCATCGAGATCACTCTCGGATTCAAAAACTCCCGTCCCGCCGCCGTCCAGGCCGTGGAGCTCCTTTTATCTGTCGGCGTCATCGGGCTCTCTGTTCCGCCTGGGCGTGAAACTCCGGCCGCAGGGCGGTGCAAATTCACCAGGGAGCGCCGGAGGACACTGCCCCAGGGATCCCCGCCGCCTCAAGACTGACATGATTGCGAGTGTCAGACGCCGGACTGCCGACATACTACTATGATCCGGGCGGCCTCCGTGCCTATCGGCTCGATCCTGTGGCGAACATAGGTCGATCAGACTGCCGAATGAACGCGACCGCCCGCACTGGGCGCCGTCGGTCGAGCCGTGGCTTGCCGGGGTGGCGGATCCGCTTCGGCAGATGGATGCGGGCGGTCTCCCGCAAAAGGCGGCTACTGTAGCCAGGGGGCTACAGCAGCCGAGGTCGGACCCGTGAGTCCAGAGCTGTGCGTCCTCGGCGGTTACCGCCTTGGCCTCCGCACCCACGCATCCGAACGTCTAAGGGCCAGTGGTCGCGTCCCTTCGTCAGCCCTCGAAGGGCGCTACGCACAGCTTGTGCCAGTCGAGCTCATCCTGTTTCGACGCAGGCTTGGCGGGGCGTCATCACGCGGCCTCGGGGCACACTGTGTCATCAGATGACTTTTTCTGTTTGCCGAGGCGTGTCGGGGCGACGGAGAAACCGACACGTCTGCCGCTCGGTTGCTCCCGCAACGGACACCAGCGGTGCACGTTCCCCGCATGGGAACCGACGAATGCGTCAGCGATGACATAAACAAAAGGGCCACTGCGCCCGCCGGAGCGAAACGCGGTGGCCCAAATCCGGAAACGGGCGGAGGAGGATTCCCGCTTCCGACTGCCTGCTCGACCTGGCCCTGCACGTCGACTGTGTGTGCGCCCCTCGATGTGCTGTTGGCTGCGTGGCGACCGATCAGGTCCGAATGAATGAGCGGCTCGTCCCTGCCTTCACCAGGGCGCAAGCATGAGTCGTGCCAGCTGCGAAGCCCGGTCCCTGGGTGCCGCCGCAGGCGTCAGCGGCTTCGCAAGGCGACGTCAGGTCAGGATCTGACACCGTGTGCGGTCATGAGGTGACCCGTTCGGTCATTCTGCCTGGACCGCCGCCAGGGCGGTCATATTGAGCAGACCGCGCACCGAGGTGCTCGGGGTCACGATGTGGGCCGCCCGGTCGGCCCCGAGCAGCATGGGGCCGAAGGTGCCGCCCTCATTGACGGTGCGCAGTAGATTGAAGGCGATATTCGCCGCGTCCTGGTTCGGCATGATCAGGAGGTTGGCGCGGCCGCTGAGACAGGACTCGGGGAAGCGCGCCTCCCGGACGGCGGCATCGAGCGCCAGGTTGGCATGCATCTCACCCTCGACCTCGAGGTTTGGGGCACGGGCGCGCAGATGCCGCATCGCCTCCTGCATCTTGCGCGCTGACGGTGATTCGTGGCTCCCGAAGTTCGAGTGGGACAGCAGGGCGATCCTTGGCCGCAATCCGAAGCGCTGCACCTGCGCGGCGCACAGACAGGCCATCTCGGCGAGATCCTCCGCGCTCGGCTCCGATTGGACGTAGGTGTCCGCGATGAAAAGCGGGCCGGCCGGCAAGACGATGGCGTTCATGGCGCTGAGGCGGCGCACCTCGGGCGCGGTGCCGATGACCTCCTCGACGTGCTTGAGATGCCGCGCATAGCGTCCGACGACGCCGCAGATCATGGCATCGGCGTCGCCGCTGCGGACCATGGTGGCGGCGAGCACCGTCGGGTCGTTGCGGATGTACTCGCGGGCCTCGTCAGGCGCATATCCGCGGCGTTTGACGCGTTCGTAGAAGGTCCGCCAATGGGTCTCGAAGTGGCTATTCTCGCAGGGTACGATCAGATCGAAATCACGCTCGGGGCGGATGTTCAACCCCAGATCCTTGAGATGATGACCGATCACCTCGGGGCGGCCGATCAGCATTGGCCGGGCGATGCCCTCGCTGACGGCCTGCTGGGCGACCTGGAGGACCCGCTCCTCTTCGCCCTCGGCATAGACGACGCGTTTCGGCGCGGCCCTGGCCTGATCGAACACGGGCTTCATGGTCATGCCCGTGCGGTAGGCACGCAGGTGCAGGGCATCCCGATAGGCATCGAGATCGGCAATGGGCCGTCTCGCCACGCCGCTCTCCATCGCGGCGCGCGCGACCGCGGGCGCCACGTGCTCCATGAGGCGTCGATCGAACGGCTTGGGGATCAGATACTCCGGGCCGAAGCTCAGCTGGTCGCCACCATAGGCGCTGCGCACGATGTCGGAAGGCTCCGCCTTGGCCAGATCGGCGATCGCCCGAACGCAGGCGATCTTCATTGGCTCGTTGATCTCGCTGGCGCCGCAGTCCAGGGCACCTCGAAAGATGAAAGGGAAGCAAAGGACATTGTTGACCTGGTTCGGGAAGTCCGACCGCCCGGTCGCAATGATGGCGTCCGGTCTGGCGGTGCGAGCCAAGTCCGGCATGATCTCCGGGACCGGATTGGCGAGCGCCAGGATGATCGGCGACTCGGCCATCTTGGTCAGCCACTCGGGTTGCAGGACGCCGGCGGCGGAGAGTCCAAGAAAGATGTCCGCACCTTCGAGGGCCTCGGCGAGCGTGCGCTGGGTCGCGTCGATCGCATACCGCTCCTTGTAGGGATCCATCTCCTCCGGGCGCCCGCGATAGACCACGCCAGCGATGTCGGTGAGTGTCACGTTCGTCGCGGGCAGACCGAGGCTCACCAAGAGGTCGACGCAGGCGAGTGCCGCGGCCCCGGCGCCGGCGGTGACGAGGCGAATCTCGGCCATGTCTTTGCCGACAACCCGCAGGCCGTTCAGGATGGCCGCGCAGACCACGATGGCGGTGCCGTGCTGGTCGTCGTGGAAGACTGGGATGTCCATTCGCTCTTTGAGGGTGCGCTCGATGATGAAACAGTCCGGGGCCTTGATGTCTTCCAGATTGATGCCCCCGAAGCTGGGCTCGAGCCGGGCGACTGTTTCGATGAAGCGCTGCGGGTCGCGCTCATCGATCTCGATGTCGAATACGTCGATATCCGCGAACTGCTTGAAAAGGACCGCCTTGCCTTCCATGACGGGCTTAGACGCGAGACCGCCGACGGCGCCCAGGCCAAGGACCGCCGTGCCGTTGGTCATGACCGCGACCAGATTGCTGCGCGCCGTATAGAGAGACGCAGCGAACGGGTCCTTCTCGATCTCACGGCAGGCCGCGGCGACACCAGGCGAGTACGCCAGGGCCAGATCGCGCTGGTTACCCATCGGCTTGGTCGGCTTGATCTCCAGCTTGCCGGGTCTGGGATAGCGGTGGTAGTCGAGCGCGCTCTGATCGAATTGGTCCGACATCGGGGTCTCCGGTGGATAGTGAAGGCATCCGAGAACGGCCCGGGCAGCGCGCTCACCTGCTGGTGATGCGCAGGCGGGGCAGCCCTACCCAGAACAGACGTTGTCGCAGCTTGCCGAGGGCCTGACCATCGGCGCCCGCCCTTCGACTGGGGTTGAGACTAGACGTTGAAGGCCTCGAGTCCGGAGAGCCGCATGCGGTGGTCGGGCGCCTTCGGTTGGCGCGGGGCTTTTCCCGCTGCCACTTTGGCGATGGCGCGGATGTGCGCCGGCGTGCTTCCGCAACATCCGCCGACGATGTTGAGGAACCCGGATTCCGCCCATTCCTCGATGTGTGCCGCCATGGCCTCGGGTGTCATGTCGTATCCGCCCATCTCATTGGGCAACCCGGCGTTTGGATGAAACGTGGTATAGCACTCGGCCACTCGTGCCATGTCCTCGACGTGAGGCCTCAGCAGATCGGGTCCGAGGGCGCAGTTGAGCCCGATCGCCAGCGGTTTGACATGGCGGAGGCTGTTGTAGAAGGCCTCGACGGTTTGTCCGGAGAGGGTTCGGCCGGAGGCGTCCGTGATGGTGCCGGAGATCATGACGGGGCGTGATAGGCCGCTCTCTTCGAACACCTGATCGACCGCAACGGCAGCGGCCTTCGCGTTGAGCGTGTCGAAGATGGTCTCGATCAAGATCAGGTCCACGTCCGCGGTGACCAGCGCTCGGGTGGCCTCGGCATAGACTGCGACAAGCTCATCGAAGTGGGTGTTTCGGGCGCCTGGGTCGTTGACGTCGGGAGAGATGCTTGCCGTCTTGCTGGTTGGTCCTAGGACGCCGGCGACAAACCTGGGTTTGTCCGGAGTCTTGGCGGTCCAGGCGTCTGCAACCTCGCGGGCAAGCCGAGCGGCAGCGGAAACGATCTCAGAGGTGTAGTCCTGGAGGCCATAGTCGGCTTGGGATAGGCGGTTGCCATTGAAGGTATTGGTTTCGAGGATGTCCGCACCCGCCTCCATGTATGCCTCGTGGATGGAGCGAATCAGCTCGGGCTTGGTCAGCGAGAGCAGGTCGTTGTTGCCCTTGAGGTCGGATGGCCAGTCCTTGAAGCGCTCGCCGCGATAGTCGGCCTCATCCAGCTTGTGGCGCTGGATCATGGTCCCCATAGCGCCGTCTAGGATGAGAATCCGGTGGCCGAGCAGGTCGATGAGTTGAGTGCGGGAGTCTGGCATGATAGCCCTGATGCGAACCGTTGATCGAGGTGTCCTGTGCGGAGGATTACACCGAGCCCGGCCGGCCCGGGTTTCTCGGCTCGGGGTGGGCGGCGTTTCCAGGCGCGACGTGACCCGCTTGAGCCGATGCGATGGCCTGTCGCAACGGGCGCAGCTCAACGCCATAGCGGCTCAGTATAACGGTTCCATCCGGCTGACTGCGAGCCGATGCGTGTCCATCTGATTGCGGTCGGTCGTCGGGTGCCGGAGTGGGTCGCGGCCGGCTTCGACGAGTACGCAAGGCGTCTGCCGCGGGAGTGCGCGCTCAATCTGATCGAGGTTGAGCCGGGCCACCGTGCCAAGGGCGTCTGCGCCTCTCGCGCCCGGTTCGACGAGGGCCAGCGGATCCTCAGGGCGATCCCGAAAGGGGCACGGACCGTCGCGCTCGATGTTTCGGGGGAGCACTGGAGCACCGAGACACTGGCAGATCACCTGCGGTCCTGGATGGCCGGTGGCCGGGATACGGCCTGGTTGATTGGCGGGCCGGACGGATTGGCGCAGGACTGTCTGCAACGCGCGGAGCAGCGATGGGCGCTGTCCCGACTGACCTTTCCCCATCCGTTGGTCCGGGTGCTCGTCGCCGAGCAGCTCTACCGGGCCTGGACCCTCGTCCAAGGGCATCCGTACCATCGCGCCGGGGGAGACTGAAGACGCATGACCGATACCGGCAGCAGTCACCGGGAGGCAATCTATCTCGCCTCACGCTCCCCCCGCAGGCTGGATCTGCTGAAGCAGATCGGACTGCATGCCACTCAAATTCCCGGCGACACCGACGAGACACGACGTCCGGGCGAGTCGCCGGAAAGCTATGTTCGTCGCGTTGCAATCGAGAAGGCGCGCACGGGTCTCGCGGGGCTGCACGAGGCGGCACTTCGGCCGGTCTTGGCCGCGGATACGGCGGTCGTGGTCGGTGACGAGACGCTCGGTAAGCCGCATGATCGGGAATCGGCTGCGCGGATGCTGCGCATGCTGTCAGGGCGTCAGCATCGGGTCCTGACCGCGGTCGCCCTCATCTCCGGGGAATGCGAGCTCTCCGACCTCAGCGACAGCCGGGTGACCTTTCGCCATCTGGAGGAGTCGGAGGTCGTGCGCTACTGGCTCAGCGGCGAACCCCGCGGCAAGGCAGGTGGCTATGCCATTCAGGGTTATGGGGCGCTGTTCGTCGCTGAGCTGCGCGGGAGCTACTCAGGCGTGATGGGGTTGCCTCTGTTCGAGACCGGGCGGCTGCTGAGCGCGATGGGGATCGATGTCGTTGCGAGCGCTTCCCGGGGGGTGATCACCGGAGATGCCGATGAGCTGTCCATTAACCCTGTCAATCATCGGCACAGATGGCGATGATGCGGCTGCCGCTGCCCCGTCTGTTTCGGCCGTGTGTGGCGACAGTCAACGCCTGGGTCTCCTGGTCGGCGCTGACTCTTTCAGCCGCCTCAGGCTCGGAAGATCCCATGCCTGTCTTTCCGGCAAGAAGGGGGGTAGGCTCGAAACGCGTCCAGACTGACACATGAGCTGATCGAACCGTGAGCGAAGAGATCCTGATCAACGTCACCCCGCCGGAGACCCGCGTTGCCGTGGTCGAGAACGGCGTGGTGCAAGAGATCATCATCGAACGTGCCGAGCGCTGTGGTCTGGTGGGCAATGTATACAAGGGGCGGATCTGCCGCGTCCTGCCCGGAATGCAGGCTGCTTTTGTCGACATCGGCCTGGATCGGGCTGCCTTTCTGCATGCCTCCGACATCGTCGCTCCCCTCGGTGAGGCGCGTGGCGATCAGATAAACGATTTGGTCAGCGAAGGCGACAGGATCGTGGTCCAGGTAGTCAAGGACCCATTGGGCACGAAAGGCGCGCGGCTGACCACGAACATCTCGTTGGCTTCGCGCTATCTGGTCTGTATGCCGGCCCTCGCGAGCACCGGGGTCTCACAGAAGATCGAGGACGAAGAGGAGCGGCGCCGTTTGCGTGACACGCTGCAATGCTACGTGGACGCGCATGAGGGCGAAGGTGGGTTCATCGCCCGGACCGCAGCCGAAGGGGTTTGCGAGGAGGCATTGATGCGCGACATGACCTTCCTGGCCAAACTCTGGCGGGGGGTCAGGGAACGATGTGCCGCGGCCACCGACATCGGTCTCATTCACGACGACCTGCCGCTGGCCTTGCGGGCCCTGCGAGACCTGGTGACACCCGAGGTGGAGCGTGTGCGCGTCGATTCACGAGCGATGGTGGACAAGGCGCTCTCGTTCGCCGCCAAGTACATCCCGGAGATCCGAGAGCGAATCGAATACTACCAGGGTGAGCGTCCCCTATTCGATCTCTACGGTGTGGAGGAGGAGATCCGTAAGGCTTTGCAGCGAAAGGTACAGCTCAAATCCGGTGGTCATCTGGTGATCGACCAGACCGAGGCGATGACCACCATCGACGTCAACACGGGTGCCTTCGTGGGTCACCGCAACCTCGAGGAGACCATCTTCAAGACCAACCTGGAAGCCGCGCAAGCGATCTGTCGCCAACTGAGACTGCGCAATCTGGGCGGGATCATCATCATCGATTTTATCGACATGAGCGACGATGAGCATAAGCGCCAGGTCTTGAGGGCCTTGGAGAAGTGTCTGGCCCGTGATCACGCCAAGACCCACATCACCGAGGTCTCTGCGCTCGGGTTGGTTGAGATGACCCGGAAGCGCACCCGGGAGTCACTCGAGCACGTCCTCTGCGAGCCTTGTCCCTATTGTGGCGGCCGTGGATCGGTCAAGACCGCGCAGACCACCTGTTACGAGATCTTTCGCGAGATCTTGCGCGAGTCGCGTCAGTTTGATGTCGAGACGCTGCTGGTGTTGGCCTCCCAAGAAGTCATCGACCGTCTTGTGGATGAGGAGTCTGCCCATCTCGCTGAGCTCGAGGCATTTATCGGGCGCCCGATCCGCCTTCAGGCGGAGGCCCTCTACACGCAGGAACAGTACGACGTGGTGCTGATCTGAGCCCCGGTCGCGAGCTTCCTTTATGGCCCCAATCTCGAAATTGCGCTTCCTGATCCATGTTGCCCGTGCCGGCGTTGTTGCGTCCGCGGTGACCCTGTTGGTCTTGATGGCATGTCTGATCACGGCGATCCGCTTCGCACCGCCATTCGCCGAGCCTGAAGCGGGTCTCGTCGCCGGTGTGCTCGAGGCGCGGCTCGGTCGTGCGGTGCGGGTCGGATCAGTCTCTATCCGCCTCGCCGGGTTGAGCCCGCGCCTGATGCTCCGGGATCTCCGGCTGTCGGATCCGGGGCGGCGCACCGATGTCCTGCGTCTGGAGAGTCTGGAGGTTGGGATCGACTTGATTGCATCGCTGCTTGCCGCCCAGCCCCGGATCAGTGCCTTGACCTTGGAACGGGCGAAACTCTCGGTCCGATTAGATCGTGACGGTCGTGTGACGGTGGAGGGCCTCGACTTACTGCGAGGCGGAGATCCCGCGACGCTCGAGCCGTTACTCCGGCGGGGTCGTCTCGAGCTCGTTCATGCCGAGATCCGGATTCTCGACGAGCGCTTGGGCGCAGCCGAGGTGCAGCTGGCGGACGTGCGTCTGAGCCTGCGCAGCCAGGGAAACCGCCATGTCTTGACATTGGCTGCCCAGCCCCAAACGGGCGGCTCTGGCCCCATGCCGAGGGGCCAGGATCCCGGATCCGGGCGGGTCGGGCGGCTGGCGCTGATCGGGGACCTGTCCGGTCCTCCCGGCGATCCCCGGTCTTGGGGCGGGCGTTTGTATGCTGCGCTCGACGCTGGCGGCCTCAATCAGACGCTCGACGAAAAAGCCCTCGGGGTCGCCCGCATCCGCGCCGATCGAGCCCGGGTGGAGAGTTGGTACCAGATCCGTGCCGGTCGCCTGGATGAAGCAGTGCTCGGTCTCGATCTCGCCGGTTTCTCCGTCGAGCCGCTCGCGACGGAGGCGTCGGCCGCGCCGCTGCAACTCGAGCATGTTGCTGCCCGGATCCGGGCAAGCCACGGCGATGAAGGGTGGCGCCTGCAGATCGGCGACCTGGCCGGCCGGCTCAAGGGGAGCGATTTGCCGCAGCTCGACCTCGATCTCGTCTTCGATCCCGATCGGCGGGCCGGAAGCTTGATGGTCGCGAGCGATGGCCTCGACCTCGCCGCCTTGGTCTCTCAGCTCGCGACCTCACCCTGGGCCCTACCCGAGCCGATGTTCGACCTCATCGGAGCGGCGCCGCGCGGCCGTATCGATCGGCTGGCAGTGCGCGTTGACTGGAGTCCGGACAGTCAAGCGCGCTGGGCGGCGACGGCATCGGTGCAGGGGCTCGGATGGGACCGCGTGGGGGGGGTGCCCGGGGTCGACGGGCTCAGCGCACAGCTTCGCGCCGATCAGCAGCGCGGGGAGGCACGCTTGAGCTCCGCTGCCCTGGCGCTCGACCGCCGTCCCCTTTTCAGCGAGCCCCTCCTGCTTGACCGGTTCAGCGGCCTTCTGGAATGGCGCAAGGAGCCGGCGGGTGCCCTTCGGGTCTCGGGTCGCGACCTGATGCTGGAGCATGGGGATCTGCGCGGTCGGGCGGGCTTCGTGCTTCACCAACCGGGTGACGGCTCCAGCCCCGAGTTGGATCTGCGCGCGAGCATCCGAGACGGCGACGCCTCGCGCCTGGGGCCTTATTTGCCCGATGGGGTTATGCCCCCGGACCTGGTGGCCTGGCTCGACCGCTCGATCGTCTCCGGACGGGTGCCCCAGGCTGACCTGCTCTTTCGTGGACCGCTCGCTGCCTATCCCTTCCGCGATCACAAGGGCCGTTTCGAGCTGATTGTCAATTTCGCGGACGCGGTCCTCGACTATCAGGCCGGGTGGCCGAGGATCGAGAATGCGTCCGGCCGCCTTCGTTTTCTGAACCAGGGACTGGCAATCGCGCTCGATAGCGGGCGTATCTACGAGAGTCGCCTCACGAGTGCGCATGCAGAGATCCCCGATCTTTGGGTTGTCCAGCGGATCGGGATCCAAGGCGAGGCGCAAGGCCCATTCGCCGATGGATTGCGCGTGCTCGCTGAGACGCCTCTGTCCGACGACTTGGGCCGACTGGGTGATTTGTTGGAGGTCACGGGGCAAGCGAGGCTGCTCCTCGATCTCGACGTGCCCTTCACCCCCGATCGATCGCTGGGCGTCTCAGGTCGTGTCTCTTGGCCCAGCGCCGCGACGCTCGCCATCAAGGACACAGAGTTGCGTCTCGCCGGGCTGGACGGAGGGTTGAGCTTCACCGAGGACCGCCTGGTCGCCGAGGCGATCGAGGCCGACCTCTGGGGTCAGCCGATGACGCTGTCGATGGCCCCGCTGAACCGCGGAAAGGCCGATACGGCTGCAACGGCGATTAGATTCCGATCGCGCACACCGGTGGCCGAGCTCGCGCGGCGGTTCCCGGATCCGGCTTGGGGTGTCTTGGCCGGCGAGCTTGATTGGGAGCTGGAGGTCAATCTGCGTCACCAGGACCTGCGTGTGGGCGTGTCCCCGCTCGAGTATCGCCTGAGCTCGAACCTGCGCGGACTCTCGATCGATCTGCCGTCCCCCCTCGGCAAGGCGGACGATGGCAAGCGCAATCTTGAGGTCACGGGCTCGCTGGTGCCCGGACAGTCCATGCGGATCGTTGGACGTGTCGGTGAGGTCGCCGGAGATATCAGCGTCGATTTGGGGCGTTCCCCGCCGCGTCTTGCCCGCGGGCGCCTGCGCTTCGGCGGCGAGTCTGCGCCAGCTCCGACCCGCGACGGGGTCTATGTCGACGGTCGGCTGGCTGAGCTCAATCTGCCGGAGTGGTGGGGACGCGCGCATGCCGTTGCACGTCGGCAATCGATTGCCTCGTCCAGCCCGCATGGCCACCTTGCCCCTTGGCTGGTTGGAGTCGATCTGAAGTTGGATCGGCTCTCACTGGGCGGCCCCCGGTTGACGGACGTCGCCTTGACCTTGAAGCCTGGTCCAGAGGCGACGGGTTTCGGCGGCTGGGAAGTCGATGTCCGTGCCAAGGAGCTCAGCGGGAGGCTGAAGATCGACCCGGCTGAGGATCGCCCGCTGGATCTCGACTTGGAACGCCTGGATCTCCTCGCCCTGCTCGCCGAACGCGATGCCGAGGCGTCCGCAGTCGACACGGTGCTCGATACGCGGACCCTTGAAGGACTTCCCGCGGTCGACGCCCGAGTCAGGAATCTGAGCTGGGGAGACGCGCCGCTGGGCGCTCTGGAGTTGGCTTTGCGTCCGGATCCGCTTGGAGTGCGCGCGCCGACCATCGGGCTCGGTGGCGGCGGATTGATCGCGGCCATTGGCGAGGCGGCTTGGGCGCGATCCCCTGGACGCGGGCGCAGTGAGTTGTCGATGCAGATCGAGACGACCGACACGGGAGCCGTCCTCGCGGCGCTGGACTCCCAGAACCACCTTGAGCAGGCCCCGATGAAGGCGAAGGTCGTGCTTGACTGGCCTGGTGGTTTCAGTGATTTCTCCTGGGCGCGCGCGCTCGGGTTCGTGGATCTCGAGGTCGGCGCGGGCCGCTTATTGCATGTTGAGCCAGGCCTGGGCCGCATCTTGGGCTTCTTGAATCTCAACGCCTTGAGCCGCCGGCTGGCGATGGATTTCAGCGATCTTTACGGCGAGGGCTTCGCGTTCGAGGAAATGAAGGGGCGAATCGGCGTGGCAGATGGTCAGGCGGTGCTTGATGACTTCACCATCGACGGACCTTCGATCAAGGTCTTGGTCAGCGGGCCCAGCGACTTGGTGAACGAGCGCTTTGACCAACGGGTCATGGTGGAGCCAAAACTCGGCTCCAGCATTGCGTTGGCCAGTGCCGTCGCCGGCGGCCCTGTCTTCGGTGCCGCCGTCTATCTTGTCGATCGCATCGCCGGTAACCCAATTGACCGACTCGGTCGCTATCAATATCGGATCACGGGGCCATGGCGCGCCCCCGACCTGCATCGCATTGGGTGGGATCCAGCGGTTGGCGGGGAGTCGATGCGGGGAATGCCGGGCGACTCTTCAGTCGAAGACGAGCGGAATCATTTTCTGGACTGAGCTCACCGGTTTCGGCCCGGTAGAGCCAGTGGTATCGTTCCCACAGAGTCGGTGCACGCACTCCCCGCGGCGGGCGGCGCCGGGATTCGTATGAGTCGACATGCCTGTTGTGGCGACTTAAACGGACCGGGCGGGTGTTGCAGGCCGAACGGGATTCGCCAGCCCCTGCGCTGCCGGGGGCCGCCATAGCGGTGGGGAAATATGAGCACAAAGCTGAAGGCTGGGGCGGTCCAGATGGCGACCGGTCTCAACGTCAACGCGAACCTATTCGAGGCCGAACGCCTCGTCAGGACAGCGAGAGACCAGGGTGCCGGCCTGGTCGTGCTCCCTGAGAATTTCGCCTTCATGGGCAAGCGCGACCAGGATCAACTGGGGTTGCGGGAAGAAGACGGCGACGGTCCCCTCCAGACTTTTCTCGCGCGGCTGGCCAAGCAGATGGGGGTCTGGTTGGTCGGTGGGACCATTCCGCTGGTTGCCCGGGATGCCGGCAAGGTGCGCGCCGCCTGCCTGATCTATGACGATCAGGGCAAGCGGGTGGGTCGTTACGACAAGGTCCATCTGTTCGACGTCCGTCTGCCCGGTGGCGACGAACAGTACCAAGAGTCGGCGACCATCGAGGCGGGTGATGCCGTGGTGGTCTTGGACAGCCCGTTCGGGCGCATGGGTGTTGCGGTCTGCTACGATCTGCGTTTTCCCGAGATGTTTCGCCAGATGCTCGACAGAGGCATGGAGCTACTCGTGATCCCCTCGGCCTTCACTGCGATCACGGGTAAGGCCCATTGGGAGACTCTGGTACGCGCCCGTGCCATCGAAAATCTCGTCTACGTGGTCGCGGCCGCGCAGGGCGGATTTCACATCAACGGTCGGGAGACGCACGGTCACAGCATGATCGTCGACCCTTGGGGAACCGTCCTTGCCCAGGTCCCCCGAGGGGCCGGTCACATTTGCTGTGTGCTGGACAAAGACTACCAGGATTCGGTCAGGCGCAATTTTCCGACTATCGACCACCGTCGTTTGAAATGCCGTGCCTGAGGCCGCAGGTTCCTGTCTCCTGAAGATCCTGGCGGGGCCGCATCGACCGAGCCTGGCCGTACGACGGAGCCCGACGACAACCTGATCATGAACGACCCCATCGCGATCGCCCGCAGCAGCATTCTCGAGCCCGCCGGATTGGCCGACCATGACCTCGATCGCTTGCTCGAACTTTTGACGCGCTCGGCCGTCGATGCGGCAGACATTTACTTCCAGACCAGCCGGCTCGAATCGTGGGTACTCGAGGATGGGATCATCAAGGAAGGCAGCTTCAACATCGAGCAAGGCGCGGGATTGCGCGCGATGAGCGGAGAGAAGACGGGGTTTGCTTACTCCGATGAGCTGCGTTTTCCAGCGCTTGCGCAGGCCGCGGATTCTGCGCGCGCCATTGCACGGATCGGTCAAAGTGCCCAGGTTCGCATCGGCGGGGTCGCGGCGACGCGGCAGCTGTACGAGCCGACCAATCCGATTGCGAGCCTGCATGACCACGACAAGGTGGCCCTGCTGCAGCGGGTCGACGCCGAGGCACGGGGAGCGGATCCACGTGTCCGCGAAGTCGTGGCTAGTGTCGTGGCGGTTCAGGATACAGTGCTCGTGCTCTCCGATGACGGCAGCCTGGCGGCGGATGTTCGCCCGCTCGTTCGGCTCAACGTGAGCGTCGTCGTGGAGGAGGGGGGGCGTCGGGAGCAGGGTTCGAGCGGCGGCGGTGCCCGAGCGGACCTGACCTATTTCCTCGTCGAGGATCGGGCTGCCGCGTTCGCGCGCGAGGCGGTCAGGTTGGCCGTCACCAATCTGGAGTCGGCGGAGGCGCCGGCCGGCACCATGACGGTCGTGCTGGGCGCCGGCTGGCCAGGTGTCCTATTGCATGAGGCGATCGGACATGGACTTGAAGGCGACTTCAACAGGAAGGGCAGCTCGGCGTTCGCCGGACGGATCGGCGAACGCGTCGCCGCTCCCGGCGTGACGGTCGTCGACGACGGTACCTTGCCAGGTCGTCGGGGTTCCCTGAATATGGACGACGAAGGAACCCTGACCCAACAGACGGTTTTGATCGAGGACGGGATTCTGCGGGGCTACATGCAGGACAAGCTCAATGCACGGCTCACCGGTACCCACTCGACCGGTAACGGTCGCCGCGAGTCCTATGCTCACCTGCCGATGCCCCGGATGACCAATACCTACATGCTCGCAGGCGAGCGTGACCCGGAAGAGATTGTCGCCTCGGTCGACAAGGGCCTCTATGCAGTCAATTTCGGCGGTGGCCAGGTGGATATCACCTCGGGCAAGTTCGTCTTCTCGGCGAGCGAGGCCTACATGATCGAGAACGGGAGGGTGGGGCGCCCAGTGAAGGGCGCCACCCTGATCGGCAACGGGCCGGATGTCTTGACCCGGGTGACGATGATCGGGAACGACCTGAAGCTGGATCAGGGGGTCGGCACTTGCGGGAAAGAGGGTCAGAGCGTTCCTGTCGGGGTCGGCCAACCGACCTTGCGCGTGGACGGCCTAACGGTTGGAGGGACGAGCGCCTGAGAGTCCCGCTCTGGGCGCAAGGCGACACGTCTCTGCAAGCGATTCCAGATGTACCTCCTTATTTGGAACCTCCCTCATCGAAGGACTTGCCATGCCCATATCCGCCATCGAAGCGACTGCGGAACGTCTTGCGCGCCTGCGGCAAACGACTGAGGATCTACTCAAAGAGGCGAAGCGACGCGGTGCCACTGCCGCCGAGGCGTCGGTGGGTAGCAGCGCCGGACTCGAGGTCGCGGTCAGGCTGGGTGAGGTCGAGACGGTTGAGCACACCCGAGACAATGGGCTCGGCATCACGGTCTATTTCGGACATCGGAAGGGATCCGCGAGCAGCTCGGATCTCAGCCCCAGCGCCCTGCGCGACGCCGTCAAGGCGGCTTGCGTCATCGCCGAGCACACGCAAGAGGACCCCTGTGCCCATCTTGCGGATGCCTCGCTGATGGCGACGGAGATCCCCGATCTTGATCTCTATCACCCCTGGCAGCTCGGAGTGGAGGATGCGATCGAGATCGCCGCTGCCTGTGAAGATGCCGCCCTCGGGCTCGATCCGCGGATCGTGAATTCCGAGGGGGCGAGTCTCTCGACCCATACGGGCATTCAAGTCTACGGCAACAGCCACGGCTTCGTGGCCGGCTATCCGACCAGTCGCCATGGACTGAGTTGCGCCGTGATCGGTCAGCAGGGGGATAGCTTGCAACGGGATCATTGGTGGACGAGTGCGCGCGCGCCCGCCGATCTGGAATCGGCCAGGATGGTCGGAGAGCGGGCCGCCGAGCGAACATTGGCACGGCTCGGATCGCGGCGTGTTGCTACACGTCAGGCCCCGGTGCTGTTTCGCGCCGAGGTCGCGACCGGCCTGATGCGCAGTTTGGTCTCGGCGATTCAGGGTGGCAGCATCTACCGACGCACGAGTTTTCTGCTGGAGCATCTCGGGAAGCGCATCTTTCCGGAATTCGTCCGGATCCACGAAGAGCCGCTTTTGCAGCGCGGCCTTTCCAGCGCCCCGTTCGACGGCGACGGCGTCGCGACGCGGCCCAAGGACCTGATCAACGACGGGGTGCTGCAGACCTACCTTCTCGACACCTACTCCGCTTGCCGCCTGCGGATGCAGACGACAGGCAATGCCGGTGGCGTTCGCAACCTACGTATTCGGATGGGCAGTCAGGACCGCGCCGCATTGCTGCGCGAGATGGGAACGGGTCTGATGGTGACCGAGTTGATGGGCCACGGGGTGAATCCAGTGACCGGGGATTATTCGCGGGGCGCGGCTGGTTTCTGGGTGGAGCACGGAGAGATCCAGCATCCGGTGGAAGAGATCACCATCGCCGGCAACCTGAAGCGCATCTATGCGGGCTTGCTCGCGGTCGGCAAGGACTGCGATTATTCTGGCAGCACCCAGACCGGCTCCTGGCTGATCGACCGCATGACGATCGCCGGCCAGTAACACAGCGGCGCTGCAGCGGGCGAGATCTCCCGTTCAGCCGCTCAGGGAGCCGTCGACTTGCTCCGGTCTTCCCGTCCGACGTCCTATGTACCGCCGTTCCATGTCCGTATCCGCAGCGCCGCAGATGACACCTTCAGATGCTCTTGCGCGGATGCTGGGTCTGATCGAGTCGGCATCCGAGTCCGCCTCTGCGCTCGCATTCTATGCGTTCGTCAATACCCTCGAACATCGGAAGGCGGGTTGTGTTCAAGCTGAACAAGCTCCTGGATCTGCTTCCCGAATCGACCACTTGCCTACGGCCTGACCGAGCTGCCGGTCGCGGGTGAGGTGGGCGATCCCCGTTGGAACGCCGCCAAGGCAAGGATGAACGCGCTCATCCGTCGGGGCTGAGGAGACTTGCCGCTCATATCGGCTTGAGCTGTTCAGGTTCGGCTTCAATATTCGACGAGATATGAACAGCCCCGGCGGCTGTTGACGAATCCATGCAATCACAAGCGAGGGGCCGATGGGGATGTCAGTGCAAACGCTTGGTGTCGTCGGCGGCGGGATCGGCGGGCTTGGGGCTGCCTGGTTGCTCGACACCCGCTATCGGGTCACGCTGATCGAACGCAATCGCTATGTGGGTGGACACAGCCACACCCTCGACGTCGAGGATCCCCGCGGTCCCTTTCCGGTCGATACCGGGTTCATGGTCTTCAATCGGCGCAACTACCCGCTGCTGACGGCCCTGTTCGAGCACCTTGGCGTGGCGACCTACCCGACCAGCATGTCATTTGCCGCCAGTCTCGAGGGCGGGCGTGTTGAATATGGGGGCGATAATCTGAATACGCTGTTCGGCGCGCGCCTGAACCTGTTTGACTGGCGGTTTCTTCGGATGCTCAAGGATGTTCTGCGATTCAACGCCTCGGCGAAGGCCTACATCAACTCCAACCCGGGGACGACCCTCACGCTCGGTGATTTTCTGCGCCGCGGGCGTTACTCGGAGCGATTCAGCAACCACTACCTACTTCCCATGGCGGCGGCCATCTGGTCCTGCCCGGCGGAAGACATGCGTGCCTTCCCGTTCTTGAGCTTCGCGCGTTTCTTCGCCAACCACGGCCTACTCGATCTCTTCGATCGACCGGATTGGGAAACGGTGAAAGGTGGCAGCCGAACCTATGTGGAAGCGATGCTGGCCCGGTTCCGGGGCCGTTGTCTGACCGATACGCGCGTGGCCCGGGTGCGCCGTGGAGACGCGGGCGTGGAGGTCGAAACGGCCACCGGTGAGCGTCTGAGCTTCGATGCGGTCGTGCTCGGCTGCCACGCCGATGAGGCCCTATCGCTCATCGACTCACCCAGCGCGAACGAGCGTGATATCCTTGGAAGCTTCCGTTACCAGGCAAATCAGGTGTTTTTGCATACGGACGCGACGCTCATGCCGAAACGCCGGCGCGTCTGGTCATCCTGGAATTATCTTCAACAGCCTGGCGACAATCCCGGACGTCCGGTGACCGTTACCTACTGGATGAACAGCCTGCAGGATCTGCCGGGCGGGCGGGATGTCTTTGTCAGCCTGAATCCGCAGGTCCTGCCGCGCCGTGACGCGATCCTGGCGGAGCTGACCTACCATCATCCGATGTTCGATGCCCGTGCGACAGAGGCCCAGCGCCGCTTCTCCGAGATCCAAGGCCGAGACCGGATCTGGTTCAGTGGCGCCTATCTCGGGTACGGGTTCCATGAGGACGGTCTTCGCGCCGCGCTGGCGGTCGCCCGCGACCTCGATGTCCACCCGCCTTGGGAGTCGCGGTCGGCCTCTGTGACCCCAAGACCGGTCGACGTGTCGCGTCGCATCGAGACGGTGGTCTCGTGAGTGCCGCGGCGGGTCGAGTCATCTTCGGCGATGTCATGCACCGGCGCCTCTTTCCGGTCCGCTACCGGTTCGTCTATCGGGTCTTTAGTCTGTTGCTTGACGTTGAGCGGGTCGGCGAGGTCGCGCGGGATTGCCGGTGGTTTTCGTATAATCGATTCAATCTGTTTTCCTTCTACGAGCGTGATCACGGCCCGCGCGATGGGCGTCCACTCCGGCCGTGGCTGCTCGAGCGGCTGCGCGACCTGGGGCAGGACATCGACATCGCCCGCATTGAGCTGCAATGCTTTCCACGCGTCCTCGGGTTTGTATTCAATCCGCTTAGCGTCTGGACGTGTTTCGACCGCTCCGAGCAGCCGGTCGCCGTCTTGTGCGAAGTCAACAACACCTTCGGTGAGACTCACAGCTATCTGTTGCACCGCGACGGCGCGCCAATGAGCTGGCCGATTCGCCATGGGCATCGAAAAGACTTTCACGTCTCGCCCTTCGTCGCCATGAACGCCGACTATCATTTTCGGTTCTCGCGGCAAGGGGAGCGTCACGCGATCGTCATCCGAGAGTATCAGGACGAGCTCCTGATGTTGGTCGCGGTTCAACAGGGAATCGCCGAGGAGGTCACGGACGCCAGGCTGTTGCACGCGGCGGTCGCCTACCCGCTTTTGACGTTGAAGGTCGTCGTGATGATCCATTGGCAGGCATTGAAGATCTGGCTCAAGGGAGGGAGCTACTATCCCAAACCGGCCCCGCCGAAAGAGGAGGTGTCCTGATGTCCGCAGAGGAGTTGGTCGAGGAATCCGCCTGGCGCTGGTCGGGTTGGTCGAGCCGCCTGATCGGTGGGTTCTGTCGCCATCTGGCCTTCGGCCAGCTCTTGATTCGTTTCCCCGACGGCAGCGCCTCCCTGCATCGCGGTCGATTCGGTGGCGCGAGCGGCGCGCTCGAGATCCGGTCGCCATTGCAGATGGCGGCGCGATTGCTGACGCGCGGCGAAGTGGGGTTCGGCGAATCCTATGTCGAAGGCCACTGGACGACCCCCGATCTCGCGTCATTGCTTGAGGTCCTTTACGACAATATGGAGCACCTCGGGGCGGGTCCGAGAGGGATGCGCTGGTCCCGTCTCTGGGATCGGCTGGCCCATCGTCTGCGCGACAACCATCCCACCAACAGTCGTAGGAACATCGCCCACCACTACGACCTTGGAAATGAGTTCTATCGGCTCTGGCTCGACCCGAGCATGACCTATTCCTCTGCGCTCTTCGCCGACCCGGCTCGCGACAACATGGAAACGGCCCAAGAGCGCAAGTATCAGCGGCTGTTGGACAAGCTGAACGCAGCGCCAGGCGATCATATCCTGGAGATTGGGTGTGGCTGGGGCGGTTTCGCCGAGCTGGCGGCGCGTCGTGGTCTGCGCGTGACGGGTGTGACTCTGTCGCGTGAGCAACTTGCTTACGGGCGCCGGCGTCTCGCTGCGGCAGGTCTGGCCGGTCAGGTGGATCTGAGATTGCAGGACTACCGGGACATCGAGGGGCACTTCGATCACGCGGTCTCGATCGAGATGATGGAAGCGGTCGGCGAGGCATTCTGGCCGACTTACTACCAGACGTTGCGGCGGGTGGTCCGCCCGGGTGGGCGAATCGCTCTGCAGGTCATCACGATGAACGAAGACGATTTTCCGATCTACCGAAAACAGCCCGACTTCGTGCAGCTCTACATCTTCCCCGGTGGGATGCTCCCGACCCCAGAGCGTATGATCCGCGAGGCGCAGGATGCGGATCTGTTGATTCGCGAGACGGCATGGTTCGGCCGGGACTATGCGGAGACCCTGCGACGCTGGCGCTTGGCGTTTCGTGCGGCGGGGGAAGAGATCGCGCGGCTTGGCTACGGTGCACGCTTTCGCCGGATGTGGGATTACTATCTCGCCTACTGCGAGACTGGATTCAAGACAGGCTGTATTGACCTGACTCAAACGGTGCTTGAAGTTCCAGTGCGATGAGCGAGATCGTCCTCATCAATGTCGCGGGCGAGGATCGGCCCGGTATCACCGCTGCCTTGACACAGATCCTCGCACGTTACCGAGTGCCGATCCTTGATATCGGCCAGTCGACGATCCACAACGCGTTGGCGCTGGGCCTGCTGGTCGAGCTGTCGGCGGACAGCGCCTCCTGCCCGGTCTTTCGTGACCTCCTGTTCACCGCGCACGGCATGGGACTCGACCTGCGCTTCACGCCGATCGACCCCGAAGCCTACGAGGCTTGGGTCAACGAGCAAGGTCAGCCCCGGCATATCCTCACTTTGCTCGGGCGCGAGATCGATTCGGAGCATATCGCCCGCGTTGCCGCGGTGGTCGCCGACTACCGGCTCAATGTCGATCGAATCTCGAGACTCACCGGTCGCATTTCACGGCGCGCGCCGGGCCGCCATCCACTCGCCTGCGTGGAGCTCTCGGTGCGGGGTGCGGTGGCCGATCTCTCCGACCTGCATGCGGCTCTGCTCGCGCTCGGTCAGGTCCTCGACGTCGATGTCGCGGTGCAGGAAGACGATATCTTTCGGCGCAACCGCCGTCTGGTCTGTTTCGACATGGACTCCACCCTGATACAGGCGGAGGTCATCGATGAATTGGCCGCGGCCGCCGGCGTCGGTCCAGAGGTGTCGGACATCACCGCGGCCACGATGCGAGGTGAGCTCGACTTCAAGGACAGCTTTCGGCATCGAGTTGCGCTGCTCAAGGGACTCGATGAGTCGGTCTTGGTCAGGATCGCCGAGCGGCTGCCCATCACCGAGGGCGCCGATCGGCTGATCAAGAGCCTGAGGCTACTCGGCTATCGCATCGCCATTCTCTCCGGCGGTTTCACCTATTTTGCCGATCATCTCAAGCGGCGGTTCGGCATCGACTACGTCTTCGCAAACCGGCTGGAAGTCCGCGATGGCAAGCTGACCGGGACGGTCTCCGGCGAGATCGTCGACGGACCCCGCAAGGCGGAGTTGTTGCGCGAGATTGCCGCCCGCGAGGGGATTCGCCTGGAGCAGGTGATTGCCGTGGGCGATGGGGCGAATGATCTTCCGATGCTCGCGATCGCCGGACTCGGTATCGCCTTCCACGCCAAGCCGATCGTCACCAGGCAAGCGCGTCACTCCATCGCCAACGTGGGGCTCGACGGTATCCTCTATCTGCTCGGAATGCGCGACCGCGACCTCGATGTGCTCGCCAGGGTAGGGCAGCAGCGCCCCTAAACCGAAGGTGTCGCCACAGGATCATGCGCCACGCCCCTTTGCAGCCGCGCTGATGCCTTTTCAGGCTCGTTTCATGGGTGGCTCTTCTCCGCCAAAGAGGGGTGGATAAAGCCCACTGTCAGATGCTCCTCGAGTGCCCGGGGCTCCATCGGCGGCGCCAGCAGGATCCCTTGGGCGCAACGGCATCCGATCGCGAGCAAACGCTCGGCCTGATCTCGGGTCTCCACCCCCTCGGCAACCGTATCGAGGTCGAGTGCATCCGCGACGGCCAACAGGGCCAAGACGGTTTCGGCTGCTTCGGGATCCTGATTCATTCTCGCGACGAACTGGCGATCGATCTTAAGTGTGCTGACCGCAGAGCGGCGCAGATAGGTCAGGGAGGAAAATCCCGTGCCGAAATCGTCGAGGGTCAGGCGCACCCCGCAGTCCTTCAGGACGGCGATCTGGGTCCGATAGTGCTCACCGTATTCCATCAGAGCCGTTTCGGTGAACTCGAGCTCCAGAGCTCCGGGATCAATCCCGGATTCCTGCGCCGTTGCGATGACATCATCGGCCAGACTGCCTGAGCGGATCTGCTGAGGAGACACATTGATGCTCATGCGCCCGAATCGGAGCCCGCGGTCGATCCAGCTGCGGGCCTGCCGGGCTGCGGTGCTCAGCACCCAACTGCCCAGGAGATGAAAGAGCCCACGGCGCTCCGCGAGGTGAACGAAATCCCCCGGCGGAAGGATCCCTTCGACGGGGTGGCGCCAGCGCACGAGCGCCTCCACCGCGATGATTCGGCCGTCGGAGAGCTCCACTTGGGGCTGGTAATGGAGAAAGAGCTCGCCGTTGTGCACGGCTTGGTCGATCCGATCCGTCAGCGCAGCATCTCGGCGAACCTGTCGGGTCATGGCGTCCGTATGGAAGGCATAAGTCCCGCGACCATTTTTCTTCGCCTTATAGAGCGCGACATCGGCGCGTCCCAGCAGGGTTTCCATGTCCACTCGGTCCGGTTTGGGTACATCGACAACGCCGACGCTTGCCCCGCACATGATCAGGTGGCCATCGATTGAATAGGGCTGAGCAAGATGCTCGACGATCTTTCCTGCCAGGATCGCCGCATCCGTTGTGCTCTGGACATCGAGCTGGATCACCGCGAACTCATCGCCTCCGAACCTGGCCACCGTATCCATGCCTCGAACCAGACCTGATAGACGCTGTCCGACCTCTTTGAGGAGCTGATCACCAGCCGGATGGCCTAAGGTGTCGTTGACCTCTTTGAAGCGGTCGAGGTCCAGGAAATGGAGCGCAAAGCCACGGTCGGCACGCCGTGTCGAGGTCAACCGCTTGGCGAGCTGGGCTTTGAACAGACTGCGATTCGGAAGCCCTGTCAGGCTATCGTAGTAGGCCAGTCGGTGGATGTGCTCCTCGCTGCGCTTGCGTTCTGTGACGTCGTGGAAGGTCACGACCACGCCCATGGCGGATCCGCCGACGCGGATCGGGGTCGCGCGATACTCGACCGGGACGGAGGTCTCACCATCGCGTCGGCGAAAGGCGTCGTCGCTCACAACGATGTCCTGGCCGGTCTGCATCACCGTGAGCATGGGGCATGACTCGGCGTCGATGTCGCCGCCGTCGGCGCCGGGGTGGGTCACCGCAACGCAGGGTTTGCCCACGAGCTCAGCGGGCTCATAGCCGAGCATGCGTGAGCCCGTGGGATTGATAAAGGTGATGACTCCTTCGGCATTCAGCCCGAAGACACCCTCGTTGGTCGATTCCAGGATCAGTCGCGCACGTTCTTCTGCCGCCAGTCGTGCGGCACGATCGCGTGCCTGTTGCAGTGCGACCGCGACCAACGCGGCGCCGTGGGCGATATAGATCAGCTGCTGCTCATCGGGTTTGCCCGCCGCCCTGGAGTAGACATCGAGGGCACCCAGCACCTCGCCATTCGCATCGCGGATCGGCTCGGACCAACAGCCGCGCACACCGGCGTCCTCGGTTGCGCCCGAGAGGGACTGCCAGTAAGGATGATAGAGGACGTCAGTGATGACAAGCCGCTCGCCCACCGGGTGGACGTTCTCGGCTCCGGCAGGTTGGCCCGTGAGTCGGTCGATCGCTTCGACGAGTCGACGCGGGAGACTCGGCGCGGTGCCGACACGCAGGCGATGTGTATCACTGTCCATCAATAGAATCGAGCACATCAGGCTCTGGTCGAGGGCCTCGATTGACATGGCGATCGCGTCCAAGGCCTCCTGAACCGGGGCACCTGCGGCGATCAGGCCCATGATGCGCATTCGGTCTTCGTGAAGCATCCAGGCACGTTGGACCTCGGTCACATCTTGCACCGTGCCCCGGATGCGTACGGCGTGACCCTCGACTCGGTCGACGATCGCATGCTCGTGAAGGAAGCGGACCTCGCCTTCCGGCAGAACGATTCGATGCTTGAGGTCGAGGACACTCATGCCCTCAAGAGCTTTCTGGACCGACTGCTCGACGTGAGTGCGGTCGTCGGGATGAACGCAGTCAAGAAGGCTCTGATAGGCGTCATCGAAGCCTTCTGTTGGGATGGCGAAGATGCGGTGGGCCTCTGCGGACATCCTCAGGCGGTTGTCATTCGCATCCCATTCCCAGGTTCCAAGATGGCCGAGACGTTGGGTTTCTTCGATGACGCGTTCCCTTTCGCGTAAGCCGTCTTCGATCTTGGCCCTCTCGCTGTGCCATTGTGCGACCTGCCTGTCGAGTGCGCGGCGGACTTGCTGGTAGCGCCACGCGAGTCCCCCAACCGCAAGGACAAGAACAGTCCCCATGAGGATAAGGCCGAGACCGCCGGGCCAGGCGACCGGGGGTTCATGCGGGTACGCCCAGCCGGGAGCCGGCATCCAGAGCATCAGTAGAGTCCAGGCCCAAGGCGCATTGGGCCTGTGAGGGTTCGGGGTCTCGCTCCGAGTCTGCATCCGGGATTCTATCCGATGGTCATTGTTGGTCGGGGAAATCCGGATCGTTGTCAGCCGCACCCCGGATACCTGGATTCTCGCTCTTTGGAGGAGCGTGGCCAACCCTGCACCGAGGGAACTGACCCGGTTGCCATGAACTTTTCGTAGCTGACCGGGCAGTCAGCCCGGGATCGGCTTTCGGTCTGATCGATCCACCCATCCGACGATCGAGCTGTCTATCCCGCAACCGTGGCCTAGGCCACGGTTGCGGCAGTATCGGCATTGCTTGCGCAGTGGGATAATGGTGCCGCGATGATTCAGGACGCAGTGCCCAACGGGCCGAGACCAGACGATGCATGACCCAGAGCGGACCTATCGGATTGGCCCCATCCATTTGGCGCCGAACATCCTCCCTCGGCATGGTTGGACCTTCCTCCTGGGAGCCTTCCTTTCCATTGGCTTGATGACGTTCATCTCGATCGGTCAAGCATATGTGCTGAATGAGCACCTTGGGGTACCCACCTCTGAGCAAGGCACAATCAGCGGAAACTTGGTCTTCTGGACTGAGCTCGTTGCGCTCGCGTTCTTCATACCAGCCGGGATACTCATCGACCGAGTCGGCCGTCGTCCCATCTATACGGCGGGTTTTCTCCTGCTGGCCATGACCTATGCTCTGTATCCCTTGGCGACCTCGGTTGAAGATCTCTACGCCTACCGGGTGATCTATGCACTGGGCGTGGTCGCAGTCGCCGGCGCATTGTCGACCGTGCTTGTCGATTATCCGGCGGAGCGTTCCCGTGGGAAGTTGGTTGCGCTCGTCGGCATGTTGAGCGGATTGGGTATCGTCTTTACGAATCAATTCTTCGGTGCCTTGCCCAATCTGCTGAGCGACGCCGGATTCAGTGGAACCGAGGCAGGTCTCTTGACCCATTACGCGATCGCGTCGCTCGCCGTCCTGGCCGGCGTGGTATTACTGCTGGGACTGAAGAGTGGGACGCCTGTCAGCAAGGAAGAGCGTCCCGGCATCAGGGACCTCTTAATGAGTGGCTTTCATCATGCGAGGAACCCACGCATCTTGCTGTCTTATTCAGCCGCATTTATCGCGAGGGGAGACCAATCGATCAATGCCACCTTTCTGGTGCTATGGGGCACGACTGCCGGCATCGCGACGGGTATGGACACCGCTGAGGCGGTCAAGAAAGGCACCATCATCTTTGTGATCGCCCAGATTTCGGCACTTTTTTGGGCGCCGGTGCTCGGCTCGGTGCTGGACAGAATGGACAGAGTGACCGCCCTGGCCATCTGCATGCTGCTTGCCGCAATCGGCAATCTGTCTGTCATCCTACTCGATAATCCGCTGGCGTCTTACGGAATCGTCATCTTTGTTCTCTTGGGTATCGGCCAGATCAGCGTGTATCTGGGAGGTCAGTCGCTGATAGGCCAAGAGGCGCCCAAGGCGAAACGGGGTTCCGTCCTCGGTGCCTTCAACATCTCCGGCGCGATCGGCATCCTCCTGATCACCTCATCCGGCGGCCGCCTATTCGACACCATTGATCCGCGCGCGCCGTTCGTGGTCGTGGGAGTCATCAACGTTCTGTTGTTTGTTGCGAGTTTGTATGTACGCCTACGCTATCCAGCCAAGCCGATTACGAAAGCCATGAACGACGCACGCTAAGCGGACGTGGCGCGAAGATCGTGTGTGTCGGATTCGACTGCTCGCAACGGAGTGGTCGGGGTGACTGGATTCGAACCAGCGACTTCTGCCTCCCGAAGACAGCGCTCTACCAAGCTGAGCTACACCCCGAGTTCGGACACAACGTCAATGAGTACGGTTGACCGAGAAATCGGCCAGGCTCTCCAATGCCGCAGTTGCGGGGCAGGGGGGGAATGCGGCCAGCGCAAGCTTGGCGCGGTTCGCGTAGCCTTCCGCAAGCCGGGTAGTGTAGGGGATGGCATCTGTTGACGCAATCGCCTCGATGACCAGATCGATCTGGTCGCGTCCACCCTGCTCGATGGCCTGCCGCAGCAGCGCCCGCTGGTGCGGCGATCCCACTGCCATGGCTCGGATCACCGGGAGGGTCGGCTTGCCCTCGTCGAGGTCGTCTCCCACGTTCTTGCCCAGCTCCCCGTTTTCCTTGCTGTAGTCAAGTGCGTCATCGATGAGCTGGAAGGCGATCCCCAGGTTCAGGCCATAATTTGCCGCAGCCTCCTCGACGCTGGTGGTCGATTCGGCGAGCACGGCTCCGAGTCTGACCCCGGCTTCAAACAAGGTTGCGGTCTTGCGGGTTATGACCTCCATGTAACGGGTCTCGTCGGTATCCGGATCCCGTGTGTTCAGGAGCTGCAGTACTTCCCCCTCGGCGATGCGATTGGTTGCATGTGACAGGATATCCATGACCTTCATGCGGCCGACGTCGACCATCATCTCGAAGGCGCGCGAGTAGAGAAAGTCACCGACCAGGACGCTGGCTTCGTTGCCCCAGACGACATTAGCCGTCTCCCGGTTCCGTCGCAGCTCGGATGCGTCGACGACGTCGTCGTGCAACAGGGTGGCCGTGTGGATAAATTCGACCACGGCCGCAAGATCGATGTGCCGCTGCCCGTTGTAGCCGCAGGCGCGCGCGGCCAACAGGACGGATAGGGGGCGAAGCCGCTTGCCTCCGCTGTTGACGATATAGCTGCCGATCTGGCTGATCAGCACCACGTCCGAACGGAGTCGCCGCAGGATCAAGGCATCCACGGCCTTCACGTCCTCGGCGACTGGCTGACGAAGCGTGGAGATATCCATGAGGTGTCGACGGGCTGGCGATAGTGGGCGCGGATGCTAGGTCTGGGGTCATGGCCTGTCAAGTCGTCCGCGGGATGCCGGAGATCGACGCACCGGCTGGCACGCCTGCGCTGTTCGGACTCTCGCCGGGCGAGACGCCGAGTTTAGCATGCGCCGCCGGCCTTGACGCCATTTTCCTTCTTGGGTATCATCCCCGCTCTTTATTTCGGCGCATGTCGCCGTGCAGTGCCGGATGGTTTTTGGGGATTTCTAGCCATGTATGCGGTCATTCAAACCGGTGGCAAACAATACCGGGTTTCCGAAGGCGACACCGTCAAAGTGGAAAAGATCGTCGCTGAAGAAGGCGCGAACGTCGACTTCGGCGAGGTGCTCCTCGTGGCTGACGGAGACGATGTCAAGTTGGGTAAGCCCTTCGTCGAAGGCGGAAAAGTGAGCGCAACCGTGCAGGGGCACGGACGGGCGAAGAAGGTCACGATCGTGAAGTTCCGGCGGCGCAAACATTATCTGAAACGCCAAGGCCACCGTCAGTCGTTCACGGCACTCAAGATCACCGCCATCAGCACCGGCTGAAGAGGGTAAGCCAATGGCACACAAAAAGGCGGGCGGTAGCTCGCGCAACGGGCGCGATTCCGAGTCCAAGCGGCTCGGTGTCAAGGTGTTCGGGGGGCAGAAGGTCAAAGCCGGCGCCATCATCGTGCGCCAGCGTGGCACACGGTTCCACGGCGGGGTCAATGTTGGTTGCGGCCGTGATCATACGCTGTTCGCTCTCCGTGACGGCGTCGTGTCGTTCGTCGTGCGCGGCCCGAAGAACCGGAAATTCGTCACGGTGGCCGAGAGTTCGGCGGCTGAATCAAGCTCCGGCTGATCGCGCCGGGTGCCGGTCAGCCCGCAGGTTGCGCGAGCCTCGCCGATCCGGCGGGGCTCGTTTCGTTTTGCGGTAAGGTCCGTGAGCCATGAAGTTCGTCGATGAGGCTTTCATCCGGGTCGAGGCAGGTGATGGCGGGAGCGGCTGCGTCAGTTTTCGCCGGGAGAAGTATATCCCGAAGGGTGGGCCCAATGGGGGTGATGGCGGTGATGGGGGGAGCGTCTATCTCGTCGCGGATACCAATCTAAACACCTTGGTGGATCTCCGTTATCAGCGTGTCCATCGGGCCGAGCGGGGCCAAGACGGCAGGGGCCGAGACATGCGAGGTCGCGCGGGTGCCGATCTGAGGATTCGCGTGCCGGTGGGAACCCGCGTCCTTGAGCGCGAAACCGGCGAAGCAATCGGTGAGCTGATCGAGCCGGGGCAGCGATTGCGAGTCGCGCAGGGGGGGGTTCACGGGATCGGAAACGCTCGCTTCAAATCGAGCATCAACCGCAGTCCTCGTCAGTTTACCCCGGGGACGCCTGGAGAGTGCCGGGATCTGCGGCTCGAGCTGATCCTCCTCGCGGATGTCGGTCTGGTGGGGTTCCCGAACGTAGGAAAGTCTTCGTTCATCCGTCAAGTCTCGAGTGCCCGGCCCAAGGTCGCCGACTATCCATTCACGACCCTTTATCCCCATCTCGGCGTGGTCCGCCTTGGGCGTGATCGTAGCTTCGTGATCGCGGACATTCCCGGTGTGATCGAGGGCGCAGCCGAGGGGGCAGGGCTGGGAAGCCATTTCCTCAAACATCTTGCGCGTACACGACTGCTCTTGCATCTGGTCGACGTTGCGCCGTTGGACGACAGTCAGGATCGGGTCGAGCAGGTCAGGAAGATCGAAGCGGAGATGGCGTCCTTCGGGGAAGGACTGTTGCACAAAGAGCGATGGCTGGTGCTCAACAAGATCGATCGTATCGCCCCAGAGGACTATCGGGAGCGGCGCGACGAGATCCTGGATCGGCTCGACTGGTCTGCTCCCGTCTATGGAATCTCGGCGCTGACCGGTCAAGGGACAGCAGAGCTGACGACCGATCTGATGCGGCGTTTAGAGGTGCTGGCCAAGCAAACCGGCGCGACCGAGCAAGCCGTTCCGGATCGCGATGCCGATCACGCGCAGCCCGCCAGCGGCGCCGGTTGGCATCCGCTCGATTGAGGAGACAGGATCAAGGCCATGATCTCGCGCGAGATAATCCCGTTCACGCGTCGCTGGGTCGTGAAGATCGGCAGCGCCTTGTTGACGCGGGATGGGGAAGGGCTCGAGCGCAACATGCTGGCTCCTTGGGTCGAGCAGATGGCAACGCGCCGGTTGGCCGGCAATGAGGTCGTACTGGTGTCCTCCGGTGCAGTTGCCGAGGGTATGGCACGCATGGGGTGGCGCCTGCGCCCGAAGGCATTGCACGCGTTGCAGGCGGCGGCGGCCATCGGCCAGATGGGCTTGGTGCGTGCCTATGAAGACTGCTTCCGGACGCGCGGCCTGCATACCGCTCAGATCCTTTTGACACGTGATGATCTCGCCGATCGGGCGCGCTACCTGAACGCTCGCAGCACCTTACGCACCTTGCTCAGGCTGGGCGTGGTTCCGGTAGTCAACGAAAATGATACAGTCGCGACCGACGAGTTGCGCTTTGGGGACAATGACACCCTTGCGGCCCTAGTCGCCAATCTGATCGAGGCCGATCTCTTGATCCTGCTCACCGATCAGGATGGGTTGTTTGACAGGGATCCTCGGCGCCATGTCGATGCGCGGCTGATTACCGAGACCCGTGTTGACGACTCGCTGCTCGACCGCGTCGCTGGCGGCAGCGCCAACGGGCTGGGAACAGGCGGGATGGTCACCAAGGTGAGAGCTGCTCGCCTCGCCGCACGCTCCGGCACACCCACTGTCATCGCGCCGGGACGAGGCGAGCAGATCCTGAACCGGATCGCCCGCGGAGAGGCTGTGGGAACACTGCTGACGCCCTTTCAAGGACCTCAGGCGGCCCGCAAACAGTGGCTGGCTGGCCATCTCCAGGTCCGGGGTCGGCTCACCCTGGATCAAGGTGCGGTCAGTGCGATTCGTGAGAAGGGGACGAGCTTACTTGCAGTCGGGGTCAAAGAGGTGTTGGGCGCCTTTAATCGCGGTGAGGTCGTCGCCTGTGTCGACGAGGCAGGTTGCGAGGTCGCGCGTGGTCTGGTCAATTATGACGTCCAGGAGGTCGCTCGAATCAAAGGGCAGCCTTCGAGCCGGTTCGAGTCGATTCTCGGTTACCTCGACGAAGAAGAACTGATCCACCGAGATAATCTCGTCCTGCTGTAAAGAGGCTGCGCCATCTTTTCTTGTTCAGTCCGCTCGCTCCGCGCGCCTGGGTTGGCAAGGCACGGGCCCGTGATCGGGGCTGATGACCGTCCCCGCCGGATCGCGGATTCACCAAGCTCGTCGATTCTGATCGGGCGTCAGCCCGGTCGATCTGGCGACGGCATCCGCAATGCGCAGCTGCTCGGCGTCCGATAGGTAAGGGTGCATTGGCAAGCTGATGACCCGCTTTGCGATTCTCGCGCTGACCGGCGTCGCGGCCCGATCCAGGCTCGGCTGAAAGACGGGCTGATCGTTCAGCGGGACGGGGTAATGGACGGATGTCGGGATTCCTTCAGACGCAAGCGCCTGTCCGACCTGATCACGAGCGGGGACTTGAATGGTGTATTGGGCATAGACCGAGCCATGGGTCGGCGGCACGAAAGGTGTCAGAACGGATCCGTACCCGTCCGCAGTCGAGGCCGCCCCCCGCTCTTGAAGCAGCTCGGTGTAGCGTGCCCCCAGACGTGCCCGGGCTTCGATTTCCTGAGGGAACAGCGACAGCTTTGCCAGAAGGAC
The DNA here is from genome assembly GCF_022340925.1 of Thiocapsa sp. GTDB lineage: Bacteria > Pseudomonadota > Gammaproteobacteria > Chromatiales > Chromatiaceae > Thiocapsa. The sequence goes on from NZ_JAJDNA010000078.1 coordinate 39,132, forward strand.
CGCGGCCTGAATCGTGTCCAATCGTGCGTTCAAGCCAAGATGTGGGTGGTGGTAACGTCTGTCCTGGCCGTGGTTGCGGATCTCTCTTAACCTCCCTGCAAGCCCCTCGTCACTCGTAAAGCAAGCCCCCGCATCCCCGTAAGCGCCGAGCGGCTTCGCAGGAAAGAAGGAGGTACAGCCGATCCGAGACAGCGCGCAGGAGTGCCGTCCTTTGTAGGTGGCGCCGAAGCTCTGAGCAGCATCTTCGATCACGGGCAGCTGATGGCGGTCGGCGATCTCGTTTATCGCGTCCATGTCCGCGCATTGACCGTACAGAGACACTGGCATGATCGCACGGGTCCGGCCCGTGATGGCGTCCTCAATGCGCCGGGGATCGATGTTGTAGGAGACCGGGTCGATGTCGACGAAGACAGGGCGTATGCCAAGCAAGGCAACCATCTCACCGGTGGCGATGAAGGTGAAAGGCGTGGTGATGACCTCGTCGCCTCGGCCGATCTCCAGCGCCATCATCGCCGCCAGTAATGCATCGGTGCCGCTGGAGAGTCCAATGCAGTGCGCGACGCCGACGAACGCCGCGAGCGCCTCTTCTAGCTCCTGGATCTCCGGACCCATAATGTACTGACCGTGATTGAGGACAGCGTCGATCCGCGCCTTGACGTCGTCCTCGATCAACCGATACTGTGATTTCAAGTCGATGAATTGCATTGGTCTGCCTTTAATCGTGCAGGTAGATCGCAGCTGCGATCGCCCTGAAGGGCGCGGTGACCGGATTACCCCCTCGCCCCGACGGGCCGGCCTTCTCCAGGAGGTGGATCGGCGGTGACGCGTTAGTGTCGCTCCTCGCCGCCCGAAAAGAAAACCCCCGCTGTTTGAGGCGGGGGTTTGTGGTTAAGGCCCTGGCGGTGACCTACGTTCGCATGGGGAGGCCCCACACTATCATCGGCGAGACACCGTTTCACTTCTGAGTTCGGGATGGGATCAGGTGGTTCCA
>NZ_JAJDNA010000091.1 GCF_022340925.1 Thiocapsa sp.
CCAGGCGATCGAGGATCAGGCCGACTGGATCGAGATCGATGTGCAGGAGACGGCTGACGGCGAGGTCGTCGTCGTTCACGACAGCGACTTCATGAAGCTGGCCGGCGAGCCGCTCAAGGTCTGGGACGGGACCCTGGAGGAGATCCGCGCGATCGACGTCGGCAGCTGGTTCGGACCCGAGTTCGCCGGCGAGCGGGTACCCACCCTGCGCGAGGTGCTGGAGGTGGTGCGCGGTCGGTCACGGTTGGTCATCGAGCTGAAGTATTATGGGCATGACCAGCGGCTCGAGCAGCGTGTCGTGGAGATCGTCGAGGCCGCCGGCATGGCTGAGGACGTGGCGATCATGTCGCTCAAGTACGACGGCATCCGGAAGCTGCGGGCCTTAAGGCCCGACTGGACCGTCGGCCTGCTGTCGGCCCAGGCCATTGGCGACCTGACCCGGCTCGAAACCGATTTTCTGGCGGTGAACATGGGGATGGCGACCGCGGGTTTCGTCCGTCGTGCGCATGCCGCCGAGACGCCGGTGTTCGTCTGGACGGTCAACGACCCGATCTCGATGTCCAGCATGATGTCGGCGGGGGTTGCCGGGGTCATCACCGACGAGCCGGCGATGGCGCGCGCGGTCATCGAGCAGCGCGCCCGGATGAGCCCAGTTGAGCGGCTGCTGGTTCGAACGGCCCTCGTGTTCGGCCGGCCGCCGCCCGCGCGGACCTATCGCGATGACTCGCCTTGAGGGGAACCGAGCGGGCGCACGGCGGTCGGCCATCCCCCTCGTCTTAGGCCTGCTGGTCGGTGCCGGCTCGGCCGCGGACGAGCCGGCGCCGAACGAACCGATGATGGACACCCTTGAGCGGCAGCTGGAGCTGGATCGTCACGCGCGTCTGGCGCTGCGCAGGTCCGCCGCGGACAGCCGTCTGGCCCCGTTCACCACCGACGGGTGCAGCGGCGGGCTGTCGGCAGGCTGGGACTACCTCGGGGCCTGGTTCGCGCGGTTCCGGACGGTGCATGGCGACCGCCCGCCCTGGGAGTCCTGCTGCGTCGCCCATGACCGCCTCTACCATGCTGCGGGACCGCGCGATGCAACGCCTGAGGAGAGCTTCGAGAGGCGCCGGGACGCCGACCTGGCGCTGCGGGCCTGCGTGATCGAGACCGGGGCGGAGCGGGTGCATGAGCTGAGCGCCGAGTACGGTCTGAGCGAGGAGCAGATCGCCGGACTCTATCGAACGGTGGCTGATCTGATGTACCGCTCGGTGCGTCTGGGCGGGATCCCCTGCAGTCCGTTCCCCTGGCGTTGGGGATATGGCTGGCCGGCGTGCGACTGAGCGTCCGCGCGGTCGCGGGGACCCGGTCGCCGACGGGACGCCGGATGTTGACGACCCGGCAGCTCGCCGTCGGGCTCGGCGGGGCGACCTGCGCGGTGCTTGTGCCGCGGACGCGATCTATGCCACGCCGGGGCAGACTCCGCACGTGCCTCAGGCGGCTGCCTGGTCCGCTGCGGCCTCGCTGGCGAGCGCCTGGCGGATCCGCTCGAAGCGCGTGATCAGGCTCGGCGTGCGCGGGGCAGGGCCGCACAGATACCACTCTTTCAGCAGGCGCTGACTTCCCTGCAAGGGGTCCTCTTCGCCTTCGACCATCCGTTCCGTCAAACGCGCGACCTGGAATTCCAGGCGCTCCTGGGCAAGCTCCTGCGGGGTGTCGACGCCGGCGAGGATCTCGAGCTGGAGGCAGAGTCGGGCGAGGCGTGCGGCGTTGGCTTGGTAGCGCTGGCGAAGCGATTCGAGCTGCGCCGGGTCCCGCGCCGCGGCCAAGGCGGAGGAGAAGCGCTCCGCGATCGCCTCTTGGACCTCGGTGTCTCGTTGCTCCGGCAGGCCTTGCCACGCCTCAGCGGCTGCCTCCGGGCTCAAGGGCTCACCGCCTTCTCCAAGCAGGTGAAGCTCCAGGCGCTCGCAGAGCTCGGCCTGTCTTCGCAGCAGATCCAATGCGCCCCGGCGCTCGGTCTCCTCGCGGGCGCGCCAGCGTTGCCGTAATGCCGACCTGGCGTCGCGCCATCGCTGGTTGAGATGGCTGGCCGCCTGGCGTGGAACAGGCAGGGACTGGGCGTCATCCCAGCGCTCCTCGAACCGGTGCAGCCCATCTGCGAGCCGTCGCGGATCATCTTCGGTCTCGGCGAGGGACAGGGCCTCCATGCAGATCGCCTCGCGGGCCGCGAGGTTCTCATCCAGCTGATGCGCGTGCGCCCGATGGAGGGCGGCACGCCGCTCGAAGATCCGGTCAGAGGCCTCACGGAAGGTCTGCCAGAGCTTGTTCTCCTCCTTGTGGCGGGCCGGGACGGTCGTGTGCCACTCGCGCTGGAGCGCTTTGGTCTGCCCGATCGCTGCCTCCAGGTCGGGCTCGTCAACGAGGGCCTCGATCTTGCGGATCAGCTCGTGCTTCATGGCCTGGTTGCGCTTACGCTCCCCGTCCAGACGCCGGTCCAGCTGCTTGAGGGCGTGCCGGAACCGCCCTTCCAGGGCCTTGCGGTCGCGCGGCTGAACCGGCCCGATGGCCGCCCACGCCTGGCGGGTCTCGCGCTCGGCACGAAGCACGCGTTTCCAATCGACGCGCTCCCAGTCCACCTTGGCGAGGAAGTCTTCGATCTGGTCGCAGACCGACTCCCGCGCCGCCCGGTTGGCCTCGCGTTCGGCCGCCTGCGCCTCCAGGAAGGGTCGGCAGCGCTCCTTGACGGTCTGGGACGCGCGGTGGAAGCGATCCCAGATCGCTTGGCTCGCGTGAGGCCCGCTCTTCTCCAGGCCCTTCCAGTCCCTCTGCAGGCTGTGCAGCCGCTCGCTCAGGGCCTCGAGTGAAAGGTCTGCCTCGACCAGGCGCTCCATCTCTTCGCAGAGGCCCTCCCGGTGCTGGTCGGCGCCCCAGCGACGCCAATGCTGAAGGTCGCGCAGACGGGGTGCGAGCGCGTGCAGCCGCGCGGCGATCTGATCCGCGGCACCCTGCTGCAGTCGGCTGGACTCGACCAGCTCCAGGCCCGCACGCAGGCTCTGAAACAGCGGGTCGGCCTTTTTCAACTCGCCGTTCGCCAGATGCCTCTCGAGGTCGGCAAGCTTCTCTGGGAGCTGCTTGAGACGCTGCGCGGCATGCTTCTGCTGGGTCTTGATGCGTCCCTCGATGCGGTCGAGGAGCGCAAGGAGCTCCGCCGTTTCCGCGCTCTCGGGCAGCTCGGCGGATAGTGCACGACCCTGATCCAGGAAGGTCTTCGCCGACGCCAGATCCAGCGGCCTGGGCTCCTCGAGCAGTTGTTGCGCCTTGAGGGTGGACCGACGCAGTCGGTTGAGACGCTTGCGTTGCCCGCCGAGCGCGGCCTGGGCCACCTCGGCCGAGTCCATGAGCTGGCGATAGCGCTGATCGAGCGGGCGCTGTCGTTGTGGCGGGAGCGGCTCCAAGGCGTCCCAGTCAGCGGCGACGCGCGTGCGCAGGGCGCGGACCTCGTCCTCGGTGGTGAGCTTGGTGGTTTCGGCGAGGGCCTCGAGCAGTGCGATTCGCTCCGCTTGCAGCGCGTCTTGAGTGGCCTCCTCGACGACCTGGGCGGCGGCCTCGCGGGCATGCGCCGCATAGACCTCAAGGAATCGTTCGCGCGCGGCCTCGAAGCGCGACTGCCAGGCCGGCTCCGCGGCATCCCGGATCTCCGACCACTGGCGTTCGATGTGATCCAGTAGCGCCCGATCCTGGTGCCATTGCCCGAGCCGCCCAAGACGCTCGACCTTTTGGCAGATCTCGTCGCAGAGATCCCGGACGCGCTGCGGCCGTTCCGCCTGCTCAGCGATCAGGCGCAGCTTCTCGCGTGCACAGCGGTGGACGTTTTTGTCCTTCTTGCCGATCTGCCGCAGGACGCGTTCCAGCGCCTCCTTGTCCTCCAGGCGCTCGATGGCCGCGCCGCGGTTGGCCGCGAGCGGGTCTTGAAGTGCGCACAGCGCGAGCACCTCCTGGGATTGGACTCGCTCGATCGCCGCGCGCCTGATTTCGGGCGCGACGCCCTCGGTCGCGACCTGCTCGATGATTCGCATATCCGTCAACTCGGAGAGCTCGGCAAGACTTGCGTCGAGCGATCCCTCCTCAGCCTGGGTCCCGCAGAGCAGATGGCGATAGCGTGCGGCGGCGATCTCGCGTACGCCGGCGTCCGGGTCTTCGGAAAAGATCAGGCGCAGCTGGGACAAGTCGGCGAGCCGGCGGGTCGCATCGCGCCTGACGGCGGGGTCGTCAGCACTGCGAGCGCGCTTCGCCAGGATCTCCTGATCCTCTTTTTTGGCAGGATCCTGCGGCCATTTTTTCAGAAAGCGCCCGAATAGCATTTTGCTCCCGCCAATCGTTGCTCATCGACCTGGCATTGTACCCAGAAACGCGGTCGAACGACCCCCGGGCATCTTTGATCCGATCCGCGGCGCTGGCATCGCCTTGGGGTTGCGTCGCGTGCGATGGGAGACTTGACGGTCCGGGGCAGTCGCGGCGGAGCTTCCAGCCTGCCGCCTCGGCCGCTCGGACCGAGCCTCTCGGCACGCGCTGCCGGAAGGGCGGTCAGGCTCGCTGGAGAACCTCTTGGAGCGACGCCGGGTTCGATGGAATCTCGATCCCGGCCTCCTCGGCGAGAAGCCGCAGGACCGGAACGAAGGCCGAGTCGGGCTCTGTCCGGGCCTGGGCCTCGAAGCAGTCCTCGTAGGCGTCGGCCACCCGCAGGATCAGGCGACGGGCGGTGTCGGACGAGGGACCAGCGGCCCGACTCGTCCCAGCGCGCCTGACCGGCGCTGGCGCCCCCGCCTCGAGCGCTGCGACGGCCGCCTCGGCGATGCGCCTTGCCTCGCGACTGACTGCGGCGAGATAGGTCGTGTCATGGGCGCGTTCGAAGGGGTCGGATGACTGCAGGCGGCTCAGGATCGCCTCACGTTCCAGCTCCTCGAGCCCGTTGAGCCGCTCGGCGAGCAGACGCGCGGACTCGGCGAGAGCGCCGAGCAGCCCCTCCCGCTTTGCTACGGGGGGCGCGCGATCGGGTTCGCCGGGGGGCTCCGGCAGGCTGGCCCGACAGCTTGCGATGCCGTACTCGACGGCGGCGGCAAACAGCTCGCGGCTCTCCCGATCCCCGACCGAGTGGCTGGCCAGGAGCTCCAGAAGGGACGCCCGTTGCGCCTTCGACAGCCGATAGGGCTCGAGGAAATGCGCCTTCTTGGTCCGTGTCGTGGTGCTCCGCCCCGTGGACTTGAGTGGGTCGGGGTCCGCGTTGCGGAGCCAGTGGCCGCGGGCAGGACTGGCCTTTTCGGCGACTGTCTGCGTTATGGTGCCTGTCTTTCGCATCGGGGTATGGCTTCCGCTCTGTTCCTGGCGATGGCCGCTCCCGGCCTGTCGCGTTGAGACCTCGCCCCTCGCTCGCGCCGTTCAGGTCGCGAGCCGATCAAACGGCAGGATGGCATCTGATCGGCCTGTTCTTTAGACCCGGACGAAGGGGTTGGTCCGGCGTTCCTCGCCGAAGGTCGACATGGGCCCGTGCCCTGGAATAAAGCGTACGTCGTCCCCCAGCGGAAGGAGCTGTCGTCGAATGGACTCGAGAAGCTGCTCGTGGTTGCCGCGTGGGAAGTCGGTGCGGCCGATCGATCCTTTGAAGAGGACGTCTCCGACCTGGGCCAGTCGCCCCTCGGCATCAAAGAACACCAGGTGACCCGGGGTGTGGCCGGGGCAGTGTATGACCTCAAGGGTCTCCTCTCCGATGCGGATCCGCTCCCCCGCTTGGAGCCAGCGGTCGGGCTCGAATCCGCGCACGGGCGGAAAGCCGAACATCCGGCATTGCTCGGGCAGAGCATGGATCCAGAAGGCGTCATCGGGGTGCGGTCCCCAGATCGGAATGCCGAGCCGCTCGGAGACCTCCGCGCTTGCGCCGAGGTGATCGAGGTGCCCATGGGTCAGGAGGACGCATTCCGGCCTCAGTCGCAGAGCGGCGGCCTCATCGAGGATCCGATCGGCTTCCCCGCCCGGATCGATGATCGCCGCGGCTCGGGTGCGCCCGCACCAGAGAAGCGTGGCGTTCTGCTGGAACGAGGTCACCGGCACGATTCGAAAGTCCATGGCCGCTCTGGTCGCGCGATCCGGGATTCCCATGCCCGCATGGTTCCACCTGCCGCCTGGCTTGTCCAGGCATCGACGGTCTCAACTGAGCGGCGATCGGGTTGTATGCACCTGACGAGTGTGCGCCGCACGGGGCCTTGCAGCGAAGCCAGGGCCTAGCCGGGGGCTCTGGCGGCCGGGGGTCGGTCGGCACGACCGCTCTGCTGAGGGACCCTCGGTCGGCTCGACGCGTGGGGATTGCCTCGATCCCTATCAGACCGGGCGCGATCGTCGGGAGAGGGGGGGAGGGAGGTCGGCGACCGGTAACTGGCTGAGTCAGGATCGTAAGATGCCGTAGAGCGTGTCCTTGAGCTGGAGCCGTTGTTTCTTCAGGTCCTCGATGGTCTCGTCGGCGACGGGTGTCCCCAACTCCTCCAGTTGGCGGACCCGTGCATCCAGCGAGTCATAGTCGTCCATCAGCCTAGCGAACTCCGCGTTGTTGGAACGCAGCGTCGCGATCTTCTGCTCCAGGTCCGGGAACTCGTGCAGGAGGTCGTGTGATTCACCGAGCATTGTGTCCGTTCCTCAAAAAAGGCGACCGCGACAGGGGTCGCGCCGGGGAGATGAATGGGCGGTGGGCGGATCGGTGAGCCGGACGCGAACGCCCATGTGATCCAGGCCGCAACGTCAAAAATGATACCCCAGCGTCACCGCTTGGAAATAGCCCGGTCATCACCGGTTGCCTGGGCTGATGAAGGCCTCAGTCGGTGTTGGCATCGAGGTGCTTGATGACGTCCGCGGTGATGTCGAGCCCCTGATCGAGATAGAGCAGGCCCGTCATGCCGGGCTCGACCACCATGCCCAGCTTCTTCTTATTCGCAATCGCCTTGATGGAGTCGCGCGCGGGCGCGATGATCTCCCGGCTCTTCTCCTGCTGGGCCTTCAGCAGCTCCTGCTGAATCCCTTTGGCCTTTTCCTGAAAGGCATCGATGCGGGTCTTGATCTCGGCCTCCTTCTTGCCCACCTGGTCGGCGCTCATCAAGGCGCCGTCGCGCTCGAGCGTTTTCTGCAGCTCGCGGATCTCGTTTTCCTCCCGGGCCATCTCTTGGCCGCGCGGCTCGAACTCGGTACGCAGCTGCTCCTGCAGTCGCTTACCAAGCTTGCTCTCCTCGAGGACCTTTTGCATGTCGACAAAACCCAAGTCGGCGGCGAGAACGGCCTGCGTCGGGATCACGAATGTGAGCAAGAGCATCAGTACGAGAAGCGGACGGGTCATGTATGAGACTCCGAAGGTGGGTGGCGTCGGTCTGTCCGGACTGGGTCAGCCGCGGCATCAAGGCAACGGACATTGCAGGGTCGTTTGACCGCGCGCGATTCTAAACGCACGCGTGAGTCACTACAACAGAATTATCAAAATCGTTTTTTAAGATATTGATGGGCCGATAGGTCAACTGCTGAAACAGTCCATCCCTGCGCAAAGCTGCAGGTGGTCTTGGAGACAACAGGGACGCCTTGAAGCGCGTCGTGATCATACATCTGGCGACGTGCGACCATGCATTTCGGCGTGGTCTCGTCCGGGCTCGGCCGGATGATCTGCGCCCGGACTCTTGGCGTTCAAGAGGCCCTCGCCCGCGGATTGCCGTCATCGCGCCCCCGCTGCGCTGAGCGATGAGCGCATCGTCAGGGTCCAAGGCTGGCGAGTGGGCTTGCGTCTCGCGCGCGCCTGTCGGATCCTTGCGTCGGCGGAGGCGGTGCACCAACCGTCGCGCTCTTTCGCGGGACCGCCTAAGGGCGTTCAGATGCGCTGACGGCCCGGATGCACCAGGGCCGTTTTCCGCAGCGTCTTTGGAGAGGATCAACGTGGGCAACTCGCTTCAGGACCAATTGCTCAAGGCCGGCTTGATCGATGAGCAGAGGTTGAGGCAGGCGCGCTCAACCAAGCACAAGAAGGCGAAGCACGGCGGTCGGCGCGGCTTGGCGGCCGATGACGCGGCACGACAGGCCGCCGAGCGGGCGCGTCGCGAGAAGGCCGAGCGCGACCGCGAGCTCAATCGCCGCCTTCAGGAGGAGGCCGCGCTGCGCGCCGCCGAGAACGAGGTTCGCCAACTCGTGCACACCCATCGGGTGGTGCGCGACGGTGGTGATGTGGCGTTCAATTTCACCGACGGCACAACCCTGAAGCGAATCTATGTCAACAAGGATCAGCACGCCAGACTGGTCGGCGGAAGCCTGGCGGTGGTGCGCCAGGACGCCTTCTACGAGGTCGTCCCGTCGGAGATCGCCGAGAAGGTCTCTGCGAGAGATGCGAGTCTGGTGCTGGTTCACAATCGGCCTCACGACGAGAAGGATGGCGATGACCCCTATGCCGACTACAAAGTGCCGGACGACCTTATGTGGTGACTGCAGCTCAGGCGACACCGATCAGGATCGGCCACGCCAAGTGCGGGCGACGTCCGGACACCCGGTAATCTGAGGGAGATCTGAGGATGTCCGACATCGCCAATCTCAAGCTCGCCGTGCTGATCGACGCCGACAACGCACAGGCAAGCATCGTCGAGGGTTTGCTGGCCGAGATCGCGAAGTACGGTACGGCCCATGTGAAGCGTATCTATGGCGACTGGACCCTGCCTTCATTGGGCTCCTGGAAGGATACCCTGTTGCGTCACTCCATCCAGCCCATGCAGCAGTTTCGCTACACTAAAGGCAAGAATGCGACCGACGGGGCCATGATGATCGATGCCATGGACCTCCTCTATTCGCGCAATTTCGATGGCTTCTGCATCGTCTCCAGCGACAGCGACTTCACGCGCTTGGCATCTCGGTTGCGCGAATCCGGGATGACCGTCTACGGCTTCGGCGAGCAGAAGACCCCTGAGCCCTTCGTCGCCGCCTGTGACAAATTCGTGTTCACCGAGGTTCTTCGGGAGGGCGCCGGTGGCGACACGGCGTCGCGCAAGAGCGGCAAGGATCTCGCACGCGATGCGAAGCTGGTCGGTCTGCTGCGGGCCGCTGTGGACGGGGCCGCCGACGACACGGGATGGGCGGAGCTCGGGCCGGTCGGCTCGGCGATCGCCAAGCGCAGCCCCGAGTTCGATTCGCGCAACTATGGCTACGCCAAGCTGAGTGGCCTCCTTAAGGCAATCCAGCTCTTCGAGATGGAGGAACGCCAGGTCGGCAGAGGGCCGCACAAGGCACTCTTCGTCCGTGATCAGAAGGGTGCGGTCGGGGATTAGCCGCGTCCGGGATGATCCTCACTGAGCTCGGGTCGTCGGTTTTCTCACCGGACGCCGTTTAGACCGAGATGGAGCTGATCGACACCCATTGTCATCTTGATGTCGCCGAGTTTGATGCGGACCGGCAGGCCGTGATCCACCGTTCGCGAGCGGCCGGCCTGGTGGGCATCGTGATTCCCGCCATCCATGCGAAAGGATGGGACGCGCTGCTCGGGCTCTGTGCCTCGCAGGACGACCTCTATCCGGCCTTGGGTCTGCACCCGGTCTATCTCGACCAACACCAGCCATCGGACCTCCCGGCCCTTGAGCGGGCGATCGCCGACCGGGGCCCGGTTGCGGTCGGAGAGATCGGCCTAGACTATTCCCAGCCGGAGCTGGATCGGGCGCGTCAGCAGGCCTTGCTCGAGGCGCAGCTGGCCATTGCGCGGGCGGCGGACCTGCCGGTTCTCCTGCATGTTCGAAAGGCTCACGACGCCATGTTGGCGATCCTGCGCCGGGCGCGGGTGAGGGGTGGGATTGCCCATGCATACAACGGCAGTCTTCAGCAGGCCCATGCATATCTGGATCTGGGCTTTCGGCTCGGCTTCGGGGGCATGCTGACCTTCGACCGCTCGTCGCGCCTTCGCCGTTTGGCCGCCCGGCTCCCCGGCGAGGCGATCGTGCTCGAGACGGATGCACCGGACATGACGGTCGCGGCGCATCGCGGAGGAAGGAACAGCCCGGAGTATCTCCCCGATGTCCTGCAGTCCCTGGCGGAGGTCAGACAGGACGCGCCCGAGGCACTGGCCGCCCTGACATCCGCGAATGCACGTGAGGTGTTGGGGATCGTCTCTCTGCTTCCGAGCTCAACAGAGCAGTAGCCAGTCCGGATCGAACGCAGGGTGCTTGCCGGCCTTGGCGCCGCGACTTGTCCTCGGCTGGAGGACCAGCCAGGCTATCGGCCCCGCGCCTTGATGATCTCGTACGCGGCCAGAGCGGCCTCGCGAGACGACCTGAGATCCACCAGCGGCTGAGGGTAATTCCGTCCGATATCCACGCCTGCGGCGGTGAGGATTGGCGCGGGGGCCGCCCAGGGTTGATGGATGTAGCGGTCGGGCAGGCGCCCAAGCTCGGGGCACCAGCGCCGCACGTAGGTACCCCCGGGATCGAAGCGCTCGCCCTGACGGACGGGATTGAAGATGCGGAAGTAGGGCGCGGCGTCGGCGCCGCATCCTGCGCTCCACTGCCAGCCGAGGCTGTTGCTCGCAAGGTCCGCGTCAACCAGCGTATCCCAGAACCAGCGTGCGCCGGCCTGCCAGGGAAGCCGCAGGTTCTTGGTCAGGAAGGACGCTACCACCATGCGGACGCGGTTGTGCATCCAGCCCGTGCGCCAGAGTTGGCGCATCCCCGCGTCGATCAGGGGGACGCCGGTCTTGCCGCGCTGCCAGGACAGGAGCAAGCGATCGGCGTCCGCGCTGCGCCAGGGGAAGTCGGCGAAGCGTCGGTCCAGCGGCTCGTCGGTGGTGTGCGGGAAGTGGTAGATGAGGTGGTACGCAAACTCGCGCCAGCCGATCTCGCGGATGAAGGGCGCGACGGGTTCCGCGGCCGGGTCGCCCCAGTGTTCGGCGACCAGCGTGAGGAGCCGTCGCGGGCTGATCTCGCCGAAGTGCAGGTAGGGAGAGAGCCCGGAGGTCCCGTCTCTGTCCGGTCGCTCGCGCTCGCCGGCGTAAGCTTCGATGCGGGTGTCCAGAAAGATGCGCGCGCGTTCCTGTGCGCTTCCTTCTCCCGGGGTCCAGGTCTGGTGCAATCCCGCATCCCAGGGGATGCGGGGCAGTAAGTCCAGGGCCTCGAGCGGACATGCGTCAAGGGCATCGGGTCCGGGGGGCAGGCCGCGGGGGGCGGGCAGGGCGCTCAGCCCGCTGAGGCGCTCC
>NZ_JAJDNA010000122.1 GCF_022340925.1 Thiocapsa sp.
GGGCAGGACATCATCGTGTTGCCCTCAAACGAAGCCTTGACCGCCGCCCTCGTGAAGTTGCTGTGGTATGGTTAGAGCCAGCATCCTGCCGGCCCATCTCAGGTCGGTAGGGCGCGTGTGACGGCCCTTCGCCAAACTGCCTCTTTCCCAGCGTCGCATCCACCACAGGGATCGTCGGAGCCGCCGAGGCGCTGCCGTATCGAGTGAGAGTCGGCGATGATCGAATCAGGAGATGGCCAAAGGGGTCCGCCTGCTCCACTCCGCACTCTCAGGCTGCTCGGAAGACGAGGCGAGAATACGATGGGCCAGAACAAGCCCGATATCCCGTTCCACAGCGCCGTCATGCCCGAGGCGATGCAGGCGGAGACAAAGATCCAATTCCGCTGCCACAAAGGCATCTCCTGCTTCAATGCCTGTTGCAGACAGGCCGATGTCACCTTGGCGCCGTACGATATCCTGCGTCTCAAGCGTCGGCTCGGGCTCACCTCGACCGAACCGGATGCGAAGGAACGTTATTCGCTGGTGAAGGAGGAGCACTGCAAGGGACACGAAGACCCGCGGGAGATCGGCCCAGATCCGCCCGATTTCTCGTTACATCGACCCCCGATGCGCCTCAAAATCGGTCGAACCTGCCCTCGCTCTCCCACTCGGCGCGCGACGAGCGCTCAAGTGCGACAGGCTCCCAGAGATCGAAACGGATACAATGGGTGGCGCTTGGAACCTGGATTTCGCTGGGCTTTACCCCGGCTGCGGGATGGGTCAATCCTCAAGACCAGCCGAATGTCACAGTGCGTCGCCTCCTCGCCGCGGGTACGCCGGGGTGACCGGTAGATGGCGGCAGGTCGCGGAACGCGAGCCAGATCGTCTTAGCTAGATTCACCGAGCCGACGGGGCGCCGAACCAGAGTGGCTGCGAGACTTTCGCACGACGACCTTTCCGCCATGCTCACCCGTCGCCTCAGCGCGACGGCGTCACTCATGGAGGCGGTCCAGGGCGACGCCGAGCTGCTTGCCGCGACCGTCGGTGCGGCGGTGCGAACCGCGGAAGCCATCTGGGCGGGCGGCACGCTCTTCATCTGCGGCAACGGGGGCAGCGCCGGCGAGGCGACTCACCTGAGCGGCGAGCTGATCGGACCCTTCCTGGACAAGACGCGTCGCCCTATTCCTGCCATCGCGCTCGGTTTCGACACCAGCGCCCTCACCGCCGTCGCCAACGACTTCTCCTTCGCCGAGATATTTGCCCGACCGCTCGCCGCCCTCGCGCGCCCCGGCGACGTCCTCTGGGCACTGTCAACCAGCGGCCGGTCGCCCAACATCATCCGTGTCCTGGAGCAGGCAGCCCGGCAAGGCGTTCTTAGCGTCCTTCTGACCGGTGCGACGCGCGGTGATCTCCCAGCGTCCACCGACATCGTCCTCTCGGTCCCATCACGAGAGACCCCGAGGATCCAGGAGCTGCATCTGGTTCTCGGTCATTTTTTGTGCGAGGCCGTTGAGGCCATGGTGGTCTGAGGCCAGATGACAGGTTGTGTGTGGAAAGGTTCGAGAGGATGCATTAGAGGCTGCACTCGGATTCAGTCTCCGCGGCGATCGAGCGGGTGTTTGCAGGCAGGCTGACCTTGCGTTGGCCCCGCTATCTCCGCGCGAGAAAGAGTAGCTGCTCCCCGCCTAGATAGCCGAATTCCCGGGACCACACGGCAATCGCCCGCACATCGGAGAAGCCGGCCCGCCGAGCGGATTCCAGGAGATCCCAACCGAAGTGGTAAAAACAGAGGCATCCTTCCTCTGCCATCGGGTCACCGTGATACTCCGGCGGCAGGAGGTGCTCGATCTCTCCCTCGCAAGTGATGCGGGCCCGGGTCAGGGTGTGCTGCGCGTTGGCCAGGAAGGGCACCGAGAACAGCAGAGTGCCGCCTGGTCGCAAGACGCGACTGAGCTCGCGGAGCGCCATCTCGTAATCCGGAACATGCTCGATGACGTCGAAGGAAAGTGCGTGTGCGAACGCGGCGTCGGCAAATGACAGGTGGGTGATGCTCTCGTTCCTTATTCCATCCTGCCGCGTCGACCCGAAGGGGACAGTATCGCCTTGATATTCGCTGCCGACGACGCTTTCATACTCCTCTGTTAGCCAACGGTACAGTGGCGTCACCTGCTCAGTAATATAGATCGGATCGCTTCTTGTTGGCCGGCAGAAACGTCGAAACACGTGAACCGCTGCGCGTACTCGGTTGTTCAGTCCGCATGGACACACGACCCGTTCTCTCCAATTGGGCTCTCGTCGCTCTGAAAGGCTCGGCGCATAGAGAAGATCCACCAGGAAATCGACGCGGCGCTCGCAGGGGTCGCAGTAACCCGAGATGTGAAAGCTGTCCCCAAGCTGTGACCAGTCGTGCGTGATGCGCTCGCGCTCGATCCAAATCGTTCGATACCGCTCGACATGATCAAGATAGGCGTCGTAGCTCGAGAATTCGTCAAACCTCGGCTCCGTTGGACGGCGGCCGATCATCCTGCGGATGAGACGCGTGAGGCGATTGAGCAGCGCCCTGAGCCGTTTTATTGCGGTCATTTCAAAAGTATGTCTCCGCTGACATGTTATCAGGCACCCGGTTCCTGAAGGGATGGGTGGCCCTTCGCGGGGCGAACGCCATACGACGCCCTGTCCATTTGACCATATCTCGCGTCGTTGCTTCGCTCGTGCCCGAGTGATTGGCGGTTGAAGTTGGACCGAGTGAGCCCGCTGCTGTTAAAGTGAAAGAGCCGAAGGCCTCTGTCGTGAGTTGGTCAACAAGCGGAGTGGGCCGGCCGAGCCATCGGGAACTGGGGCCACTGGTTTCTGCGGCTGTTTCGCCTAACCCCAGTATCGTTTCGCCGCCTTGGCTGTCGATAGACGGCGCCGGACAGGCAGCACGCTAATCGCTTTTGCATCAACCTCTGCCAATAGAGAGCACGGATGGAGTCCCGCACTTTCGCACCGCTCCGCGTCTTGCAAGTCATCTGGAATCGACTTCCTCTGAAGGGGCCTCTCAGATTTCAGCTCAAGAGTCTGGTGTTCCAGCTGCTCGGGCCATGGCTTCGCGATACGGCACCCTACAACAACTGGCTGGAGCAACGGCAATGGCTGCACTTCAGTCCCGGAACACATCCCCTCGGCAGGGCCACATACCCTGCACAGCCACTTGTGAGAAATTTGGCTATCCCAGGTGGGGTGCCGGCTGAGCCCGTCGTGTCCGTGATCATCCCGGTGTTCAACCAGTTAAATTTCACCCTGGCATGCCTGGATGCCATCGCCCAGCATCCGCCGGATGTCCCCATCGAAGTTGTCGTCGTCGACGACGCCTCACACGACGATACCGAGACGACCTTGGCGACGCGCGGAGACATCCGGTATCTGCGCAATCCCGAGAACCTTGGCTTCGTGGGATCCTGCAATCGCGGGGCCGCGGTAGCGCGCGGACAGTATCTGTTCTTCCTCAACAACGACACCCAGGTGCTCAGCGGATGGCTGGATATGCTGCTCGACGTCTTTGCTCGGATGCCAGAGGCAGGGATCGTCGGCAGCAAATTGATCTTTCCCGACGGGCGCCTGCAGGAAGCGGGTGGGATCGTCTGGCGGGACGGAAGTGCCTGGAACTACGGTAAACACCAGGATCCGCGAGCACCTGAGTTCAATTTTCTTCGTGACGCTGACTATTGCTCCGGCGCCGCGATTCTGATCCCGCGCGCGCTCTTCGACTCCGTCGGCGGGTTCGATGCGGGCTTCGCTCCCGCCTATTATGAGGATACAGATCTCTGTTTCGCGGTCCGCGCTCGCGGCTACAGAGTCATCTACCAGCCGTTATCCCAGATCGTCCATTACGAGGGCGTGACTGCCGGGATCGACACCCAAAGCGGCGTGAAGGCTTACCAGGAGCGCAACCGCGAGCTGTTTCGGTCCAAATGGCAAGACGCGCTGGTCAGGTATCCCCCCCGGGGCGCAGGGATCGTTCGCCTCTGCGCCGATCGCCGCGCCAGCGCCCGCATGCTCGTCATTGATGCTCGTACCCCGACACCCGATCAGGACTCAGGGTCGATCGATCTTGTCAACTATCTGCGCCTTCTCGATTCACTCAAATATCGGGTGACCTTCATCCCAGCGACCGACATGTTGCACTATGGCCGCTATACGAGTGATCTCCAGAACCTTGGGGTCGAATGCCTTTACGACCCTTTCGAGCCTTCGGTCGAGCGGTTCCTGCGTGCCCGGGGCCGCGACTTCGACGTGGTCATGCTGATGCGCGTCGATCAAGCCGCGCGCTATATCAGAGTCGTCCGCAGGTACTGCCCGCGGGCGAAGGTCATCTTCAATACGGTCGACCTGCATTTCCTGCGGGAGCAGCGTCGCGCATTGGCGCAGGACGGCTCGGCCGCGGAGAACAAGTCAGAGCACATCAAGCGAACGGAGCTGCAGGTAGTCCGCCAGGCCGACAGCACGATCGTGATCAGCCCGGTCGAGCGCGAACTGCTGGCCCGCGAGGTGCCGGAAGCCCGGCTTCACGTCATTCCGCTCTTGCGCGACATCCCGGGTCGCGGCGCGGCGTACGATGAGCGTGAGGGCATTCTCTTCATCGGAGGTTTCCGCCACCCGCCAAACACGGATGCCATCACCTGGTTCTGCGAGCGCATCTGGCCCAGGGTGCGTGAGCGGTTGCCCGACGTCAGGCTATCGATTGTCGGCAGCTACCCGACCCCCGAGGTTCTGGCCTTGGAAGGAGCTGGGGTCAGCGTGCTTGGATATGTCGAAGAGCTCGATGGGTTGTTCGAACGCGCGCGGCTGTCGATCGCGCCACTGCGCTATGGCGCCGGACTCAAGGGCAAGGTCGTGACGAGCCTGGGTTACGGGGTACCCTGCGTTGTCACGCCCGTTGCCGCCGAGGGGTTGGAACTGGAAGACGGTCAGGGCATTCGACTTGCCGCCGACCCCGACGAGTTCGCAATGGCGATCGCAAGTTTGCACGAAGATGCCGAGCTGTGGGAGCGAACCTCCCGGGCCGGCTTGCTGGCCGTCAGCGAGCGCTTCTCGATTGCGGCGAATCGCCCAAGGATTCAGCGGGTGCTGCGCGATCTCGGCCAGCCTGCCGGAGATTCGTGAATGAGGGGCCGTCACACACGCTGCCGATGACCGAACCGAAGCAGCATATCGATTCCTCTGAAGCGGTGCGGGAGCCATTCTATCACTTCAATTTTCGCGAAACGATGAGCGACTGTGCCAGTCCCGGCGGGTGAGCGATGAATTCGCAGAGGTCGAAATACTGCTTCCAGTGTTTCTGGACATAAGCTTGCGGGATGAGGGCCATTCCATATTCCTCCTGTGGCTTCGGCGAAAAAACAAAATGTCCTTGGTCATAGGCGGCCAAGGCAACGTCGAAATCATCGAACGATTCAGCAGCGGCTCTCTGCCAAGGATGGTTGAACATCCCCTCCGCCTTTAACCGTTTGCTTTCGTGAATGAATGACCGCGGCAACGTGGATACGATCAACAATCCGCCGGGGCGCACAAGCCTGGAAAACTCGTTCAGCCAGTCAATGTGTAAGGCCTCGGGCAGATGTGAAAAGACGGACCATGCGTAGATGACATCAAGACTGCCATCCGGGAAATCAAGTGGAGGAGACCTGGAAATTAATCTGAAGTTTCCGCGGAGCGTGCTGTTGCACGTTTCAATACCCATCGGCGCGATGTCCACGCCGAACAGGTTTTCCGCGCGAACGTCTTTCGCGAAAAAACGAATGACTCTCCCCCAACCGCATCCGAAATCGAGTACGTGCGATTCCGGCGTAAACCGCGATCCCCACGCATTGATTGCAGCCTTTATCTGCTGATAAATTGCAAAGCCGCTCCGGAGGTTGGATACGCCCGCTGAGCCGTTGAAGGCGAGCTGCACCGAGTCGGGGGGTAGCTTGGGGATAAACGCCCCTTCCGGGATAGGCTGATTCGGATTGTGGAGTATCAACTCGAGCCACTGCGAATCATCAATAGCCGAGAGTAGGTCAAAGCCGTCTTTCATAGACGAAATCCGTCAGTGTTCGTGCCGTGAACTGCGGCG
>NZ_JAJDNA010000030.1 GCF_022340925.1 Thiocapsa sp.
CCGCCGCAGGCGCCCGGACAGATCGTCGATCCGATCATCCAGACCCACCGCATAGTCTGCCTTAGGTACCCCATCCACTCCGGGCGCCTTCCTCCCGTTCTGACGCTCGAAGCTGGCGTGGAGCCCTTCCGGGTCGAACACCCATCAGGGCAGTGAACCGCTCGCGCGGCTCCTCACGCGCCTTCTGTGTGAAACGCGTCAGTCGTGTTGCCATGGTCAGAGTCCGCTCTGCGTCGGGCCATGTCGCCCCGACTCGTTATCCCAGACCGCCACCCCGTTGCTCCCTGCGCATTACCGCAGATCCGCGCTCCTATGGGTGGCTCCGACTTCCGACACCCTCCGCCCTCGTCCTCGCTTTCTACGCTTGTTCGAGGGTGCGCCGATCCTTCGGCACCGACTGTCGGATCTCCCTGGTTACCGCGCTATCTCGATGTGAGGCTCGATACGGCCTGAGACTCCGGGGGGTCGCTGCTCACTCGCATTGACGCACGCAGCGCTGTTGCCTGCTGGCCCATTTAAGCCATCGGCCGTTCCCAACGTCGGTCTTTTCGGAGCTCTACACCTTCAAGGTCAGCATCACCTGTTACCCTTGCACCTCGCCTCCTCTCCTGACTACGCATCAACCAGGACGTTACCGCACTAACTGCAAGTCTCGATTCCAGGCCCGTGGCTAGCGCTTACCTGGGCAGGCTTCGCACCTGCAAGATAACGCGGCCTTGCCAGGCCGCAACAAATGGTGACCCTATCCGCTAGCCCAACGCATCCGACCAGGTGGAGCGGGCCACGGGCGCACCAGCGCCCGGGGTAGGATCCAGATGCTGCAACGCCTGCACCTGCTCGCGCAGGCTGCCCATGCCCTGGAGATGGCGCAGCACCCCCAGCGCGATGAAGTCCCCCATGCTGAGCGGCCGCCCCAGCCCTTGGGCACTGCGCAGCCGCGCGAGCACCCGCTCCACGGGGGAGAGCAGCTCGGCGAAGACGGTCTTGTCGGTGAGGGGATGCATCAGGCTCACGAGTCGGTCGAGGATCATTGGGGTCATGCCTTGTTGTGGTTTTGCAACATACCAGCGCGACCCCATTGAAGGCATCTTGTCAAGTCTATTTTGCGGATGTCTCCCGTTTCTTAATGGCCCCTAGTAGGCTGTCCGTGGTCCTCTGTGAGCAATGGCGAAACAAGCAAACAACCCTGAGGCAACGACTGTGACCCGATGAGCCGCACCGGCAGCGGCCGTTTGTGGCCATCCGGGCTTGGTCGACCGGACACCGTTGTTTTTACACACTCCGCTTGCTTTCTAGCACGCCATTTGAATTCCAGGTCATCGTCAAATGGTGGCACCTCAGTTTTTCCTTGACGTTCCGATCTAGCTTCTTTGGCCGAAATAGCTCTTCCGGCATGGCCACACCATAAGCATTGGCGATAGTAGGCGGGCCGCCCATCTGCGATGATTCTTAGCCTTAGCTCCCGACTTGCGTGATCACAGCGAAAGCGAACCTCAATTCCTGAGTAAGCTTCCGTCTTTATCTTGAAGTGAGGCATTTCCTTTTCTGGTGCTCTAACGCGCGGCTAACCGAGCTGACCGTTGTCTGGCCAGTTTCGGAGTTTAGCCACTTGTTGGGCTATTTACGCGACCTCACGCATGGGGCGAACCCTTGGCGGAGGGAGTGGACGGCCCTCAGCCTTAAAGTGAATCAGGACTTCCTGGACAATATCGCAAAGTTCACCGTGGAGCGCGACGGGGTCATCGCCATGTATTCCCGTTATGAGGTCAGGGCACTTTCCGATATACACTTGATCATCATCACTCCACTCCACCCATTTGTGGTATCTGTCCAAGTCTTTCCTTTGCTTACCGTTTCGATTGCTTGAGCGACTTGCTTTTATTGGTAGCGCTTTGCATCGTCACCAGCCTTGCCGCTTACGGTCACCGCTCCCGGATACTTTGGATGGACGAACTTCCGGTGGGAGCCTTTCCCTGCGCCTGCGATCTCTCCGAAGCCAGCGTCCTTGAGAGCTTTCAGCAGGTCACGGATCTTCTGAGGCATTGACCCATCCAATTCAGGTTACTGGCCCAACGTTCCGCCTCAGCGGCGCGCGCCTTTGGCGCGTCCGCAGGAGGCGTATGTAAGATCATTAGCTCCACAACCGCTCTTCTCGGAGCTTCGCTTACTCCTTCAGTCCTAAGTGCACCTTGAAGCGTGTTGCTGCATTATCCCACCCCGCCTATGCGCCTGTATATTGAAACGCCTAGGAAGATCCGCCGTATCCACTGCGTCGCGAATAGCCGATTACGGAAAAGCGATAAAGCAGTTCTAGCGCATCGTCATTGCTAACGGGATTGTCGTGGGTGCGGCGCTCTTCGTATTCTTTGACAAAATCTTCGCGGTCGAAAGTGATCATACCCATTGACGAGCAAGCGTAAGGCGCTTGCTTTCATTTTGGCCAGTGAGGGAGTATCTCGTCATCCAATTCTTCTTTGAGATAAGTTGAATACCGCTCGCGAGCATGTATGATGTCGGGGCTCGTCAATACGAGGGAATCGTCTGGTCGTCTTTTTGCTTCCGCCAGTGATGCATTAAAAAACGGATTACGTCGCGAGGGCGGAGAAAAGTTCGAGCAAGAATATGATTCCATTTTGTTTGTGATCCCCGCATTAAGACTGGGTCTACAATTTCTTCCCTTTTGTCCTATCAGATAGCTTAGCGTTTAGTCGCTCGTTAATCAACGCAAGTAGCGCTTCATTCGTCCATTCCAAGCTAAGAGTCAGCGTTTGGCCAATTTTGTTCTTGTCAAAAATTGCAAGTCATCCCATAAGTCTGTGTGTAAATAAACTGCGGGAATCATGGGTGCATTGACCTTCGCGCACTCGCGTCGGACATCTCGGGCGGCGATAATCAAGCCAATGAGCATTTACTCACGAGTGTCGTCACCAGCGGAGGGGCCCTGATTTAAGGGCACCTCGAGAAATTCGAGGTGCCCGTACGGGGCAGGATGCCCCGCCATTTCTCAAGCGCCTAAGCGCTTGAGAAATGAAGCGAAGCGGAAACCGCGTTTTCGCTTCGCGTCTCGAAAAATGCCATGGAAGGCATTTTTCGAGGTCCCCTTAATTCGTCAAACTGCAGGACATATGGATCGAGAGATTCGTTCGCAACGATCGCATAGCAAGTTTCGAGAATAGAAGCGGTGAGTGCGTTTAATTCGGCGCCAAACTGAAGATCCGCGGGGTCACGCTCTAGTTCTACTCCGCCGATTGCATTACCGAGAATCGGTGGCTGTAGGCTGAACTTGCTTATGCGAAGACGCTTTGGTCGAAGTATGTCTGAAAGGGACGGATTTATGCCGCCGCAGTTTTCTCTAAACAAACTCGTTAGGGCTTCTACTTCGTCATGCTGCGGGCGCTCAGAATCCTCCAGCACCATTGAGGCAAATTCTAAAGCGATAAGATATCTCCAAGACGAAACGTACGCCTCGACCTCTGAGGCACCGCGGTCGATGCGTTGAGCATGAATCCGCCATGGGTGTCCTCGCAGATTGAGGGGCTTCGACCGCGATAGAGAGTGCCCTTCAGTGAAATGCCTTACGTTTGCCGTCTTTCCAGAGCCCTTGCGGCCGAGAACCAAGAACGCTTGCGTTCTTTCAATTTGTGCTACGGCGTCAGTTGCCAGAAAGTAGTCGAGTACGGCGTCGTCTTCAGCTGCAACGTCCCCGAAAGACTCTAGTTTCCTTAGGCTTGTTGCCATCAGTTCTTCCTGGAGGAGTTACGGGGTTATTTGGGATCTAACGTCCCCGGTAACCCGAGCCAGCCGCTGTTTGGCCGGCTTCGGAGTTTACCCGCTGGTTAGGTCAGCATTTTGTGCTCTTTTGCATAAGCGCGAAGGGCGCGATTGACAGCTTCTGCGTTGGGAAACAGTCTGTTAAGCTCTGGTTCGATAAGCACGACATTTGTGCCTTCACGATAGCGGCTGGCATACTTGCCCCGTACTCCGGACTTGATCAGTTCGGCGGGGTAATCCGGCCTCATTTCTTCGTCATTGTTCATAGGCTTTACGCTCTGATGGCGTCATGTGACGGGCTGAGATAATGCGAACAATTTGATTTCGTTCAGTGAAGGAAACGACGAGATGTTTGTTGCTCTTTGTCGTCCCGAACAAAAGAAAACGATCTTCTTCCGCTGAATGATCTGGATCGGAAACAAACGATGACAAATCGTCCCCGAAGACTTCTGTTGCCTCCCAGAACGTGACGCCGTGTTTCTTCTTGTTGGCGCCCGCTTTGGATTCATCCCATTCAAAATCCATCGTTACCTTTGGATGGGTGACCTACTTAGATTTCTGCGGACGAACGGGCCCGATATCTTGGGGCGTCGGCTTAAGTGGATCAGAAAACCCTATTCGGGTCAATGGGTTCTGTGCGAGCTGGCAGCGCGCGGTTTGGGCGTTATGCGGCCGGTTCGGCGGGCGTCCCGGGGGCGCGGTCAACCTGCGACTGCTCGGCTCAGCTGTCTACCAGGTGCCGCCCCTGTCAGCCGGCGCGCCCCAGGGGCGTCGAGATGTCGGGCGGAGGTTGCGCTCGGGCCGCGAACTGTCGATGTATACAGTTACGTCAGTGTACGATCCAGGAGGCGCCATGTTGCCAGCCCCCGAGGTTCCCAGACCGCCGCGTCTGCTCGACCAGGTGCGGGACAAGTTGAGAAGGCTGCACTACAGCCCTCGAACGGAGGACGCGTACGTGGGCTGGATCAAGCGTTTCATCCTATTCAACGGAAAGCGACACCCGCGGGACCTGGGGCGCCGGAGGTGGAGGCGTTCCTCTCCGGTCTGGCGACCCAGCGGGGGGTATCCGCCTCGACCCAGAATCAGGCCCTCTGCGCAGTCCTGTTTCTGTACAAGCAGGTGCTGGGAATCGAGGTCGGCTGGGTGGACGGGGTGACCCGGGCCAAACGGCCGGAGCGAGTCCCCGTGGTGATGACGCGGGAGGAGGTGGCGCGGGTCCTCCTGCACCTGAACGGCCGGGACTGGCTGATGGCGAGCCTGATGTACGGGACAGGCCTGCGTCTGATGGAGTGCGCGACGCTGCGGGTGCAGGACATCGACTTCGGCTATCGGCAGATCACGGTGCACAACGGGAAGGGGCAAAGGACCGATTCGTGCCGCTGCCCGATGCCCTGATTCCGGCGCTGCGGGAGCAGCGCATCGCGGTCTCGGGGCGGCTCTTGGCAAGCGACCTGGCGGCTGGCGGGGACGATCGCGCGAGACCGAGGGGAGCGCCGGTGCCCGATTGACGAAAATCGGGACTCAGCCGCCGCCCTCGCCGTAATAGTTGCCGATATAGTTCTCGAACTTGGTGTACTTGCCGAGAAAGGTCAGGCGGGTGGTCCCGATCGGTCCGTTGCGCTGTTTCGCGATGATGATCTCAGCCATGCCCTTGTCGTTCGTGTCCTCGTTGTAGACCTCGTCGCGATAGATGAAGACAATCAGGTCCGCATCCTGCTCGATCGCCCCCGACTCCCTGAGATCCGACATCACCGGGCGCTTGTTGGGGCGCTGCTCCAGGCTGCGGTTGAGCTGCGACAGGGCGATGACGGGGACGTTCAGCTCCTTTGCCAGGGCCTTGAGCGAGCGGGAGATGGCGGAGATCTCGGTTGCCCGGTTCTCTCCCGAGCCGGGCGCCTGCATGAGCTGCAGATAATCCAGAACGATCAGGCCCAGATCATCCTGATCGCGCTTCAGGCGCCGCGCGCGCGCACGCACCTCGGTCGGGGACAGCGCGGGCGTGTCATCGATGAACATGGGCGCCCCGGCCAGGATATTGACCGCCGAGGTGAGGCGCGGCCACTCGTCTTCCTCCAGCCGCCCGGTGCGGACGCGGTGCTGGTCGATCCGTCCCAACGAGGACATCATGCGCATCGCCAGGGCGTCCCCGGGCATCTCCATGCTGAACACCGCCACCGGCCGCTTGGTTTGAATGGCGACATGCTCAGCCATGTTCATCGCGAAGCTGGTCTTGCCCATCGAAGGCCGTCCCGCCACGATGATGAGATCCGCGGGCTGGAGCCCCGAGGTCATCATGTCGAAGTCGGAGAAGCCGGTCGCCAAACCGGTGATCGGCTCGTCACGCTGATAGAGCGCATCGATGCGCTCGACGGCCCGGCCCAGCAGTGTCTTGATGGGCTGAAAGCCTCCGCCGCCGCGTGCCTCCTGCTCGGCGATCTCGAAGACGCGGCGCTCCGCCTCATCGAGCAGCTCCGAGGCATCGCGCCCTTGCGGGTTATAGCCGCTGTCGGCGATATCGGTCCCGGCGGCGATCATCTGCCGCAGGATCGAGGTCTGGCGCACGATCCGCGCGTAAGCCTTGATGTTGGCCGCGCTCGGCGTCTCGTTTGCAATGGCCCCTAGATACGGCAGCCCGCCCGCGGCCTCGAGCTGCTCGGTCCGCTCGAGGGTCTCCGCAAGGGTTACGAGATCAAAGGGTTGATCCTCTTCGGCCAGCCTGGCGATGGCACGAAAGATCAGGCGGTGCTCGCGCCGGTAGAGATCACCCTCGGCGACCATGTCGGCGATCCGGTCCCAGGTGCTGTTGTCCAGCATGAGACCGCCGAGCAACGATTGCTCGGCATGGACATTATGCGGCGGTACACGCAGACCGTCGAAGGCAGCGCCGACCGGTCCGGCGAATCCCTGGCCGTCTGATTCGGACATGCGTCGCGCCAATCAGAGCTATCGGCGGCTCGCCAGCATCAGTCCTCCGGGATCACGTCGACCTTGATCGTCGCGTCCACCTCCGGGTGCAGATGCAGGGCGACCTCGTACTCCCCGGCGGCGCGGAACGGGCCGGTCGCCAGCCGCACCTCCTGCTTCTCCAGCGCAACCCCAGCGGCCGTCACGGCCTCGGCGATGTCGCCGGTCCCGACCGACCCGAACAGGCGCCCTTCATCGCCCGCCTTACGGGCGATCGTCACACGCATGCCCTCGAGCCGGTCACGACGCGCTTGCGCCTCGGCCAACTGCTCCGCGGCAGCCTGCTCGAGCTCGGCACGCCGTGCCTCGAACGCCTCCAGGTTGGCCGCGGTCGCCGGCACGGCAAATCCGAAGGGGACGAGATAGTTTCGGCCGTAGCCCGGCCGCACGCTCACCTTGTCCCCCAAGGCGCCGAGCGCACCGACCGTTTTCAACAAGATGACTTCCACTTCTGTAACTCCTCTCATGACGTTCATCGGCATCGGGCGCCGGCGCGACGTGTGGTCGTCGCAGAGGCCCTGCCCCCATTCGCGCGAATCGTCTGGTCGGCGGAGCGCTGGCGGAGAGCGGTTCGACGATCAGCCAGGCGGTCCGTTTCCGCCGGACCCGGTCTGGCCGACCCGCGCCCGGATATCTCCCCAAATGTCCACCAGACCGATACAGGCCAACAGGATCAGGGTCTGAGGCATGAAAATCACCATCAGGACGTAGAGTCCGATGAGCCAGGCGGCGTGCGCCTTCTTCAGCGCATGGACCTGGTGGGCCACGGCAAGACCTTGCAAGAGCAGCAGCACACCAAGCGCCACCAGCAGGTTTGCGACAAGCCCGACACCACCGACGAAGGGCAAGGCGGCCAACAGCAGGACGGTCAGAATGCCAAAGGAGCGGCTCAACCTGAGCGTCCTGAATTCACTGCCGAACCCGCCCGGGTTATAGAGTATGGCCTGCCACCAGCGAGCGACGAAGAGTCCCAGCAGCACCTGCGCAACCACAGCGGCAGCAAACGCGCCCGTCATCCAGCGCGACAGACTGGCGAACGCGCCCCTGCTGGCATCCTCTGTCAGCACACCGTCCTGGACCAATGCCTGGCGGAAGGGATCGAGAAGGTCAAGCCAGGCCGCGGCCGGATCCTCGATGAAGGCATAGGCGAGAAGCGTCAGCAGCACGGCGGCCGCCCCGGCGAGCTGCACCGTCAGCCCGAGGGATCGGCTGTATCTCAGCACCAGCGCGAGGCCCACCACCGGCAGCCACAGCATCAGCAAGACACCGAGGGCCGGCAAAGGGGACCCCAGGGCAAGCCAGGCAAGCGCGCCCATCCCGAGCGTCGCGATCGCGCTGACAGCCAAGCCGTCCTTCGGCCCGCCGCGCAGGGAGACCAGCCCTACGGAAGCGCCGCTCAGCAGCGCCACCGGAGGCATCAGGACGGACAGCAACGCCGTCACCGCGGCCACCAGGGCCGCCTGCGACGGGCCGCGCATGATGAAGCGAGCGATCGCCTTCACCACCGCCGACCCGACTCACGCGCCCGGAGCATCCGGCCGGACAGGGCGGCCGGACGCCGCCCACTTCCGGTCGTCATCGGCCCGGCTCAGTGTCCGTCGGTGTAAGGGAGCAACGCGAGGTAGCGGGCCCGTTTGACGGCCTGCGCCAGCTGGCGCTGATACTTCGCCGAGGTACCCGTGATGCGGCTCGGGACGATCTTGCCGGACTCACTGACATAGGCCTTCAGGAGATTGAGGTCCTTGTAGTCGATCTCGGTGATGCCTTCGGCGGTGAAGCGGCAATAACGCTTCCGACGGAAAAAACGTGATGTGCTTGAGTCCATGGCTCGCCCCGCGCGTCAATCGCTACCGGAATCGCCGCCGGCGCTGTCGCCGCGGCGCGAATCGTCTCTACGCCCGCCGCCTTCGGAGGCGTCCGAACGCTCCCGCTCGTCCCCTGTCTTGGCCAACGGCGAGGCCTCGGTGACGGCGTCATCACGGCGGATGATCAGATTCCGAAGGACCGCATCGTTGAAGCGGAAGGCACTCTCGAGCTCGTCGATGGCCTCTTGATCGCACTCGACATTCATCAGGACGTAGTGGGCCTTGTGCACCTTGTTGATGGGATAGGCAAGGGGCCGACGCCCCCAGTCCTCGAACCGATGCACAACACCGCCGCGCTTCTGCAGGTTTCCCTGATATCGCTCGACCATGCTCGGCACCTGCTCACTCTGGCTCGGATGAACCAGGAAGACCACTTCGTAATGTCGCATTGAAGCTCCTCTCGGATTGGCAGCCTCCCGCAACGGCCTTTGGACCGGGCCGGTGAGGCAAGGAGTTCCCCCGTAGCGGGCGAATCGCGCATTATACCGGTTCCGTTGGACGGGTCAAAACATCCGAAGGGCAGGTCTGGGCCAGGCCTCAGGTCGTGCCGACGAGCTCGGTCTCGATGAGGCCCTTCAGGTTATGCACGACCTGTTTCGCGCCATTTTGAGCGGCTAGACGGATCAGCTTTTCGAACGGCCTGAGCGTCAGGTTCAGACGGCCCAGCTCGAAGATGAAGGTGACATGGGTGTGCGCGCCCAAAGGCTCGAACCGATACTCGATCAGGTAGGGATCGGTCGCTCCCCGGAAGGTCACGCG
Source organism: Thiocapsa sp. (assembly GCF_022340925.1). Classification (GTDB taxonomy): domain Bacteria; phylum Pseudomonadota; class Gammaproteobacteria; order Chromatiales; family Chromatiaceae; genus Thiocapsa. The sequence goes on from NZ_JAJDNA010000030.1 coordinate 9,360, forward strand.
ACGACCGGGCTCGAGGGCCACGACTCGGAACTGGCTGTCGGTGCGTCGGCCTTGGTCCATGCGGATCTGCCGGCCGACCCAGCCGACCCGCAGGGGCCCCTCGGTGATCGCCTGGAGACTCCGCACCTCGGGCGACCAACGTGGATAGTTCAGCACGAAGTCATCCACGACGAAACGAAAGACCTGCGCGGGCGGGAGGTTGATCAAGGTCTTTGCCTGGGTCTTTACCATGGGTCATACCGTCCCAAAAAACGCGCCAGCACACGGGTGAACAGGACCGTCATTCGAGCTTGAACGGACTGTGGGGCCTGCACGACCATACCCAAGACCGAGGTCGGACGGCTCGGTGTGCCTCGCTTCTTCCCGGTGAGCGGTTTTCTGCTTGCCCGCCCATGGATGAACGCGGCCGCGCGGGCTTGCCGGATTCCCGGATCGGCCGCCGACCCGGGACGCTCTGGGCGTCTGACGTGCCGAATGCGGTCTAATCCCCCAACAACAATCGCTTCGCCTCGTTGATCTTGGCCGCCAGATAATCCGAGCCGCCCCGGTCGGGGTGCAGGCGCTGCATGAGGCGCCGATGGGCGGCGCGGATGGATGCGGCATCGGCGCCCGGCTCGAGCCCGAGGATCGACCAGGCCTCGGTCTCGGTCAAGCGCTCGCCGTGGGGCGGCGCGCGACCGGGGCGACCGCCGCCCTGATCACTGCGACGCCAGTCCGGATCGCGCTCGCGGTCCAGATAGGCCTCGAGCACGGCCGCGGATTGGGCATCCGTCTCGCGGTAGAGCTCGATCATGCGCATCAGCTCATCGAGGGTGAGATCAGCGAGCCGGCGACCCTGAAAAGGGCCATCCAGAACCTCACCATCCATGGTTCCGGTCCCGTGATCCAGGAACATCTCGAGGTAGCGGGTCCGGATCCTCGAGGTCTGAGCACGGTTTCCGGCAGAGGCCGTCCCGGGACCGGCCAAGCCGCCTAAGCCCAGCCCTCTCAGGAGTTGCTGAACGGCGGGGAAGAGCCGGATCAGATTGGCTGCGCGAAGCAGAAGCGGGATCGCTGCACCGACGGCGGCGAAGATCGGGTTGAGCCGCCCGGTGGCTGCCGCCAAGACCAGGATCGCAATCAGGCCCCACACGGCGGCCTTGCGCAGGGTCCGACTCACTCGGTGCGCCGGGGTGGTGCGAAACCAGTGCAGCAGCCAGAGGATCGTCGCGAGGATCCCGACCAAGATCAGCAAACGCGCCATGCCAACCTCAGCTTCCTTTCCCGGCGACCTGGTGGGTCAGCTGGAGCGCAGCCCCGCCGCGGGTCCGGCCGAAATCGATCAACGCCTGTCGGCCGCCGGCGGCATAGACGGCGACCGCGCTCAGCAGGTCGCGCAGCATTTGCGGACTGCTCGAATCAAAGGGGCACCAGGCACCGCCGGTCAGGCGCGCGATCTCACGAAAGCAGCGCTCTGCCGCCGGGTCACGGCCTTCCTGAAAGACAAACGCCGGCACACCCAAGAGCCCAAGCCGACCGGCAAGATCGGCGAGCCGCTCGCGACTCTCCTCCATGCAGTCACCGACAAGCACCACTGCATCCACGCGCCCTTTCTCGGCCTCTGCCAAGGCATGCGCCAGGACCCGACCGATCTGGGTCAGACCGGCTTCACAGAGGACGCGATTCATCCGCTTGAGGAGCTCATCAGAATCCTGATACCAGGGCGAGGTCGCGAAATCCCGAAACCCCCGGTAATAGCAGAGCTGAACCTCCAGACCACCCAAACCCCGGGTCTCGAGGAACATGCTCGACTGGATCCGCGCCGCCCGGTCCCATGTGGGCTCGCGGCTCGCCGTCGCGTCCATCGCAAAGATGAGCCGCCCGCGCGCGCCGCGCTTGCCGACCCGCGGTGTCGCGGCGACCTGGCGCAGGAAGGCGCTCACATCCGTTGCGCTCGCCGGTGATTCGAGGTCGGTTCGTTTCGAGGTCATCTCAGATTGCCTTCATCACAGTCCCGCGGTGTTCGTACCCGGGGATGACGCCGATCCGGTGCCTTGGACCGGCATGAGAGCGAAGCATTCCCCGGCGGCCGGTTGGGCGGTGCGCGCCAGGCTGCCGGATGGGATTCCGGCAGCAGCCGATCGGCGCCGTCCAGCGCGGGACCGGCTCAGGTCGGCGCCTCTACACCGGACTCAGGCGCCCAATCGAGCGCATCCCGCACGCCCGCAGACCCGGACTGCGTCATGAAGAATGCCCTCACGTCGTCCATCGAGCGGGTCCGGGCCATCGCCGGCAGGCTCTCGAGAAAGCGATACCCGTAAGATCGCCCTAACAGCCGCGGGTCGCAGACCACCAGCACACCTCGGTCGCTGCCGTCGCGGATCAGTCGACCGGCACCCTGCTTGAGGGCAATCACGGCCTGCGGAAGTTGATGGTCGTTGAAGGGATTTCCGCCGCGCCGACGCACGGCTTCGATCCGCGCGGCGAGCACGGGGTCACCTGGCGAGGCGAAGGGAAGCCGGTCGATGAGCACGCACGACAGGGCATCACCCCGCACATCGACACCCTCCCAAAAACTCGCGGTGCCCAGCAGGACGGCGTTGCCGAGCTCGCGAAACCGCTCCAGGAGCTCCGCGCGCGGCGCCGTTCCCTGAACCAGGATCGGATAGGGGATTCGGCACTCCAGACCCTCTGCGGTCTCGCGCAGGGCGCGGTAGCTGGTGAACAGGAGGAAGGCCCGTCCGCGACTGCAGTCGATCAGCTCGCAGGCGACCTCGAGCAGGTGGGCGTTGTAGTCGGGATCGGCCGGCCGCGGCAGACCGCGGGGCACGAACCAAAGGGCCTGCCGCGCGTAGTCAAAGGGGCTGTCCCAGCGGGCCGTCCGGGCACCTTCGATCCCGAGCTGACGCGCGAAGTGGTCGAAGCGGTCGCCGACGGCGAGGGTCGCCGAGGTGAATATCCAGGCGGTCCGCGGACGCCCCATCTGGGCGCGGAAGGGCTCGGCCACCTCAAGCGGCGTCTCGTGCAGCCGAAAGCCCCGACCCTGGATCTCGAACCAACGTACGGCCTCAGCCGATGCGCCGGAGGTGAGCCGTTGCAGGTCGTCGCCGAGCGCCTCGGCACGGCCCAGGCAGGCATCGAGTCCCTTGCCTCGACCCTCGATCAGCTTGAGCCCCTCCGTGAGCGACCTCAGGCGCCGCATCACCGAATCCATCGCCTTCAACACGGCCTGGTCTTCGGCGAGCTCACTCCAGGGCCCACGGCGATCGGCGTCGCCCAGGCCGAGACGCAGGTCATGAACGGCCCGGCGCAGCGCCCCGAGACGCTTCGGCAGCTCGGGCACATCGCCGGCCTCACGCCGATATTCCAGCTCGCCGTCCCGCACCAGATCCAGCAGCTGCCGACTGCTGACCCGGACGCCGAAGAACCCTGTCGCCGTCTCCGGCAGTTGGTGCGCCTCATCGAGCACGAAGCAGTCGGCACCCGGCAGGATTTCGCCGAAGCCCTCGTCCTTCAGCGCCAGATCCGCGCAGAACAGGTGGTGATTGACGACCACCAGATCCGCCGACTGCGCCTCACGGCGGGCGGCGACCAGATGACAGCCCTGCCAATCCGGGCATTCCTGGCCGAGACAGTTGTCGCTGGTCGAGGTGACGGCCGGCCAGATCTGGGCATCTTCCGGGATCGGCAGCTCGGCGATATCGCCTCGCTTGGTCGACTTCGCCCACGCCTGAACCTGCTGCAGGCCAATACGAGACTCCGCATCCAGGCGCATGCAGTCCTCGAGTGAGGACCTCAGCCGATAGATGCACAAATAGTTGGTGCGGCCCTTCAGCAAAGCGGTCCGCACCCGGACGCCCAACAGCGAGCGCACCAGGGGCAGGTCACGGTGGAACAGTTGGTCCTGGAGGTTGCGCGTCCCGGTTGAGATCAATACCTTTCGTCGCGACAGGATGGCAGGCACCAGATAGGCGAAGGTCTTGCCGGTCCCCGTGCCGGCCTCGCAGATCAGCGTGCCGCCCTCGCTCATGACCGCGGCGATGCACTCTGCCATGGCCTGCTGCTGAGACCGGTAGGCGAAGCCCGCGAGACGCTCCGAGAGCAGTCCGTCAGGGCCGAAGACAGATCCGAGATCGGCCATGGCAGGCGCCCGCGCGTCCAGATCGAACCGCTGCGGTCCGATCAGCCCCCGCTGGCGCGCCGTTCCGCCTCGCTGGCGCCCGCGGTATCCCCGGCGCGGCGCCGCGACTCCGCGATGATCCGCCAGTTGTCCTTCTTGATCGTCGGATCATCACCGGCAAGGTCATTCGACCGCGCGGCAAGATTGCCGGCCTGGCCTGCCTGACCCTGCTCCAAACGGACGCGGGCAAGACGATTCCAGAGGTAGGCTTCCCTCGGAGCGATCCGGAGCGAGCGCTCGAGAGAGGCCGCGGCACCGGTGTAGTCACCCGCCTGTCGCTGTTGCTCGGCCTGGCGCGCCAAGGCATCGGCGGCTGGCGGCAGACCCGGAATCGCGGACGCGGGGGGTGCCGCGGGCGCGACGGCGACCTGTTGCGGCGGAGCGGACGGCTGAGATGGCGCAGCGGGGGGCGAACGCGGCTCAGGCGCCTCGGATACCGCCGCCGGCGGCGCGGACGGACTCGGCTGCGAGGCGGGCGGTGGAGTCGCTGCGGTGCGCCCGGCAGTCTGGTCGGGCGCCGCCGCGGTCGGTGGTCTTGCTGCAACGGGAGGCGCCGGGGGTCGGGGCGGCGGGGCTCCGGGCCCGTTGTCTGCCGTTACGGGGGCCTGCACGACGCGCGGCGCGGCCGGCGGAGGAGGCTCCGGAGCCGCCGCGGGAGCCACAGCGCTTTCGGCGACTGACCCGGGCACTGGCTCAGGGTCGGGCGCGGCAGCGGGATCTCGATAGGCGTAGACCTTGGTCGGTTGCTGCCTCGGGGCCGCCGGCTTCTCCGGGCGGGGCGTCACGGCGGGCGCCGCGGCGACCGGATCGCGCGGCGTCACCTGCACCACCGGCGCTGGCGGCTCCCGGCGCTGCTCTGCCGCACAGGCCGTCAATATGATGACGGCCACCAAGATCGCTGGCACTCTGATCATCAGTTGTAGAAATCGCTCATGAAGAGGTTCTTGCGGTGGGAGGAGGCCTTGGGAGGCGGCTTGGTGCCCGCGACGGGGTTGGTGTCAGACACGGACCCGGATTCGGAAGCGGCCTGCGACCCGGCTTGGACGGGATCCTGTGATTCCTGTCCCCCGGCGGATCGCGGCCCGCCGCCGCCTCGGGCGCTCGGCGCGGTCCCCTCGATATAGGGGACGCTCGAGCCATCCCCGCCGCCTCCCGCCAGCAGCACACCGTCGGGCGCGGCCACCGGCAACGGCTCGTTCGGTATGGCCAGCATGAAGTCGCTCCAGACCCTCAAGGCCCCTGTGCCTCCAGCCAGCCCCATCGGTTGGTAGTCGTCGCGACCGACCCAGACCACCGCGACCTTGTCGCCACTGAACCCGGCGAACCAGCTGTCACGCATGTCGTCCGTGGTGCCCGTTTTCCCCGCCATGGTCAGGCCATTGGGCAATTTTGCTCCCAGCCATTTGGCGGTTCCTTGGGTCACCACACGCCGCATGGCCCAGGTGGTCAAATAGACGGCACGGGGATCGACCACGGCCTCGACGGAAAGCGGATAGCGGTTGAGCGGCCGGCCATTGGCGCCCACCACCTCGCGTATGGCACGCAGCGGCGCACGGTAGCCGCCGGCGGCGATCGTCTGATAGACCTGTGCCACCTCAAGAGGCGACATGGATACGGAGCCGAGCAGGATGGCCGGAACCTTGGTGATACGTCGCTGCGCGCCGAGCCGATAGAGGGTCTCGGTCACCTCGGTGAGACCGAGAGCCAACCCGAGGTTGACCGTCGCCAGGTTCAGCGAGCTGCTGAGGGCGCGATGCAGGGGCACCGCCCCATACACGCGATGGTCGTAATTTTTCGGTGTCCAGATCTTGTCGCCGACCCGCATGCTGACCGGGCTGTCCTGCAGACTGGTGGTCAGGGAGTAGCGCTCCGGCTTCGACAAGGCCGCAAGATAGATGGCCGGCTTGACCAGCGAGCCGATCGAGCGCACCGAGTCGAGGGCGCGATTGAACCCCGCGTACCCCGGCTCGCGACCGCCCGCGAGGGCAAGCACCTCACCCTGCGCCACGGATGTGATCACCGCAGCGGCCTCGAGCGAGCCGGACGACATGCGTCGCGATTGCTCCAGTGCGGCGAGCCGCACCGGGAGTGACTTCTCGACCTCGGCCTGGACCAGCGGGTCAAGGGTGGTGAAGATGTTCAAGCCCTCGGATCGGAGATCCTCCTCACGATAGTCGCGCTGCAACTGACGGCGTACCAGGGAGATGAAGTCGGGATACTCGCCGACCGGACGCCCACCGCCTTCGGCGAGCCCCAGCGGGGCCTCCTTGGCCGCCTGCGCATCGGCACTGCTGATCACGCGGTCGCGTGCCATGAGATCCAAGACCAGATTTCGCCGCTTCAACGCCACATCCGGATAACGCCGCGGATCCAGGTGCGACGGCGCCTGGACCAGGCCAATCAGGAGCGCGGTCTCCGGGATCCCGAGCTCCTGGAGCGGCTTGTTGAAGAAGAAGGTGCCAGCCAGCCCGAACCCATGGATGGCCCGGCTGCCGTCCTGTCCGAGGTAGATCTCGTTGGCATAGGCCTCCAGAATCTCGTCCTTGCTGTAGCGGCGTTCGAGCAACAGGGCCATCACCGCCTCCTTGAGCTTGCGCTCGAAGGTGCGGTCGGCAGTCAGGTAGAAATTCTTGACCAGTTGCTGCGTGAGGGTGCTCGCGCCCTCCACGACGCTACCTGCCCGCAGGTTGCTGAAGGCGGCGCGTGCGATCCCGCGTGGATCCACCCCCAGATGGTGATAGAAGCTGCGGTCCTCGACTGCGATCAGTGTCCGGACCAGGAGATCGGGGATGTCCTTGCGACGAACCAGGACCCGATCCTCGTTGTGGGTCGGATAGATGCTGGCGATCAGCATGGGGTCCAGGCGCACCAACGCCGGAGGCAGGCCACCATCCGCGTCAGCCAGCTCCGCCAAGCGCCCCTCGCTCAGGCGGATGTCCAGGAAGCGCCCGGGCTCTTGACCATCCCAGAAGCGGAACGGCCGCGTGCGAACCAGGAATCGTTCGCCCTCGCGACTGTAGCTGCCGGGCACGTCCGGGACAGCGGAGCGCTGGTAGCTCAGGCGGTCCAGCTCAGCCTCAAGCTGCTCGGGGAGCAGCGGCCGTTCGGCATACAGCTCGAGCGGGCGCGCGAAGACACGCGCCGGGAGTGCCCAGCGCTGCCCCTCGAATTTCCCGCGAACGACTCGATCGAGATGGATGCCGTAGAGGGTGGCGGCGAACCCGACGACCAGCGCGACGAGCAGCGCCCATCGAAACACGAATCCACCGATCCCGCGTCGCTTGCGCACGGTCGTGCGGCGTGGGCGTCTTGCCACTTCAGCGCCTCCGCGCGGCGACAGAAGCGAGGAGTCCGGCCGAGCCGGATCGCGGAGCCCTCAACGACGACAGAGACACACGGGGTAATCCTTCGGACACAGGCGGCCGATCCTTTTGTGCAAGTTTCAGCTGCTTATGGTCCCACTTGGAGCGCGAGGATACAACCTGCCGGGGCCCTGGAGAGATGTGGCGCCCCCCTGTGCAACCCATCCGCGCCGTGGCAAGGCCGACCCTCAGGTCTTGATTCCCACACCGCGGCGCAACAGCTCGAGGCTAAACGCCCCGAGCACGACGATGAAAACGGCGATGATTGCGAAGGCGATGCCGACCGGGATGTCGCTCACGCCCAGGAGTCCGTACCGGAAGGCATTGACCATATAGAGGACCGGATTGGCGAGTGACACACCCTGCCAGAACCCCGGGAGCAGGTCGATCGAATAGAAGACACCGCCCAGATAGGTCAGGGGCGTCAGCACAAAGGTGGGAACGATGGAGATGTCGTCGAAACTGTTCGCATAGATGGCGTTGATGAAGCCGCCGAGCGCGAACAGAACCGCGGTCATGGTGAACATCAGCATGGTCACGGCAAGGCTATGGACCCGGACCTCGGTGAAGGCCATGGCGACCAGCATGACGGCGGTGCCGACCACCAGCCCGCGGGCGACACCCCCCGCGACATAGCCGGCCAGGATCACCCAGTTGGGCGCCGGCGAGACCAGCAGCTCCTCGATGTAGCGAGAGAACTTACTGCTGTAGAACGACGAGACGACGTTGGAATAGGCGTTGGTGATAACGCCCATCAGCACCAGTCCCGGCACGATGAAGTCGAGATAATCGAGCCCCCCCATGGTGCCGATCCGCTCCCCGATCAGCCGCCCGAAGATCACGAAGTAAAGTGTGGTGGTAATGACGGAGGGCAGGATGGTCTGGACCCAGATCCGCGAGAACCGCACGATCTCCTTGAGGAAGATCGTCTGGAAGCTGATCCAGTAGCGACGCCACCCGACCCCGTGCCGACTCACGCGGCCTCCTCGGACTCAGGCCTGGCCGCACCGCCGCGACGTTCGACCATGTCCAGGAAGAGACGCTCCAAGCGATTCTGCTTGTTGCGCAGGCTGATCACCTCGATGCCGTTTCTGGAGAGGGCCTCGAAGAGGCCGTTAATGGTGTGCTCCCGGCTCATCTCGACCTCCAGCGTGCAGTCATCCAGGTGCTGGAGCACGAAGCCGCCGAGCTGGGGGAGCTCCGAGATCCGGCCCTTGAGGTTCAGGACGAACGTCTCCGTGTGGAGTCGATTCAGCAGGGACGTCACGCTGGTCAGCTCCGCGATCTCGCCGTGGTTGATGATGGCGATGTTGCGACAAAGGCTCTCGGCCTCTTCCAGATAATGCGTCGTGAGGATGATGGTCGTGCCGCGGGCATTCAGCTCGCGCAAGAAGCCCCACATCGAGCGGCGGATCTCGATATCCACGCCCGCGGTCGGCTCGTCCAAGATCAGCAGGCGGGGCTCATGGACCAAGGCCCGGGCGATCATGAGGCGGCGCTTGAGACCGCCGGAGAGCTTGCGCATCTCGGTGTCGCGGCGGTCCCAGAGATCGAGCAGCTTGAGGTAGCGCTCGGCGCGCAGCCTGGCCTCGCGGCGCGGGATGCCGTAGTAGCCGGCCTGATTGACCACCACCTCGACGACCGGCAGGAACAGATTGAAGTTGAACTCCTGCGGTACGAGTCCGATGCAGGACTTGACGCGCTCGGGCTCGCGATCCTGATCCTCGCCGAAGACCGTCACGCGCCCTGCCGTCTTGTTCACCAGCGAGGCGAGAATGCCGATAAAGGTGGACTTGCCTGCCCCGTTCGGACCCAAGAGCGCGAAGAAGTCCCCTTCCTCGACCTCCAGATCGATCCCTTTCAGCGCCTGGAACCCCCCCTTGTAGACCTTGGTGAGCTGCTGGACGGAGAGAGCGGACATCTTGGATGATGGGATCGGGCTGCTGGTCATGAGGTAAGAGCGGGCAGATTGTGACCAAGTCTGTGCATTTCAATGGAACCCCAGGAGGCAGGCATGAGCAGCCCATGGATCTCTCCTAGCCGGCTCCTCGGCCCGGCTCTGCCCCAGGCGGCAGGTCCGCCCGGCTGCATCGGGCTCAAGACGGAGACCTGAGTGGGCTTCCCCGAGATCGCCTCGATCCTGTTCGGGCTCGCTCTGCTGGCCGGCTTCGTCGACGCGATCGCCGGCGGCGGTGGTCTGATCACCATTCCGGCCCTCCTGTGGGCCGGGCTGAGCCCGCTCGAGAGTCTGGCGACCAACAAGGCACAGGCGGTGTTCGGCAGTGGCTCCGCGACCGTGCACTTCATACGCAAGGGAATGATCGAGCCCCGCAAGGCTGCCTTCACGGTCGCCTGCACCTTTGTCGGCGCAACACTCGGGGCGCTCCTGGTCCAACAAATCGACAGCGCGGCGCTGCAGCGGCTGATCCCGGGGCTGCTGATCGGCTTCGCGCTCTACTTCCTCTTTTCGCCACGGGTCTCGGATCTGGATTCGCACCAGCGCCTCAGGACCCCGGCGTTCGCCATGACGGTCGGGGTCGGCGTCGGGTTCTACGACGGCTTCTTCGGCCCCGGCACCGGCACCTTCTTCGCAATGGGGTATGTGGCGCTGCTGGGGTACAACCTGCGCCGCGCGACCGCGCACACGAAGCTGCTGAATTTCACCAGCAACCTGGCAGCGCTCATCTTCTTCGTGATCGGCGGACAGGTGATCTGGACCCTGGCGGCCGCGATGGCGATGGGCCAGTTGATCGGCGCCTGGCTGGGGTCCCACCTGGTGCTGAAACATGGTGCCGTCCTGGTGCGGCCCATCCTAGTCGGCGCTTCGATCCTGATCTCGCTGAAGCTCTTCTGGGATCAGTTGAACGGGATCTGACTCGACGCGCGCGCGCCGCCCCGCCGAGCGAGGGCGGCCTGCGAGAGCCAGAGCAGGGCCGGATCGTCTTCGCGCGTCAACACCCCATCGCGCATCGCCAGCAGACCGTCGGCGACCGCCCAGACGGCGACGCCATCCTCGATTTGAAAGGCGCTCCCTTCCCCACCTCGATCACCCGCAGCGCCGACCCGCCCCTCGACCCACTCCCGCATCCGATGATGGTATGCGCGCCGATAAGACAACTTGACCGCGCGAAGGGATCCGCCTGTCAAAAAGACGGTCATAGACGATGCTGGTATGCCGTTGAAGGCGCCGATCTCGGCTCCGCACAGACGATCACCGAACGGATTCGCCCCGTCCGCGCACTGGAACCGAAGCTTCGGGAAGGTCTCGCGAACCTGAGACTCGGTCAAGCCGCTGGTGAACGCGTCCATGGCCGCGTTGAGCTGGGGTTTCCCAAGCACGGACATCAAGGCCAGATCGGTCCGCCGTTGACCATCTTCGGTGAAGGCCAGCCAGTAAAAGGGCCCGAAGACGAGTGCCAGCATGAGGAGCGATTTGTAGAGAGACGGAACCCTGAAATCGCGCTGCATCACCGCATTGTACCGGGAAGGCGACGCCGGTGCCCAACACCCGGCGAAGGGTGACGAGGCCGGCCTCGGATCGATGCACCCGCGCCCTGACACTGCCGACCGGCCGAAGACCCTCAGTCGGGCCAGACCCGTCCACCCCTCTGGGCGCCCCCCCGCGACGCCGCGCTTGCCGGGTCGCTCGCGGCCGGACCCTTGTGTGACGCAGGCCTGACCGAGGCCGTCGCACTGTCGGCGGATCGGGAACGGCTCGGTCCCCGAGCGGGCGACGGTGCGCGTGCTTCCGCGGGCATGGACGCGGACACGGCGGCCGCCTCGGCCGGCTGCTCGACGCCGCTCTTGGCCTTGCGGATGGAATCCACCAACCGGCGTTCTGTGCGGGTCCTATTGGTCGTGGTCATGGTCGAAGATCTCCGCAATCAGATCGTTGATCTCGGCAGCCGCCGCGGCGCCGCGCCGGCCCGTTTGGAAGATGCTGCGCCCCTCCAGGACGCAGAGGCGATGGATCGAACGACGCTGCAATGAGGTACGGGCAACCGGCAGGTCCAGCTCGGAGACCGCCTCCGGCATCAGCCTCGAGAGCGTCGTGCGCGGCTCCATCTGACTCATCACGATCAGCGCACGCAGCCGCGGGTTCTCCGGGCGCAGCTTCTCGATGATGCGGGCAATGTGACTCGTCGCCCAGAGGTCCATCGGGGAGGGTTGCAGTGGTATCAGGGCATGGTCCGCCAGCCGCAAGGCGTGCTCGGTCTGCGGTGCCTTGATGGACGGCGGACAATCGATGACCACGTGCGCATGGACGTCGCGAAGGGCCAGCACCGTCTTGTCCAGTCCGAATGCCGCGGCCACCACGGCGGGAAGGCCGCCGCCCGCGTCACCGACCAGCCGCCACTGGTAGGCCGACTGCTGCGGATCGGCGTCGACGATCACGACCGATCCGCGCTGCGCGAGGCCCGCGCCCAGATTCAACGACAAGGTGGTCTTGCCAGTGCCACCCTTGTTGCCCACGACCGCAACGACGCTCACCGCCGCGTCTTCCGTGAATGGGCGCCGGGCTGTATCGCCCCACGCAGCATATGCATCGTCAAGATCGAGACCTCTGCCGTCGGCAGCATTGAACCTGTGGGAAGGCTAGGCGGAGGGATCAGGGTGCGTCAAGCACGGCGGGTCGGGCACGCTCACGCCTGACTGCTGGGGCTGGGACAGCCTGAGCCACGTCAGCTGCTCGTCAGGCGTCGCATCAGGGGCGGATCCGGGCGGCTCAGGGGTTGGGGGGCTGCCCGGCCGACCGGCCCGGAACGTCGCCCATCGGAGCCCCGCTCGGGCGGCTCTGTTAGACTCGAGTGAGTATCGAGCACCGACCGGTGGTGATCTCGCCGATGTCTTTGATGGACAAAGCAGACCTGAGCGCGCACACGCCCGTGATGCAGCAGTACCTCCGTCTGAAGGCGGAATACCCCGACATACTGCTCTTTTATCGGATGGGCGACTTCTACGAGCTGTTCTACGAGGATGCGGAACGGGCCGCACGGCTGTTGGACATCACCCTGACCAAACGCGGGCAGTCGGCGGGCCGCCCGATCCCGATGGCGGGGGTGCCGTACCATGCGGCGGAGGCGTATCTGGCGCGCCTGGTCCGTCAGGGCGTCTCGGTGGCCATCTGCGAGCAGATCGGTGACCCGGCGAAGAGCCGAGGTCCAGTCGAGCGCCAGGTGGTCCGGGTGGTCACGCCGGGCACCCTGACCGATGAGGCGCTGCTCGACGAGCGCCGCGAGAACCTCCTGGGCGCCGTTGCGGAGGGTCGCGACGGTTTCGGCCTCGCGGTGTTGGAGCTCTCCAGCGGGCGCTTCTCGGTCCTGGAGGTGACGACCCGGGAGGGGCTCGCCAGCGAGCTCGAGCGTATGAAGCCGGCCGAGATCCTGGTCTCCGAGGACAGCCGGCTCCCCGAGTCACTGCGGATCGATCGTGGTGTCACCCGGCGCCCGAGCTGGCACTTCGACCGGGACTCGGGCGAGCGGCTGCTCTGTGATCAGTTCGGTACGCGCGACCTCAAGGGCTTCGGCTGCGCGGCCCTCGAGCTGGCAGTGGGCGCAGCCGGATGCTTGCTGCAGTATGTCCGCGACACCCAGCGCGCCGCGCTGCCGCATCTCCGCGGGCTTACGACGGAGCAGCGCGACGAGGCCCTGCTCCTCGATGCCGCGACCCGGCGCAACCTGGAGATCGCGGAGAGCCTGGGGGGGCGCCCGGAGCAGACCCTGGCCGGCGTGCTCGACCGGACGGCGACCGCCATGGGCAGCCGTTTGCTGCGGCGTTGGCTGGGTCGGCCACTGCGCGCCCGCTCGGACGTCGAGGCGCGCCATGCCGCCATCGCGACCCTGATCGAGACCGGCGTCCACACCGAGCTGCGGACCGTCCTGAGCGAGATCGGGGACCTTGAGCGCATTCACTCACGCGTCGCGCTCGGCTCGGCACGCCCGCGCGATCTCGCCGTGCTGCGCGACGCGCTGGCCGTGCTTCCCCGCCTGCGCGGGCCGCTCGAGGGATGCGACGACCCGCTGCTCCAAGCCCTCGAGAACGAGATCGGGACCCATCCCGAGGTCCTGGCTCTGCTCCGTCATGCCATTCTCGAGCAACCGCCCGTGTTGATCCGCGATGGCGGGGTGATTGCCTCGGGGTTCGACCCGGAGCTCGACCGACTGCGGGCGCTCTCCAGTAACGCCGACCGGTTCCTGTTGGATCTTGAGGCCCGAGAGCGCGAGCGCACGGGGCTCAGCGGGCTCAAGGTCGGCTACAACCGGGTCCACGGCTACTACATCGAGCTTGCCCGGAGCCAGGCAGAGCAGGTTCCGGCAGACTACATCCGGCGCCAGACGCTCAAGGGTGTGGAGCGTTATGTCACGCCTGAGCTCACGCGTTTCGAGGATGAGGTGCTGAGCAGCCGCGAGCGCGCACTGGCGCGGGAGAAGGCGCTGTATGCGGACCTGCTCCGACAGCTGGCAGAATGGCTCGAGCCACTCCAGCGCAGCGCCGGGGCGATCGCGACCCTGGATGTACTGGCCAATCTGGCAGAGCGCGCACAGGCGCTGGACTGGTCTCGGCCACGTCTGACCGACGGGGCGATCATCGAGATCGAAGACGGACGCCACCCGGTGGTCGAGGTGGTCCTCGACACCCCCTTCATCGCGAACGCGCTGCGCCTTGACCGCCACCGCCGGATGCTGGTCATCACCGGACCCAACATGGGCGGCAAATCCACCTATATGCGCCAGAACGCCTTGATCGTCCTGCTGGCCTACAGCGGGAGCTTCGTCCCAGCGCGATCGGCCAGCATCGGACCGATCGACCGCATCTTCTCGCGGATCGGCGCATCGGACGACTTGGCGGGGGGGCGGTCGACCTTTATGGTGGAGATGGAGGAGACCGCCAACATCCTCAACAACGCGAGCGACCACAGCCTGGTGCTGATGGACGAGGTCGGGCGCGGCACCAGTACCTTCGACGGACTCTCACTGGCCTGGTCTTGTGCCGTGGAGCTGGCCACGCGCATCGGCGCCTTCAGCCTCTTCGCCACCCACTATTTCGAGCTGACGACCCTGCCGGAGGAATGCCCGGGGATCGCCAACGTCCATCTGGACGCGGTCGAGCACGGGGCCCGGATCGTGTTCATGCATGCCCTGCGTGAAGGCCCGGCCAATCAGAGCTATGGGCTGGCGGTCGCCGCACTCGCAGGCGTGCCCAAGGCCGTCATTCGGCGCGCGAGGGAGCGTCTACTTGAGCTGGAAACCGCGGCTCGGCGACACGCCGAGCTCGGCGCCGTGCAACTCTCCCTGTTTGCCCCGGATCCCGAGCCCGGGCCACCGCACCCCGTCTGCGCGGCGCTCCAGACGATCGACCCGGATGCCTTGACGCCCCGCGAGGCGCTGGAGACCGTCTATCGGCTGAGGGCGCTCCTGGAGGTCGAGGAGCCATCCGGCTCGAGCCATCGCCCCTGAGTGCCGAAAGGACCGGCAGGCTGCGCTTCGACCACCCGCATCGCGTGCCTCAACCATCCGGCGGCTCGGCCGCTGCTCCATCCGAGCGCGCCCCGACCCGCAGCAGCGCGAGCGTGATATTGTCCGCTCCGCCGCGCTCGTTGGCCAAGCGAATCAAGGCCTCGGCGGCAGGGTCGAGGGCATTGCCGGAGCTGGCCATGAGGACCTGACACAGCCAGTCGTCCGGGACCATTCCGGTGAGGCCATCGGTACACAACAGAAACAGATCGCCAGTCGCGAGAGCGAGACTGCCGGAGGAGACGTCGACACGAGCCGACGATCCCAGGGCACGGGTCAGGAGATTCTCCCCGATCCCGTGGCGGATGGCATCCTCACGCGATCGGAACAAGCCCTGGTCAACCACCTCTTGGATGAAGGAATGATCGCGCGAGACTTGCTCAAATCGGCCCTCGCGCAAGCGGTAGAGGCGCGAATCCCCAACATAGCCGAAGACCAGCCGGTCGGAGAGGACGGCGCCCAAAACGACCGTGGTGCCCATCCCGGCCCGCTCGGGATCGGCTTGCCCCAAACGCCAAACGACGGCGTTGGCCTCCTCGATCGCCGCCTCCGCAAAACGCCTCGCCGCCTCGGCATTGGCCAGGGGCACTGCACGACAGCGAAAGCGCTCGCCGATCACCTCGGCCGCCAGGGCGCTCGCGACCTCGCCTGCCCGGGCACCCCCGATACCGTCGGCCACGATCAGGAGTCCAAGCTCCGGATGAACCAGCACGGCGTCTTCGTTCGCGGACCGCACGCGCCCGCGATCGGTTCGCCAGGCATATTCGAGCCGAAAGGGCGAGGCCGCGTCGCGTCTCAAGGGGAAGGCGCCTAACCCACCGTCAACCTGGTGTCGGGCGACGCTGTCAGGAACCGGACATCCCGTTGAGCTGCGCCGCAAGACGCTTGGGCTCCACGTATCCGGGGATCAACTCACCCGTCTCGGTCACGATGGCCGGCGTCCCGCGCAGGCCGAGCTGGCTCCCGAGATCCATGTGAGCGTCGACCGGGTTCTTGCACGTCTTCGCCGGGATCGACTTCCCTGCCTTGACGGCGGTCATCGCCTCTCGCTGCGCCCCCGGATCGCCTGCGCACCAGACCGACACGGCCTCGGTATAGGACGGGCTTCCCTGGCCGGCGCGCGGGAAGAAGAGGTAACGCACCCGGATGCCCTCCTTCGCATACTCGTCGATCTGGCTGTGGAGCTTGCGACAGTATCCGCATTCGACGTCGGTGAAGACAGTGACCGTGTGCTTGGCATCCGCCGGACCGAAGACCACCATCTGAGACTCTCCGACGCCGTCGACCAGGCGTTTGCGCACCTCGGAGAGCCGCGGCTCGGTTAGGTCGGCCCGCGTCTTGAGATCGACGATCCGCCCGTCGACGAAGTAGCGTCCGTCGGCGGTGACGTACATGAGCTGGGTCCCGACCATCACCTCGTAGAGCCCTGGCACGGGAGATGCCGAGACACTGTCGATCTCGATGTCGGGCACGATCTTGCTCAAGGCATCGCGAATCGCCTTCTCCGGCGACGCAGACAGGGCGCTGGCGGCAGACATCAGGGCGACGAAGACGAGCGCAGAGGAGCGGAGCATTGGCTTGGTCATGAAGGTTTCAATCTCTGAAGTTGGTGAACTGAATCGGCAGACCCCAGTCCTCGCCGCGCAGCAGAGCGATGGCTTCCTGCAGGTCGTCACGTTTCTTGCCTGTGACCCGCACTTGGTCGCCCTGGATCTGGGCCTGGACCTTGAGCTTGCCGCCCTTGATCGCCTTGACCATGCGCTTGGCGGTCTCGCTGTCGACGCCTTGTTTGAGCGCGATCTCCTGACGCGCGGCGCTGAGGCTTGACACCGGATCACCGGGGTCGAGGCAGGCGAGATCGACTTTGCGTTTGACCAACTTCTGCCGGAGGATATCCATCATCTGCTGCAGGTGAAACTCCTGCTCCCCCGTCATCAGGATTTTTGCGTCGAGCAGCTCGAAGCTCGCCTTGATGCCTTTGAAATCGAAACGGGTTCCGATCTCCCGATTGGCCTGATCCAGTGCGTTGCGGACCTCCTGCAGGTCGAGCTCCGAGACGATGTCAAACGACGGCATAGGGATCCTCTCAATCCGGGGCTGTTGCAGCACAGGGCCGTTATTCTGCGGGAAAAATACGTGGCGCGAAACGCCGCGACGACCCTCAGCCACGCGGATGATGGATCGCATGGAGCTGTTTCAGCCGCTCCCGCGCAACATGGGTGTAGATCTGTGTGGTTGAAAGGTCGCTATGTCCCAAGAGCATCTGAACCACCCGGAGGTCCGCGCCGTGGTTCAGCAGATGCGTCGCGAAGGCATGGCGGAGGGTGTGAGGGGACAAGGGCTTGAAGACGCCCGCCTCCAGCGCGTACCGCTTGATCAGGAGCCAGAATGCCTGACGCGTCATGCACTCGCTGCGGCTGGTGGGGAAGAGATAATCGGTGACCCGCCCGCCCAGGAGCTCGCGGCGCGGGCCCCGGAGGTAGTCGCGCAGCCAGGACACGGCCTCCTCGCCCAGCGGGACCAATCGTTCCTTCCCCCCCTTTCCGACAATGCGGACGACACCCTGGTTGAGGCCGACCTGGCCGGATGTGAGCGTCACCAGCTCGGTGACCCGCAGGCCGCTCGCGTACAGCACCTCCAACATGGTCCGATCGCGGTGCCCCCGCGGCTCGGCCGTGTCGGGTGCGCTGAGCAGCGCCTCGACCTCCGACTCGCTCAGACTCTTGGGCAGAGGGCGACCGAGCCTGGGTGCGTCCAGCCGCGCACTCGGATCGTCTCGAATCACCCCGCGTCGCAGGAGATACTGATAGAACTGGCGGAGACAGGACAAGAGACGTGCGCTGGACCTTGGCTTGCGCCCGCGCTGCGAGAGCACGACGAGATAGTCGAGCAGATCGACCCGCTGCGCCATGCTCAGGGAGCGCCCGCGCTCCCTTGCGACCCAGTCGGCGAAGGCCCTGAGATCAGACTGGTAGGCCGAGAGCGTGTTCGGACTCAGGCCGCGCTCGAGCCAGAGGGCGTCGGCAAAACCTTCGATGATCGCGGAGTCGTCAGGCACTGAACCGCATCCGGCACGCTATGCACGGCTCCCGCCCGACCTCAACCTTGCAACGAACCCAAGGGCACGGTGGCAGACCCGGCTGCAGTGCCTGAGTGTTCACAAAGCGAGCCGCGTCAACAACGAAGCTCTCGGTTCCGCCAAGTGCATAGTCTCCGCTCAAAACTTGGTTGTTGCTCGGGACGCGGTTGAGAGGTCGGCGACCCCTTCGTGACGTAACAGCCAACGCTTCACCGCCAGCTTGCGCCCGCTCGAATCGCCGGAGAACCCGCCCAGACCCCGGCTCGCGACCACGCGGTGGCAGGGAACCACAATCGGACAGGGATTGGCACGGCAGGCCTGCCCGACTGCGCGCGGACTGCTCCTGAGCAGTCCTGCGATCTCGCCATAGGTGCGCGTCTTGCCCGGCGGGATCCGACGCAGCTCATCCCAGACCCGCTCTTGGAATGCGGTACCGGCCAAGGCCACCGCCAGGTCAAAGCCGGAGCGGTCTTCGAAGTAGGCGCTGAACTGACGCTGGATGGAGGGCGGCACAGTCGCATACCCGCCCTCGGCGCGCTCGACCGGCGGGTCAAGGTCGACGCCGGTCAAGGTCTCGCCGAGCCAGCGGATGCCGATCGGCCCGAAGGGGGTATCGATCAGAGTCTGCGGCATCGTCTCATCACCTGACTTGGACGCCTTGGCTCGCATAACGCCGAATCTGAAGCTGCTATCTTAATGCGGTGGTGGCCTGCTCGCCATCCTGACCAGAAACCGGCACGCCATCCTGCGCCGGACCTGGCGAAGACGAACCTCTGAACCGCTCGAGCGCGGTTTTTGTCGGATCGCAGGGCGCGATCCGCTGCGCCGAGAGGTCAAGGAATCCGGCGGCGCAGCGTTGCGCATTCGGCGATTCTGTGGATAAGTCTGTGGACGGATGACGCGATCCGCAATCCGAGCGGCCCTGGCACCGCTCGTTGCGTGTCCTTGAATGATCCGTACCGAGAATGGCATTAATTTTTAGAACAGTGGCTTACGATATTCATCGCCCCAATCGATCGAGATCGCCCCGATACCCATGACTTTTCGTTGAACAAACCATGTCCATGTGCACAACCTACCCAGTGTCGAGGCCGGAGCTCCTATACGGATGTCAAGGACCAATCGCTGTTTTTTCTGGCCACCGCCGAGCGGTCCGCGCTTGGACAGGGATGGGTCATGCTCGGTCGGACCGGCAGGGGCCCTGACATGAGCGACAGTGATCGAGATCGGAGTCGGTCCGGCGACCGGTTCTGGGAGAGCACCCCGCTCTCACGTATGACCCGCGGCCAATGGGAATCGCTCTGCGACGGATGCGGCAAATGCTGTCTTGAGAAATTCGAGGATGAAGACAGCGGGGACATCATCTATTCGCGCGTCGCCTGCGCGCTGCTCGATCTGGAGACCTGCCAGTGTCGCGACTACGCCAACCGCGCCCGCCGGATGCCTGAATGTGTGACCTTGGATCCGGCGGAGCTGGAGCGCGCAAAATGGCTGCCTGAGACCTGTGCCTATCGCCTGCTCGCCGAGAACAGACCGCTTCCCGCCTGGCATCCGCTTATCAGCGGCGATCCGGACTCGGTGGCACGCGCCGGCCAAACCCTGCGCGGGCGCGCGATCAGCCCGGGACCCGACACCGACCCGCTGCAGCATCTGATCGACTGGGTCCGCTGAAGGACCGTCTCAGGCGGCTGTCGCGACGGCCCGGGGACCAGCTCCAGGTCCGCGACGAAGCTCGGGGCGCATCCGTCTCAATGCAGCTGGACGTCGAAGCTGAGCCGCTCGTCTGCCCCGATCGGGCGTTTTCGCAGCACCTCGACCGGAAGCGTTTCGCCGGGACGGCGATCGACGAGGGCGATCCGCACGTCGGCGTAGGCCGCCACGGGCTGCTCACCGATCCGCACGATGCGGTCGCCTTCCTTGATCCCGGCATCCTTCGCGCCACTGGATTCAGCAAAGCCCTGGATCCGCGCGCCGCCTTGACCGTTGCTCGATTCCAGCATCACCCCGAGCAATCCGGACGCGGGCAGCCCGATCTCCCGGGGATAAAGGAAGAAATCCGCCGCGGCCGGATCCATCGACCGCTGGGTACCGTTAAGGATGGTCGCCGTCGGGACGTCGATCCGCCGGGTCAACCGCTTGGGGATGCCTTGACCGTACTCGACATGACCCGAGCCGGCGAGCACGATGAGCGTGCGATCCGGGTGCGCCTCGAGGTAGTCGGCCGCACGGGCCGCCATCCCCTCGTCCCAGAGGAGCTGCACCTCGATGAAGTGCTCGATGTCCTGCCCACCGTCGCTCGGGTGCATCGCGAAGACCTTCTCGATGCGTTCCCGATACTTCGGGTCGCTGCGGTCGATCTCGGTGGGAATCCTCGCCCGCTCCTCGTCGGTCAGTCCCGCAATGCCCACCTCACCGACCCGCCGGGTCAGCTCGGCCTCGAGATTCAGGGCGATGACGGGGATGGCCTCCGCGCGCGCGAAGCGCAGGATCGGGCGGTAGAGTCGATAGTCGAAGCGCCAGCGGTCGAAGTACTGGGTGCGCCGAAGAAACTCGCTCTCGCTGATCGCGCCCGCGATGTAGTCATCCACCGCTTCCTGAAAGGGCTGCTGGAAGAACTCCGCAGCGATGGCCAGCGACTTGCCGCGCCGATGCAGACCCTGGATCACCGCCAGTTGATTCAGATGGTCCTCGTAGCGGTCATGGCTCTCGCCGATGAAGACCACCCGACGGTCCGCGATTCGGTCGAGGAGCCCTTGCATGTCCTGGAGGGTGGACAGATCGACGACCCGGGTCTTCGGGTCAGGCTCCTCCTGCGGAACCATTCCGGCGATGGATGTCGCTTGCGACGGGGTGCCCGGCCCGGCGCAAGCGCCGGACACGAAGAAGCCGGCGGCGGCGAACGCGAGAAGGTGGGAATGCGACACGAAAAGGTTCCCCCGTGGTCATGAGCCGACTCGGCCCGCATGTTGATGGACAAGGCGCATGGACATACCGACACTGCCACAGACACGCGCTCGCGCTCCTAACCCGTCGACCAACCGGACCTGACACTGATGCGAAACTTGATCGTTTCAAGCCTGCTGCTCCTCGGCTCGGCCCAGATTTTGGCGGACACGCCGCTCGTCGAGCACCAAATGGAGGTTCGGATCGACCCCGACGGCGGCATTCTCAACGTCCGAGACACCCTCACCCTCCCCGAGGACCGGACCGAGTGGTCGCTTCTGCTCCACTCGGGCCTCGATCCGAAGGTTGAGGCAGGCGATGCCGAGATCACCCCGGCGGGCCGCCTCGAGAACCTGACGCGCTATCGCCTGCGCGTCCTCAAGTCCGGCCCGCTGCGCCTGACCTATGGCGGACGCATCCGGCATGAGCGCGAGCAGATCGCCGAGGGGCTCGGCCGCACACGCGAGTGGTCACGGGGCTCGATCAGCCCGGAGGGCGTCTTTCTTGACGGCGGCAGCGGCTGGTACCCGCGCATCCCGGAGACGCTTCAATCCTTTCGGCTCGAGGTCGAGCTGCCACCCGGCTGGACCGCGGTCTCGCAGGGTGCCGGGCCGGGTGACCCGGCGCGCGGGCGGTCGATCTGGTCCGAATCCCAGCCGCAGGACGACATCTATTTGATCGCGGCACCCTTCGCGCGTTACCAGGCGCAGTCAGCCGGCCTCGAGGCCCAGGTCTATCTGCGTGGCCCCGACGAGGCCCTGGCGCACCGCTACCTCGAGGCAACGGAGGCCTACGTCAGACTCTATTCCGAGCTCATCGGGGCATATCCCTTCGCCAAGTTCGCCCTGGTCGAGAACTTCTGGGAAACCGGCTACGGCATGCCCTCCTTCACCCTGCTCGGCCCCCGTGTCATCCGCCTCCCCTTCATCATCCATACCTCCTATCCCCACGAGATCTTACACAACTGGTGGGGCAACAGCGTCTACGTCGATTACGCATCAGGGAATTGGAGCGAGGGCCTGACCAGCTACCTGGCCGACCACCTGATGCGCGAGCGGAACGGCGAGGGCTGGGTGTATCGGCGCGAGATGCTCAAGAACTACGCCGATTACGTCAGGGACGGCAGCGATTTTCCGCTCGTCGAGTTCCGTGGCCGCCATGGTGCGGCATCACAGGCAATCGGCTACGGGAAGAGTGCGATGCTCTTCCACATGCTGCGTCGCCGACTCGGGGACGAGGTCTTCAAGGCAGGGCTGCGGCGCTTCTACACCGACAACCGGTTCCGCGTCGCCGGCTTTGAGGATCTGCGCAGGGCTTTCGAAGCCGAAAGCGATCAGGCGCTCGGGGGCTTCTTCGAGACCTGGACCCGCCGCACCGGGGCGCCGCGTCTGCGGCTGACAGAGGTGGCCGTCACCCCGCGAGACGGCCTCTTCGAGGTCACGGGTCGCATCGAGCAGACGCAGGGGGATGCGCCTTTCCCGATCCGGGTTCCGGTGCTCGTCCACCAGGAGGCAGGCGACCCCGTCAGCCTCGCCGTGGAGCTCACCAACGCAAGCGGCGACTTCGGGTTGAGTCTGCCTTCGTCGCCTGTTCGGGTGGCGGTCGATCCCTGGTTCGATGCCTTCCGCGAGCTCCTCCCTGGTGAGACACCGGTCGCGCTCAGCAACCTGTTCGGCTCTGAGCGCGGACTCATCGTCCTCCCGGCGGCCGCGCCGACCGCATACAAGCGCGGCTATGCGCTCCTCGCCGAGGCCTGGCTGAGCGGCCACCCGGGCTGGGCGATGCGTCGGGACGACAGGATCCGGGAGTTACCGAGAGACCGCGCAGTCTGGCTACTGGGCTGGGAGAACCGCTGGATCGACCAGCTCAGCGAGCCGGGGCAGGGCTTCGACCTGGACCCCGAGACGCGCCAGGTGCGACTCGCCGGCGAAGACCGGGGCGACGGCACGAGCGCCAGCCCCGTCCTCACCGCCTGGCGTAACGGGCAGCCGATCGGCTGGCTCGCTGCCGCAGACCCGGCCGCACTGCCCGGACTCGCCCGCAAGCTCCCGCACTATGGCAAATACAGCTACCTGGTCTTCACCGGAAACGAGCCGGAGAACCAGGCGAAAGGCCAATGGCCGTCCGGCGATTCCGAGCTGGTCCGGTGGCTCGCCCCCAAACGGGAGCTCCCCCCGCCCGATCTCCCGGCGGCGCTCGTTCCTTGATCGGAAGCCGGTGCCCGATCCTCCGGTCGTTGGCCCGAGGCCGCGACCCGCGGCACGCATTTGGCCCGAGGTGACTCAGCTGCGGCGGGCTCCCGCAGTCGACGCCATGCTCGGGATGGGCATCGCCTTGACCATCATGACTGGGAGCGGCCGGTTCGGCTTCGGAGGGACCAAAGGATGCGTCAACCGATCACCCTAATCGCAGCGGGACTGCCGACCTCGCCAGCTTGGGCGGTCGGGGTCTCGATCAGGCGACACGCTGATAATACAGATTCTGGGGATGCTTGGCCTCGGCGAAAAAGTACCAGCGTTCGGCGAGCAGACCCAGGTACTGGATCGCGAAG
The DNA here is from genome assembly GCF_022340925.1 of Thiocapsa sp. GTDB lineage: Bacteria > Pseudomonadota > Gammaproteobacteria > Chromatiales > Chromatiaceae > Thiocapsa. Next base: position 32,968 of record NZ_JAJDNA010000030.1, read on the forward strand.
GCGAGGATCGGCAGCGTCGGCGAGGCGATGAGGTAGGCGGCGACGATCAGCATGATCGGGACCGGGAACACCAGGGTCAGGAACAGGTTGCGCGCGAAGCGGACCGTCGCCTCATTGCGCCCGTGGAAGAACTCTCGGGTGTTGAAGCTCCCCCCGGTTGCACCCTGGGCCTGCTGGACCACAGCGGTATGGCGAATCCCGATGGCGGTCTGGGCCGAGCTCTTGTGCTGGAGCCGGGCATTGCGCATGAGATGGGCCGCACGCGAGATCAATGCGGCCAGGGTCCAGAACACCGCCCAGGTGCCGAAGAAGGGGACCAGCGGATTGCCGATGTAGGCCGAGTAGGCAGCGGCTAGCATGAAGCCGGACGCCAGGCCCAGAAGCGTGAAATTGGCGACGGTGAAGGGCGAGTGCCATTCCTCGAGGAACTTGACGCTGGCGTAGATCATGGCGGTGGAAACGAAAAGGGCGAAGGCGGCGATGGTCCCAAGCAGGCCGAGGATCAGGGTTGCGTCGACATCGAGTGCCTCGCCGATGGGAAACCAGGGCTGTGTCCATTCCATCCAATGCGCGATGCCGTAGGCGAGCACGAGGGCCATCAGGATCGGGAGGATAATGACCTCACGCGACAACCAGGACGTGCGCCACATGGCGGCGGCCCGCCAGGCCCGCTCAGGTCGTCCGAGATGAAAGAACGAGGCACCCAGACCGACCACCAGCAGCACCAGGGCGACCAGACTTCCGACTGCGTAGAACTGGTCGTCTTGCCTCGGGAGGAAACGGGCGAGGGCATAGAGCTGGCCCGTGTAGATGGCCAGAAACAGGCCCTGACCGGCACCGAGCAGCGTGGTCAGAAAGATGACGGAGAAAGCAGGGTGCATGCGGCGTATCCCTCTATCCTCTAACGATGATCGCGTGAGCATGCCGGCGCAATCGGCCCGGCCTCGAAGGTCGGCGGCACCCGGAGACGCAGCCCGCGGGCGCAGCCGGCGATGGGCACCGCGGCACTACCAAGCCAGGTCGTCCAGGGTCTCCTCACCCGTGTAGGTGGTGAGATCCTCTTTGCGCAATGGGTTGTCGACCCGCGTGAGCTCGTCTGCACTGATATGCATCCGGATCTTTTGACGGGGCAGATAGTGATTGGCCGGCTTGGTGCCCCATTCCGGCATGAGTTGGTAGCCGCCGCGCTCGCGGATCGCCACCGAGACCTCTGAATCTGGATCATGGACATCGCCGTAGAGCCTGGCACTGGTCGGACAGGCCAGGACGCACGCCGGTTGGCGATCGCGATCAGAGAGGGTTGCATCGGTGATGCGATCGATACAGAGCGTGCACTTCTTCATCACCTTCTGCTGCTCGTCCAACTCGCGCGCCCCGTACGGGCAGGCCCAGGCGCAGTATTTGCAGCCGATACACTTGTCGTAATCGACCAGCACGATGCCGTTGTCGGGACGTTTGTGCGAGGCCCCGGTCGGGCAGACCGGCACGCAGGGAGGCTCCTCGCAATGCAGACAGCTCTTGGGGAAGTGCACCGTCTCGGTGTTGGGGAACGTGCCAACCTCGAAGGTCTGGACCCGATTGAAGAAGGTACCCGTTGGACTGGCGTCGTAGGGGTTCTCATCGACCATGGGGCCGGCCCAGCCGGAGGTGTTCCACTCCTTGCACGAGGTCACGCATGCGTGGCAACCGACGCAGACGTTCAGGTCGATGACCAGGGCGAGTTGAGTCATGTCTTAAGCTCTCCGTTGTCGGCCATCCGCCTGGAGCGGCCTTCGACTTGCCGGACCGGCCGATAGGGCCGGACGCCGGCGTTCGGTGCAGGCGGCAGACGGTCACTTCTTCCCGAACACCCCGGCAACGTAGGCCTGCCACTTGCCCCGCCTCGGCTCCTGCCCCGGCAGCAGCGGCATCGGATCGAATTGCGGCGAGGTCAGCCGCGGCTCGTCCGGACCTGCCTTGTAGACGCGCACCCGGACATCGAACCAGGCGGCCTGACCCGTTACCGGATCGGAATTGGACAGATGCGGACCGGCTTCGCAGGGCGGCAGCTCCTCGGAGATGAGATGATTCAACAGGAAGCCCTTCCGGGATTCGTCGGCCTTGGAGCCGAGGCCCCAGGCGCCGTTTGCCTTGCCGATCGCGTTCCAGGTCCACACCGTTCCGGGCTCGACCGCCTCGGAGAACCGGCACATGCAGCGCACCTTGCCGACGGCCGACTCGACCCAGATCCAATCGCCGTCAGCGAATCCGTGCTTCCTTCCGATCAGCGGATTGACGAACAGATAGTTGTGGCTGTGGATCTGGCGCAGCCAGGCATTTTGGCCGTCCCAACTGTGATACATGGCCATCGGACGCTGCGTGAGTGCGTTCAAGGGGTAGCGAGTCGTGTCGACCAACTGGTCTTCCAGCGTGCGGTAATAGAACGGCAAGGGATCGAAATAGGTGTCCACACGCTGGCGCAGTCGCTCGGGCGGCCGGCGCCCGGGCCATTTGCCCTGCGCGGCCAGCCGGAACTTCTGCAGCACCTCGGAATAGAGATGAATGGTAATGGGCTCGGCATACCGGATCATGCCGTGTGCGCGCGCCCAGTGCAGATAACCCTTGTTCCAGTTGCGCATGTACTGGTAGCTCGGGGGCAGCTCATGGTGGAAGACGCACCCGTTCTTCGCATACATCTCCCACTGCTTCGGATTCGGCTCGCCCTTGAGCACCTTGTCGCCGTCCTTGCCCCGCCAGCCGGCCAGGAAGCCGATTCCGGAGCCGGGCGAGGTCTCGTAGTTGACGATGAAGTCGGCGTAATCGCGGAATTTGCGGCGGCCCGCGCCGTCGACGAAGGCGGGGAGCCGCAGACGCGAAGCCAGCTCGATCAGCACATCCTGGAAGGGTCTGCAATCGGCCTTGGGCGGCAGCACCGGAATCCGCACGGCATCCACCGGGCCGTCGTACTCGGAGATCGGGCGGTCGAGCATCGAGAGGGCGTCGTGACGCTCCAGATAGCTGGTATCCGGCAGCACCAGGTCCGCGAACGCCACGGTCTCGGATGCGAAGGTGTCGCAGACGACGAGGAACGGAATCTTGTAGTGCCCCTGGGCATCCTTGTCCACCAGCATCTTGCGCACCTCGCTGGTGTTCATCGAGGAGTTCCAGGCCATGTTGGCCATGAACAGGAATAAGGTGTCGATGGGGTAGGGATCACCGCGCCAGGCGTTGGTGATGACGTTATGCATCAGCCCATGTACCGCGAGGGGGTATTCCCAAGAGAAGGCCTTGTCGATGCGAACCGCCTCGCCTTCGGGATCCACGAAGAGATCCTCGGGCTTGGCGGGCCATCCGAGCGGCATGCCATCGAGCGGGGTATTTGGCTGAACGGCCTCGGGGCCATGCGGCGGCTTGGCACAGGGCGGGATAGGACGCGGGAAAGGCGCCTTGTGCCGAAAGCCCCCGGGGCGGTCGATCGTGCCCAGGAGGGTCATGAGCACACCGAGCGCGCGGATGGTCTGGAAGCCGTTGGAATGGGCGGCCATCCCGCGCATGGCGTGGAAGGAGACCGGGTTGCCGATCACCGAGGGATGCTCATTGTCCCAGCAATCCGTCCATGGGATCGGCAGCTCGATCTTCTGGTCGCGTGCGGTCACGCCCATCTCGTACGCCAGCCGGCGGATGGTCGCCGCCGGGATCCCGGTCGTGTCGGCGGCCCACTCGGGGGTGCAATCCTCCAGCCGCTCCTTCAGCAGCTGGAAGGCCGGCTTGACGGGAATGCCGCCCTCCGCGTCGAGGCGATAGCTGCCCATCAGACGGGGATCGGCGCCTGGGGTATGGGTGCTGATGGGGCCGTCGATGTTGCGATCCCACCAAAGTTTGTTCTCGGGGTCGAAACAACCCTCCTCGACATGCATCTCGGCACGGTAGAACAGCCCGTGATCGGGTCGCGACGGATCGTCGATCACCAGCTCGGCGGCATTGGTGTAGCGGATCAGGAAGTCGCGGTCGAACAGCCCTTGCTTGAGGATCTCGTGCGAGATCGCCAAGAGCAGGGCCCCGTCGGTGCCAGGCTTGATCGGCACCCACTCGTCGGCGATCGCCGAGTATCCGGTTCGAATCGGGTTGATGGAGACAAAGCGCCCACCCCGTCGTTTCAGCTCGGAGATCGCGATCTTAAGCGGGTTTGAGTGGTGATCCTCGGCGGTCCCGATCATCACGAAGAGCTTGGAGCGCTCCAGATCCGGCCCGCCGAACTCCCAGAAGGAGCCCCCGATGGTGTAGATGAGACCCGCGGCCATGTTGACCGAGCAGAATCCGCCATGCGCGGCATAGTTCGGCGTCCCGAACTGCCTGGCGAAAAGACCGGTCAGGGCCTGCATCTGATCGCGACCGGTGAAGAGCGCGAGCTTCTTGGGGTCCTCGGCCCGCAAACGGCCGAGGCGCTCTTCGAGCATCTTCAGCGCCTCGTCCCAGGAGATCGCCTCGAACTCGGCGGCACCACGCTCGGCACCCGCCTTTCGGCGCAGCGGCTTGGTCAGGCGCCCGGGCGAGTACTGTTTCATGATCCCCGAGCTGCCCTTTGCGCAGATGACACCCTTGTTCAGCGGATGCCTGGGGTTGCCGTCGATGTAACGAATCTCACCGTCGCGCATGTGGACGCGAATACCGCAGCGGCATGCGCACATGTAGCAGGTGGTTTCCTTGACCTCGACCTGCCCGATCGTGCTGTCCGAGTGAGCAATGGGATCCTGCATGTGGGCACCTTCGCGGAAGCGTGGCGAGTCAATCACCGCATTCTAATATTTCGGCTCTCGCCGTTTCAAACCTGATGCCAGCCTGGAAAAGTCGCGGCCGAGCATGAGGAGGAAGGGAATCCCGGTTGCCGGGTGATCGGAGGTCAGCGCCGGGAGACTGGAGCGAACAAGGCGGTGGGGCGGGCGTGACCCGCCGGAGGGGTCGCGGACTCGGCCGGGACAGGTGACCGAGGGGCAGATCCTCAAGATCGAATGTCTTGAGGACGCGAGCCTGTCAAGTCGAGACCGGGAGCTGTCGCCTGGAGGGCCGACAGCCCATTTCGGGCGGGGTCGCGAGCTAGGCTGCGGCAGCCAGACCGACCGGAAGCCAGTCGCTGAGTCGCTGCCGCTCTTGCGCGACGTCGATCGCGAAGAAGTGGCTCAGGACTTCCAGGGCCTCGTCCAGATCCTCGCACGGCCACTCGCCGGTCATGCTTCGGAACGTCCAGTCCTCCACATGGAAGCAGCAATGCCCTCCCATGGCGGCGCTCTCAGCGTCATAGCGCAGCTTGAACCCGGTATAGGTCTTGGGATCCCATTTGTAGTAGATCGTTTTTTCGGTTTGGTTGAACATGTCAGGCCTTCTCAGTGAGCTCGATTGTCTGGGTGCCGGCTCCCGTGCGGGAGATCGGTTGAGCTGCTCATTATGGATGACGCGAGGGGAAACGATCCGACAAACCGATGTTTCCTTTTTGTCACACACTGCATCTCATATTTGAAGTCTAGTATCAAAATGCAACAAAGGGCAACCACCAAACCATGTTTTTTTCGCCAAACCGATCACAAAAATAAGAAACTAGCGCGAGACTCAAAGATCGGCGAATCTCGGAAAGGGAGGGCACGGTTGTATTTTTAGCGCCACAAAGGTGCTGGAAGACATACGGGGTCAGTCTGCTGTCCTGGCCAGAGATCAGCAGGGAAAAGCAGAGCCCCTTTCAACTATCTTTAACTTTCAATGCGTTAGGAGAATAACGGTGGCGACACCTCAGTGTACCGCGGTAAGCGCCTATTTTGTCATCGCCGCCGCAAACTGAGTCCAAGCGGATCGTCGGGGTCGACGTGCGACATGAAGGGGAGCTTGCGATCGTTGTGTGTGACCTGGTAGATCAGCCCCATCCAGTTGCCGACGACCCCCTCCGCGCTGTCGTGCCAGGTGTTGTCGAGCTTCCCGATCAGGTGCTGCTCCGGAAAGGCCGGGAGCTCGCGCCCCTGATCCAGGGCGTCGAGGATCCGTTCCTTGTGCTCCTCGAGGATGGCGAGCGACTGCAGCCCAACATAGTGCTCCGGGACCGGTGGGTACTGGTCCCGCTCACCGACGGCGAACCGGTTGACCTCGCGCTTGTACTCCTTCAGCAGGGAGATCATGTCGTACTCGGGGTGTCCCTGGAAGAAGACCTGACGGAAACCGTCCGGACTCACGGCCAGATGGACACCCGCCTCTTCGCTCTCTGCCAGGATATGCAATGCCGCCGCCTCGAACTGCTCCCGGCTGATGTCGTTGAAACGCGAATGCGGCACATCGAAACGGGTGTTGACGGTGCTCACCAGCGGGTGGCTGCGATCGACCACCCGGTGAACATAGACACCCCAGCGCTTCTCCCCGAGCGGCTGGCGTTTCTGCCCGTAACGGAACTGCAGCACCGCATGCGTGGCAAGGCAGGAGCAGAGCGTCGAGCTGACATTCCGATAGGCCCAGTCCACCACCTCGATCAGGGGCTCCCAAAAGGTCTGCCGCGCCAGGTCCGGACCCGTGACATTCGCCCCGGTGATCACCATCGCGTCCAGACCCTCAGCGCGGATCTTGCCGAAAGGCTCGTAGTACCGTTCCACATACGCACGTGTCACGGGTCCTCGCGCAAGCTCCTCGAGTGTGAACGGATGAACATAAAACTGGGCGATCTGGTTACTTTGACCGATCAGTCGGAAGAACTGCCGCTCGGTGGCGGCCAGGGCTGCGTCCGGCATCATGTTCAACAGCCCGATGTGCAGCTCCCGGATATCCTGCTGCAGCGCACGATCGGGCTCCAGAATCTTCTGCCCTTCTTCGCGCAACCGCTCGAAGGTGGGTAGGTCATTGTGTGCGACGAGTGGCATGACGTCCGCGTGTCGGGGCTGGATCACTGCGTCTCTGAAGCGGCGGCAGGCGCCCCCGTCTGCGCGATCGCCGATTCGACCAACTGGAGGAAATCCTGCTCGTCGCGGACCCGCGCGACATCCTCGGACGAGACCGTGTAGCCGTGGGGACGCGCGATCGCCTCATAACGAGGCACGCGGGAATGGAAGAGGCGCGGAAAGACCCAGCGCGTGAAGTCGTTTGGGTCCACCTCGGCCACATAGTGGAGCCCCTGGAGCGACAGATAGTCTTTGATCGCCGCGCGCAGAAAATCGGGACGATAGTAGAGCGGCTTGGGATCGGCCTGCGCCCGTTCGATCAGCTTGATCTCATCCTCCTCGGGCACCCGGATGTAGAGGATCAGGCTGTGTCTGGCCAGCAACTCGATGACGCGTGGCTCGTCGAGCTCGCACAGACTCCCTCCGACATCATTGACCAGATGGGCGTAATTATAGATCGCTTGTGCCTTATGAACGAAATCAGGGACATCGAGCATGGCTGCGATCTCCGCCTCGCGATAGAGCGCCTGGCGACGGCTGAACTCACCGAGCGGAAGACCGCCTAGCTCCGGATTGCCGAGCTTGCCGACGAAGCTGAGGACCGGACCCAGGTCGGTGACCTTGATGTTGTTGTGAATGGCGATCCAGTCGCGGCGCAACAGATCCCGCAGGAACGGATCACGCATCGCGCGAGCCTTGATCAGATCGAGGATATGCTCATTCAGATAGCGGGTCCCGATCCGGTAGTCGCCCGAATAATGGAACCAGTCGTGGCGGCGCAACATCTCCGACAGATGGGTCTTGCCGACCCCGGACATCCCGAGCAGCGTGATGCACTTGTGCCTCCAGCCGCGGAACGCGTCGACCTTGAACTTCAACGGCGGGATCCTCTGAGCACAATCAAAGGTGATCGGGCGGTTGATGGTAGATCAGGAAACGGATCGCGACAAATCCGCCGAGCGGGTCGCGAGAGCCCACCCTCGAAGGACGTGATACGGATGCGCTGCGCGAGCGACAGCATGTCGCCGACTCATGCAGATGCGCCGCGCCGCGCCTCCAACGCCTCCCAGCGCGCATAGGCGGCCTCCAGCTCGGACTCCAGGTCCTGCAGATGCGCCCTGACCGTCGCAACCTCATCGCCCGAGGCCTGGTAAAAGGCGGGATCGGACAGACGCTGATGCAGTCCCGACTGCGTGTTCTCCAGCATCTCGATCCGGCCCGGCAGCTCGGCAAGCTCCCGGGCCTCCTTGAAGCTGAGCTTCCCCGCCCCCGGCGTGACCTTGGTCTGATCGGTCTGTTGGGCAGGGGCCACAGCCGCGGGCTCCCTCTCGGCCGGCGTGGTCTTGAACTCCCCCGACCGCTCGGGGCTGCGTTGACGGACCCAGTCGTCGTATCCCCCGACGTACTCGCACACCCGTCCGTCGCCCTCGAAGACCAATGTGCTGGTCACGACGTTGTCCAGCAGCGCACGATCGTGCGAAACCAGCAGCAGGGTGCCCTGGAATGCCACCAGCAGGTCCTCCAGGAGCTCCAAGGTCTCGGTGTCGAGATCGTTGGTCGGCTCATCAAGGATCAAGAGGTTGGCGGGTCGTGTGAAGAGCTTGGCGAGCAGGAGTCGATTCCGCTCGCCGCCCGAAAGCGCCTTGACCGGCTGACGCGCACGCTCGGGCGTGAAGAGGAAGTCCTTGAGATAGGACAAGACATGGCGACTCGAACCGCCCACCTCGACCTTGTCACTGCCACCCGCGACGTTGTCCTGGACACTCTTATCCTGATCGAGTTGAGTACGCAGCTGATCGAAATAGGCCGCCTGCAGGTTGGTCCCGCGGCGAATCCGACCGGCCTGGGGCTCGAGGTCGCCCAGCAGAAGTCTCAAGAGAGTGCTCTTGCCCGCCCCATTGGGACCGATGATCCCGATCTTGTCACCGCGCAGGATCAGCGTGCTGAGGTCGCGGATGACCGGGGTATCGCCCCACCCATAGCTGATCTCCTCCGCCTCCACCACCAACCGGCCGGAGCGGTCAGCCTCGCTCAGACGCATCCGCGCCGTGCCGGGCAGCTCGCGACGCTCGCCACGCTCCCGGCGCATCGCCTCCAGAGCCCGGACGCGCCCTTCGTTGCGCGTGCGGCGAGCCTTGATCCCCTGCCGGATCCAGGTCTCCTCTTCGGCGAGCTTGCGGTCGAATTGAGCAGCGGCCTGTGCCTCGGCATGCAGGCGCTCCTCACGGCGACGCAGATAATTGGCATAGTCACCGGGCCAGTCGGTGATCCGGCCGCGATCCAGCTCCAGGATCCGGGTCGCGACCCGTTGCAGGAACCGTCGATCGTGTGTGACGAAGAGCAAGGCGCCGGGGAAATCGATCAGAAACTCCTCGAGCCAGTCGATCGCATCGATGTCGAGATGGTTCGTCGGCTCGTCGAGCAGAAGGACATCCGGCTCCATCACAAGGGCTCGTGCCAGCAGGACGCGGCGCTGCAGACCGCCCGAGAGCGCGCCGAAGCGGGCCTCGGGATCGAGCCCGAGGCGCGAGATCACACGCTCGGTCCGCTGCTCGATGGCCCAGCCGCGACCGTCCTCCAGGTGCTGCTGAACCCGTGCGAGGCGGGCGAGGTCGTCCTCGCTCGGGCTGACCCCCAGCCCGTGGGAGAGCGTGAAATAGTCCCGCAGGAGGCCGCCCAGATCGCCGAGTCCAGCCGCCACGACCTCGAACACGGAGCCATCCGCGCCGCGTGGAATCTCCTGCGCCAGGCGCGCGACCTTGACCCCGGCGGACGTCCGCACCTGCCCCGCATCGGGCTGGATCTCACCGTCGATAATCCGCAGCAAGGTCGACTTGCCGGCACCGTTGCGCCCGATGAGACAGATGCGCTCGCCTCGGTCGATGCTGAAGGACACCCCCTCGAGCAGCGGTGGCAGGCCGTAGGACAGGGCGACGGAGTCAAGACTGAGCAGGGTCATCGGTGCCTTGATGTGAATGGGAGACCCATGTGGCGGGCCAATTCGGAAGTCTGAGCATTGCATGTTGGAGAGCGTGACGGGCGTACGCAACCCGCGCCTGCAATTGAGACCCGCCCCGGCGTGGGTCCATGGCTACAAAATGCTCTCCGCGGACTGATGGGTTACACTCCGGCTTGAGGGCAACGCTGAAGCACTCAGCGTTGCCCGTGCGGGGCAAAAACCCCGGGCTGATCACGGCCAGGATGACCATGAATCAGCATCCCCTTCGACGCCTTCGGCATCGACCGACGAGGTTCAGACTACGCACATGGTCAGGGGTGTCACATTGCGCGACGCTTGGTCCGGGGAAGCGGACTGCATCAACTGCTCGCTCCGCACATCGGTCCTGTTCGCCGGTCTGACCGAGACCGACTTCGCGGAGATCCACGACCCGATCGACCAGTTCAACCTCAAGCCCGGTACCAGTCTCTACCGCACGGGCGACGCGGCCGACCACATGTTCACGGTCCGCAGCGGCGTCATGAAGTTGGTCCAGTATCTCCCGGACGGCAGCCAACGTATCGTGCGCATCGCGCGTACCGCTGACGTGCTAGGGCTGGAGGCGATGATCGAGGGCGGCGGATACCAGCACGACGCGGTTGCACTGCAGCCGACCGAGGTGTGCCGCTTTCCTGCCCGGCTGGTGCGTGATCTCGGATGCAGCAAACCCGAGCTGCAGCGCGAGCTCCTCTCGCGATGGCAGCGGGCATTGAGCGAGGCCGACGCCTGGTTGACCGAGCTCTCCACCGGCTCGGCGCGGCAGCGAATCGCGCGACTCTTGCTGCGTCTGGTACGCGACCGCGAGAGCAGCGCCTGCCAGCTGTTCAGCCGCGAGGACATGGGCGCCATGCTCGGGATCACGACCGAAACCGCGAGTCGCACGATCGCTGAATTCAAGCGCAAAAGCCTGTTGGTGGAAACCAGTCCCAACCGCTTTCTGCTCGACATCCCCAACCTCAACCGCATCGCCCAGGAGTGACGCCGGTCAGTGCGTTGACCAATTTCAATGCCCTGAACCGCCTGCCGCGCGCATGGTAATGCAATCTGCGGCGCTCAGCCGCCGCCTGTCCTGTGCCGGAGGGGCCGATGTCGCACACGACCGAGGCGCCACGCCTCAAATACCTCCCGGTCGCCTTTTTTGCGATGGTCATGGGGCTCGCCGGGCTATCGATCGCTTGGCACAAGGCCGCCTCGCGCTTGGGTCTACCCGGTGTGATCGCAGAGGCGATCTTGGCGTTCGCGGCACTGGTCTTCCTAACCCTGCTGATCAGCTATGGGATCAAGTCGTTCCGTTACCCTGCCGCCGTGGCCAATGAGCTGGCCCATCCAATCCAACTCAACTTCTTTCCGGCCATCTCGATCAGCCTCATCCTGCTCGCCACCGCCTCGCTTCACATCAGTCTCGGCCTGGCCGGCGTGCTCTGGGTCTTGGGCACCGCGCTGCACCTCGTCCTGACGCTCTACATCATGAGCGTCTGGATCCATCATGAGCACTTTCAGATTCAGCATGTCAACCCGGCCTGGTTCCTTCCAGTCGTCGGCAACGTGCTGGTTCCGATCGCGGGCGCGCCACTGGGGTTCGTGGAGCTCTCTTGGTTCTTTTTCAGCGTCGGTATCCTTTTCTGGATCCTGCTGTTCGCCATCATCCTCTATCGGGTGTTTTTCCATCCGCCGATCGACCGGCGTCTCATGCCGACCTTTTTTATCCTGCTCGCCCCGCCCGCTGCCGGGTTTATCTCCTATCTGCAGCTGACCGGGGAGCTCGATGCATTCGCACGCGTACTCTATTACGGCGCGCTCTTCCTGACCCTGCTCCTGGCAACCCAGATCGGCCGCTTTCTCAAGCTCCAGTTTTCCTTGTCCTGGTGGGCCTATTCCTTTCCGCTCGCCGTCATGACGACCGCGTCCTTGATCATGTCGGAGCTGACCGGACAAATGAGCTTCACCCTGATCGGTTCGGCGCTCCTGGGGATCGTCACCCTGGTCGTGATCCACCTCCTCGGTCAGACCGCGCGTGCTGTCGGCAGCGGCCGGATCTGTGTGCCCGTCGTATGACCTTGGGGCGCACCCAAACCGGGCAACCGCAATTGGTCAGGTTCAATCATCCGAACGGGAATGCTTGATGAGACAGACCTTGCTAGAAGAGAAGTATCCGATCTATACGCTGGAAATCGGCCGCGACGAGACGGCGTTGGACTCGGTGGATGCAATCTGCCGCTACTTCAGAGACTGCATCGAGGGCCATCCTTCGGCCGTCTTCATCGCCGAGTTCGACCATCTCGCCCACACGCGATCCCTCGCGGAGGGGCAGGTCGGCAAAGGGATCCGCGCGGCGAGGAATCTGGTCTTCTGTTTCGGGATCACCCTTCCGAATCCCCAGGTGCTGGCCCTGCGGCCGCGCTCCATCGGGGTCGCCGAGACCGACCGGGGCTTCGTCGTCACCTTCATGGAGGCACCCATGCCGGTCGCGAACGCGGCCATGGAGGACTGGGCGCTGCGTCTCCGGCAATCCCAAGCGGCACCGGCCTGAATCCACGGGGCCGGTCGCCCTCTCCTTGAATCCATCAGGAAATCGAAACCCATGAGTAATGAGAGCACTTTTGCGGTGTTGAGCACGGGGAAACCGATGCGCATCGCCGTCACCAGCCAGAACTTCCGGACCATCACCGGCCATGCCGGGAAGACGCGCCGTTTTCTCATCTATGAAGCGGATGCCCATGGCGACGCGGCCGAGGTGGAGCGACTCGATCTCCCTCGCGAGATGTCGCTGCACGAGTACCATGGTGAGGATCACCCGCTGTTCGAGCTCAAGCTGAGCGCCATCGTCACCCAGGGTGCCGGACAGGGCTTCGTCCAGCGCATGGCGCGCCACGGGATCCGGGTCCACACCACCAGCGCATCGGACCCACTGCACGCCGTGACCGCGATCCTCGGCGGACAGCCCCTGCCCCCGGCGGCCCCTCATGATCATGCGCATGGTCACGGCGCACACCAGGGAGTGGATTGACGACCGGGCCGTTCCGCTCATGCTGGCGGCGTGTCAAGCGACGATCGGCGCGAGCACCGGCCGACGGGGCGGCCGAAGCCGAAGCGCCGCCCCCTTGCGATTGATCATTTCCGACGTCGCCCGGCGCACTTAGACTAGTCACACAGACGCGCCCGCGTCGCTCAGGCCCTCGGCGACCCTCCCGGTCGGGGACACCGGCCTGAGCGCACGAACGCCGTTCCCCCTTTCTGCTGTCCGACCCAGGGGAGATCGCCATGCTTGACAGCACCATGATCGAGCTTTCGCGGTGGCAGTTTGCCCTGACCGCGATGTATCACTTTCTCTTCGTTCCACTCACACTCGGGCTTTCCTGGATCCTTGTGATCATGGAGAGTGTCTATGTCATGACCGGGCGGGAGATCTACCGGGACATGACCAAGTTCTGGGGCAAGCTCTTCGGCATCAACTTCGCCCTCGGGGTGACCACCGGGCTCACCATGGAGTTTCAGTTCGGCACCAACTGGGCCTATTACAGTCACTATGTCGGCGACGTCTTCGGGGCGCCCCTCGCGATCGAGGGCCTGATGGCTTTCTTCCTCGAATCGACCTTCATCGGGCTCTTTTTTCTCGGCTGGGAGCGGCTGTCCAAGCGCCAGCACCTGGGCGTGACCTTCCTAATGGCGCTCGGCTCCAATCTCTCTGCACTCTGGATCCTGGTCGCCAACGGCTGGATGCAGAACCCGGTGGGCGCCGAGTTTAGCTATGAGACCATGCGCATGGAGATGACCAGCTTCGTGGATCTGCTTTTCAATCCGGTTGCACAGGTCAAGTTCGTGCATACGGCGGCCGCCGGTTACGTCACCGCGTCCATGTTCGTGCTCGGCATCAGCGCCTGGTACATGCTCAAGGGCCGGGACCTGGCCTTTGCCAAACGCTCCTTCTCGGTCGCCGTCGGTTTCGGCCTGGCGTCGATCCTGTCGGTCATCCTGCTTGGTGACGAATCCGGTTACGAGGTCGGGGACGTGCAGAAGGTGAAGCTCGCGGCGATCGAGGCCGAGTGGCACTCCGAGCCCCCGCCAGCCGCCTTCACGCTCATCGGTTTTCCGAGCAACGACGATGAGGAGACCCACCGCGCGATCAAGGTCCCCTGGCTCTTGGGTCTGATCGCGACGCGTTCCCTCGACCAGGAGGTCAGGGGGCTTAAAGACCTGCTGCACGATCACGAGATCAGGATCCGCAGCGGCATGGTCGCCTATGAGTACCTGCAACGCCTGCGCGGCGGACAGGACACCCCCACGAACCGCGCGGTGTTCGAGGACCACAAGGCCGATCTCGGCTACGGTCTCTTGCTCAAACGCTACACCGAGAACCCGGCCGCGGCCAGCGAGGAGCAGATCCGGATGGCGGTCAAGGACTCGATCCCCGAGGTCGCCCCGCTCTTCTGGAGCTTCCGCGTGATGGTCGCGGCCGGCTTCTGGATGCTCTTCCTGCTGATTCTGGGCTTCTATTACAACGCCAAGCGGGTCATCCAGGAGAAACGCTGGCTGCTGCGCCTCTTCCTTTGGAGCATCCCGGTCCCCTGGATCGCAGCGGAGACTGGCTGGTTCGTCGCCGAGTTCGGCCGCCAGCCTTGGGCGATCGGCGAGGTGCTGCCAACCAGCATCGCGGCTTCGAGCCTCTCACCCGGGCATCTGATGATCAGCCTGTCGGCTTTCATCCTCTTCTACACCGGACTCTTCATCATCGAGATGTTTCTGATGTTCAAGTTCGGGCGCCAGGGACCCAGCTCGTTGCATACCGGCCGCTATCACCATGAGCGGGACATGGCGGACGCGCCTCCGGTCGCCGGCGGCGGCCCGGCACCCGCGCTCGCGCCGCAGCGACATCAAGACTGACCCGGGGGGACAGGCCATGATCATCGACTACGAAGTCCTTAAATTCATCTGGTGGATTCTGGTCGGCGTGCTCTTCATCGGCTTCGCCATAACCGACGGCATGGACATGGGCGTGGGTGCCCTGTTGCCTTTCATGGGAAAGACCGACGCCGAGCGGCGCGTCATCATCAACACCATCGGCCCCCACTGGGACGGCAACCAGGTCTGGCTGATCACGGCCGGCGGTGCCATCTTCGCCGCCTGGCCCCTGGTCTACGCCAGCGCCTTCTCCGGATTCTATTTCGCCATGCTGCTGGCGCTCTTCGCCCTCTTCTTCCGGCCGGTCGGCTTCGACTATCGCAGCAAGATCGAGGATCCGCGCTGGCGCAATGCATGGGACTGGGGGCTCTTCATCGGTGGCGTGGTTCCCGCGCTGGTATTCGGGGTCGCCTTCGGCAACCTGCTGTTGGGTGTGCCCTTCCATCTCGACGACATGTTGCGCCCCTTTTACACGGGCAGCTTTTTCGGGCTATTCCACCCATTCGCCCTCCTGGCCGGCGTCCTGAGCGTCACCATGCTCACCATGCACGGGGCAGTCTGGCTCCAGGTGCGGACCGCCGAGCCGATCGCCTCGCGGGCCAAGGGCGCGGTCAGACTGTTCGCATGGGTCAGCATCGCCGTGTTCGCGCTCGCGGGGGTCTGGTTGATGCTCGGCGTCGACGGCTTCCGGGTCGTGTCGATGCCGGCGCTGGATGCGACGCCCAACCCCTTGACCAAGGAGGTGGTGCAGGAGTCGGGGGCCTGGTTGGCAAACTACGTCAGCTATCCGTGGACACTCGGATTTCCGGTCCTCGGCTTCGTCGGCCTCTGGATGACCCTGAGGCTCGCCGCAAGCGATCGCCCGGGACTCGGCTTGGTGACCAGCAGCCTGGCGCTGACCGGCATCATCCTGACAGCCGGCGTCAGTCTTTTTCCCTTTATCCTGCCCTCCAAGACCGATCCCAACAGCAGCCTGATCGTTTGGGATGCCGTCTCGAGCCATCTCACCCTGACGGTCATGTTCTGGGCCGCGCTGATCTTCATCCCGCTGATTCTGGCCTACACCACTTGGACCTACGCCAAGATGTGGCGCCGGGTGACAGTCGAGGAGGTCAAGGAGCAGGAGCACCTGGCCTATTGAGCTCGGGAGGCGCTGAAAGGCTCGGCGCATTCGGCGCCACCCCGAGGTGCCGCCATGTTCGGTCGCCTGAGCGGCCGAGAGTGATGGAATGGCGAAAACGGGTTTCGCCGTTCGGTGCTGATTTCCCGGCCAGGTTGGCCAATCAATCAGCGTCCCCAGGATCGGGCCCAGGGTCGCCTCCGTTAAGAGGCCAAGCGCCCCGGACCTTCGATCACCGAGAGGGCCTTCGCATGTGGTATTTCGCTTGGATTCTGGGTGTGCTGCTGGCGCTCGCCTTCGGCATCATCAATGTGATGTGGTACGAGTCCGAGCAGTGTCTCGGACAACCCGATGATCACGAGCCCGGCACTTAGGGAGATGGGATGAATGGCCATCCTGGCCATGTTCCGCTCAGGGCTGCCTGCACTGGGCGGGAAACGCTGAAGACTTGAACGTTTCCTTAGCCGATCGGCAGTCCACGCAGGCTCAAGCTGGAGAGGGGCATTGGACCGCCCCATCCGAGAGGAGACGGGTCCGGAGCGGGGAGAACCTCTTCGCATTGAATGCGCTGCATCGATTGAGACGCGCGCGGATGCTTCTTGGCTAAAGGATCCCCTCCGCTCGGTCGCAGCTACTCGGCCCGGCGACCCCAACCCTTCAACCCCTGGGAGGGAGGCTGAGCGCGACGCTCCGTGCGCATCCTCAGTCGCTGGCCCTCCCGTGCCTGTTGTTGCTGGATCAGGCGTCCCTGGATCCGGCGCTCAGCAGCCCGGTCGTCGAGTCCGCCCTGTCCACCCGTCTGGCTCGTCTGTCGCTCTACGCGTCGTAAGGTCTGAAGCTCGCGCTCCTCCTGCATGAATGTCTCGCGAAGGCGGATTGCGTCCTGCCGCTCCAGAGACTCTCGCCGAGCCGACTCGGCGCGCGTGATCGGAGCCACCTGCTGTCCAGCATCCCACTGATCCCGCTGCAGACGCAGCCAGCCGGCGGCGGCGCGCTGTGAATGAGCACCCGCGGCGCGTGCAGACTCCGTCTCGGCAGCGGGCGAACAGGAGATCGTGAGCGTCGCAATGGCTACAAGATGACAGGCGAGGTGTCGCAAGCATCGCACCATTGCGGTGCGAAAAGGGCTGCCTGAGCCTGAAACCCGTGCGTGACTCACCTGGAAACCTCGACCACATCGACCCGCATGTTCATAACAAATTGTTTTTTTGCAGTTCAGGAGCAGGCCGCGAAGCTGGCATCCAATCTGCTAATTAGATCATGAGACAGACGCTTCCGTTCATTCGGTTTCGTTCTCTGACCTCCTCAGTGGTGATTCGCCCCGCGCCCGCGGGGTTTTTTTTGTCCGGAACGCGGCAAGCCCGCGTTCAGAACGAAGCCCGGACTGGAAACGGGTATCGCAGTCACACGGCCGAGACTCCGCACCGTCACCAGACCCATACTCGAACGTCGACACATGCGGTGGGCTCGCCGTCCGGCGCAGAGTCTGTGCGGCCGCACCCTCACAGGACCGACTCGTCCCGTGAGGGAAGCGCCGAAGAATTCTGCGCTCTCCATGCTGATTGTCGGCCAGGACGGCCGATTGATCAGCGTCTCCTGAGGTGGCGCTCGGCTCGCGCCAGGTCGGCCACGGTGTCGACGCCGGGTCCAGGCTGAGTTTCCGCGATCGCCACATGGATGCGCTCGCCATGCCAAAGAGCGCGCAATTGTTCCAGCGACTCCGCCAACTCCAATGGTGCGGGTCTCCAAGTCAGGTAACGTCTGAGAAAACCTGCACGGTAGGCGTAGAGTCCAATGTGGCGCAGGAAGCTGACCGTCGTCGGCAGTCCTTCGGACGCCCCGAGGGACTCGTCTCGGTGCCAGGGGATGGGCGCGCGCGAGAAGTAGAGTGCAAAGCCACCGGCGTCGGTCACCACCTTGACCACGTGCGAATCGAAGAGCGTCTCGCGATCACGGATCCGACTGGCGAGGGTCGACATGCCCAGGGCGGGAATGATCGCGAGATCACTTGCCACCTGGTCGAGCAGTCCCGGCGGCACACCGGGCTCATCGCCCTGAAGATTGACGACCACGACATCGTCGGCCCAGCCCCGCCGCTCGACGACCTCGGTGATGCGGTCGGATCCGCTGCGATGCGTGGCCTGCGTCATGACGACCTCAGCGCCGAAACCGCTGCAGGCGTCGGCGATCCGCTGATCATCGGTCGCGACCAGCACCTCCTCGGCAGCGCTTTCCCGGGCACGCTCGACCACATGCTGGATCATCGGCTTGCCGGCGATCGGCAGGAGCGGCTTGCCCGGAAGTCGGGTCGAGCCGTAGCGCGCGGGGATCACGACCTTGAAGCCACAGGGACCGCTAGCCATTGCGCAGGGCCTCCAGCCTCGCAAAGAATTGATCGACGAAGGCCGCTTCCAGGTTGGCCTCCACGGGAATGTACCAGTGATCCTCGCCCGCGACACGCGCGCACTTCACCGCATCCTTCTCCGTCATGAGCACGGGGCCGGCTGGCCATTCCGCAAGGTCGGATGCGGAAAACGGATAATGATCCGGATAGGCCCGAGGCCGGATGGCGATCCCAAGGCCTCGGAGCATCGCGAAAAAGCGTTCAGGGTTTCCGATCGCGGCAACCGCGAGGACGTGCTCGCCCGCGAAGTCCGCGATGGGCCGCATCCGACTGCGGTCGCGCAGATTAACCGCCGCGCCCGGAATCAGCTCCATCCGATGGCCGCCGCATGGATCGCCGCCATTGCTCAAGACGAAGTCGACCGAGCGCATGCGCCCTTTGGGCTCCCGCAAAGGACCTGCCGGAAGGCAGCGTCCGTTGCCGAAGCCGCGCGCCCCGTCGACGACGACGATCTCGATGTCGCGGGCCAACCGAGAGTGCTGCAGCCCGTCGTCGGCAAGCAGGACGTCTACGCCGCCCTGGTCCAGCGCCAGCCTCGCCGCGGAGGCGCGGTCCGGGCCCGCCACGACCGGGCAGCCGCTGCGGCTCGCAAGCAACACAGGCTCGTCCCCGAACACACCCGGATCGGCGCCCGGAGGTACCAACCGAGGCCACGATGACGCCCGGCCGCCATAGCCTCGGGTGATGATCGCAGGTGTCCAGCCCCGGGCCTGCAGCAGATCCGCAAGACGCAAGACTGCGGGGGTCTTGCCCGTTCCGCCCACCGTCAGGTTACCCACCACCACCACCGGTACCGGCAATCGCGCGCTTGCGAGCCAGCCCGCGCGATAGGCGAGGCGGCGCAGCCGAACGACGAGGCAGTAGAGCCAAGAGAGGGGCAAGAGCAGCAAACCCAGAGGGTGTCGGCCATACCAGATCGGGGTGGGGTCCATGGGCTCGTGCGCGGTTGCCGTCAGGTGTCAGCGCGGAGCTTGCGCCGCACTGGACGACGCACGAGACACCGCTTTGGCTGTTGTTCTTCCTGTCGTCCCCACGGCGAACCCGTCGACGCTGCTCAACCAGCCGTTTCGACCGGCCGCACCGTCGCCTCATGGAACTGAAGTCGGTGCAGGCGTGCGTAATAGCCGTCGAGCGCCAAAAGCTCGGCGTGACGACCCTGCTCGACCAGCCGCCCTGCCTCCATGACCAGGATACGGTCGGCGTTCTCGATGGTCGAGAGACGGTGGGCGATCATCAGGGTCGTTCGGTTCGCCATCAACTCCTGGAGCGCGGCCTGGATATGGCGCTCCGACTCCGTGTCGAGCGCCGAGGTCGCCTCATCCAGGATCAGAATCGGGGCGTCCTTGAACATGGCCCGGGCGATGGCGAGCCGTTGGCGCTGCCCCCCGGAGAGCAAGACGCCACGGTCGCCGACCCGCGTCTCGAAGCCGGCGGGTAGGGCCTCGATGAAGTCAAGCGCATGGGCGCTCGCCGCGACTCGACGAAGCTCCTCGCGGGTCGGCGGGTCGGCACGGCCGTAGGCGATATTGTTGGCAATGGTGTCATTGAAAAGGACGACATCCTGGCTCACCAGCGAGATCTGGGCACGCAGGCTCGCCAGCGTCAGCTCTCGGATCAGGATGCCGTCGATCCGGATCTCACCGGCGGTTGCGTCGTAGAAACGCGGCAACAGGCTCGCGACGGTGCTCTTGCCGCTTCCGGAGCGCCCGACCAGTGCGACGCGCTCGCCCTGCTCAATGGTGAGGTCGAGATCCCGGATTGCGGCTGGCTTGTCGGCCGAGTAGGCATGGGTCACGCCACGATAGTCGATCCGTCCAGCAGCGCGATCCAGCGTTCGGCATCCTCGATCGCGTTCCTCCTCCGAGTCGAGGAGCTCGAACAGGCTCTGCGCGGCAATGATGCCGCGCTGCAGATGGGCGTTGACTGAGGTCAGGCGCTTCACTGGCGGCAGAAGCAGACCCATGGCAACGACGAAAGACATGAAAGTCCCGACCGAAATGTTCTCTTTGAGCCCCTGCATGGTGGACAGATAAACGATGACCGCGATCGCCACCGCCGAGATCAACTGAACCAAGGGCACACTCGCGGCCTCGGTCGCGATCATCTTCATCTGCAGCGAGCGGGTCTTCTCGTTGATGGCGCTGAAGCGTCTCGCCTCGCGCACCTGCCCACCGAAGGCCTTGACCACCCGATGCGCATCGATCGCCTCCTGGGCGACCTGGGTCAGCGCCCCGACACGATCCTGGATACGGCGGCTGTGGCGACGAAAACGCTTGGTCGCATACTTGACTGCTCCCGCCATGACCGGTCCGATGACCAGGAAGATGGCCGAGAGTGCCGCGTTAAGATACAGCATGTAGGCCATCAGACCGATGACGGTGAAGCCGTCACGGATGATGGTCGTGACAGCAGAGGTGGCCGCAGTCGCGACGTTCTCGACATTGTAGGTCAGCTTGGCCAGGATGTGCCCGGACCCCTGATTGTCGTAGTAGCGCGTCGGTGCACGCAGCAGGTGCTCGAACATCTGTTGGCGCAGATCAGCGACGACACGACGGCCGACCCAGCTAAGACAGTAAGTGTTGGCGAATCCCGCAATTCCACGCACCACGAAAAGTGCCACTAACAGGAAGGGCATGAGGCGCACGACCTCCTCGTTGCGATCCACGAAGCTGCCGTCGATCAACGGCTGCATCATGGCGGCAAAGAGCGGCTCGGTCACCGCGAAGGCCAGCATGGCGAGGATCGAGACCGCAAACATGCGCGAGTAAGGTCTAACGTAGCCGAGAAGCCGCCGATAGACCTGAGTGGCCTCTTCGCCCGACCGGGCCGCTTCGCGACTCACTGCGAGGGTCCCTCGGGGCGGATCGCGGCGAAGGCAACGCGAGACAGCCCCGCCTGGCGGGCGGCATCCAGCGCGGTCATGACCGCCTGATGTGGCGTCCTGGCATCGGCCTGGATCAAGACCGGCATGGCCGCGCGTCCGCCGAGCGCACCCTTGAGGGCCTGAATCAGCGTGTCGGCGGCACGCCCCCCGACGGCCTGGTCATCCACCCGGAAAGACCCGGACTGGTCGATGAGGATCTCGATCATCTCAGGCCCCTCGGCCGGGATCGCCTCGCCTTGCGCCTCCGGCAGCTGGATGCGGAGCCGCGCCTCGTCCTTGAAGGTCGTCGAGACCATGAAGAAGATCAATAGGAGGAAGACGACGTCAATTAGAGGGGTAAGATTGATCTCCGCCTGATCCCGGCGATGCGGACGCAGATTCACGCAACCACCTCACCGGCCTCTCGTTCACCCTTCATGACCTCCACCAGCCGAAGTGACTGCTCTTCCATGTCGAGGGCGAGCCGCGCGACCTTGTTGTCGAACAAGCGGTAGAACAGAAGTGCCGGAATCGCCACCGAGAGGCCAGCGGCGGTCGTGATCAACGCCTTGGAGATCCCACCGGCCAAGATCGCGGCATTGCCGACCCCGGCTTCCATGATGACGGCAAAGACATCGATCATCCCCAGGACCGTCCCCAACAGGCCCAGCAAGGGCGCGACCGAGGCGACGGTCCCGAGGCTGCTCAGAAAACGCTCCAGCTCGGCCACGACCTGGCGCCCGGTATCCTCGATCGCCTCCTTCATGATCTCGCGTGGGTGATTGCGGTTGATGAGTCCTGCTGCGAGCAGACGCCCCAGCGGCGAGCCGGCGCGGATCTCCTCGATTCGCGCGTCGCTCAAGTGCCCCTGGCGATGCCACTCGAAGATCCGAGCGACCAGATTCGGAGGCATGATCCGGGACCGTCGCAGGGTCCAGGCGCGCTCGATCACGATGGCGGTCGTGATGATCGAGCAGGCAACGATCGGCACCATCAGCCAGCCGCCGGAAGACAACAAGTCGAGCAAGAGGAGAGCTCCTTGGGGATTGCGGTCAATCGGCCCTAGCAAGCGACTGAACTTCGGATATGCGGGCCGGTCTCGGCCGCGATGGGACCCGCTGACTGCTCATGAGGCGGCTCGTGTGTTCGGCGGCGCATCAAGTCGGAGACAAGCCTCCGAGGGCCGGGCCGTTCAGAAGCCCGGCGCTGCGGACCCGAGGCGATGTCGAGGTCGAGGCGCGATGACACCATGGTACTCCCTCGTCCCGCTTCGGCAACCCGGCATCTTGCGGCGCTGGCGCATCCGATGACGGCGTGGGGTGGACGAGCGTGTCAGGCAACGCGCGCGGATCGGCAGAGCAGCTGCAAGCGCTCGAGCTCGGTATCGTCGAAACCGGCCTGCCGTCGGGCCGGGAGATTGAGTGGACAGCGAATGCCGCCCGGCAGATAGCGCTCGAGCAGGTCGAAGTAGAGCGCGCCGGCGTCGAGGGCGCGCTCCTCACAGAGCCGACGGAACCAGTGGGAGCCGATGGCCACATGGCTGACCTCATCGCGGAGGATGACACCGAGGCGGGCGGCCGTCTCCTGGTCGCCCGCCACCTCGAATCGCTCGATCATGGCGGGCGTCACATCCAGGCCGCGTGCCTCCATGACCCGAGGGATCAGCGCCATCCGAACCATTGGATCATGCGCCGTGGCTCGTGCCATCCCCCAGAGACCATCATGCGCCGGAAAGTCCCCATACGCGTAGCCCAGATCCTGGAGACGCTCGTGCATGAGACCGAAGTGCTCGGACTCCTCGACGGCGACCCGAATCCAGTCGTGGTAGAAGTCCGCCGGCATCCCCCGGAAACGCTGTACCGCGTCCCAGGCGAGGTTGATGGCGTTGAATTCGATATGGGCGACGGCGTGGATCATGGCGCCGCGGCCTTGGCGGTTCGTGAGCTTCCGAGGCTTGAGGTCCCGCGGCGGAACCAGCTCGGGCCTCGCCGGTCGACCGGGGAGGTCCAATACCGCACCAGCGCCCGATGCATCCGCGCTGAGTTGCCCTGCCCGCCAGCTTTCAGCCGCAGCCAGAGTCAATGCCTGCTTGCGGGCCGGGTCCGGCTCCCCGAGACAGGATACCGCCGCATCGAAGAGGTTTCCCCGCGCCTCAATCATTCCCGGAATCCGAGCATCAGATCCATCACATTGGTCCCCGTCGGTCCGGTGCGAATCAGATCGCCGCTCGCCTGAAGGAATGAGCCTGAATCGGCGCGCGCAAGACTCATGACGGCATCGAGTCCGGCATCCCTCGCCCGTTCCAGGGTGAAGCCGTCCACCAGGCCACCGGCGTCGTCGGTCAGACCGTCGGTCCCATCGGTGCCCGCGCTGAGCAGCGCCCCGCTCGGATGACCGGCCAACTCGACCGCCGCCGCCAGGGCGAGGTGCTGATTTCGGCCACCCCGCCCCGGCGAGTCCGGCAAGCACACCGTCGTTTCACCGCCCCAGATGTGCAGACCGGGCGGACCGCTCAGCAGGACCCCGGCCAGGCGACGTCCGGCGCGCACGGCATCGCCCTCGACGGTACACTGGTGGACACGGACCGGCAGACCTGCACGGCGCCCAGTCTCCGCAGCCGCGGCCTTGGCGGTCTGCACAGTGGCAACCAGCTCGATCGGAGGACCGAACGCCGGCAGCAATCCCCGCCGCTCGAGTCCCCTTCCGACCAACTCATCCAGCCACGACGGCAGGGCCAGCTCGGCGAGTCGCTCCGCGAGTTTGACCTCGGGCACCAGCAACCCCGAGCCGATCACACCTGGCGCGTTGTCCGGGACATCTGAGATCGCGAGCACCCGCGAACGCCGATCTTTCAGCACGGTCAGAAGTCCGCCGCCCTTGATCAAAGAGAGGGCCTTGCGAACCTGATTCACCGCATCGATCGGCAGCCCACTCCCGAGGAGCCACTCGTTCACGCGCCGGAGCTCGGCCAGCCCCAGCCAGGACACTGGGACCTCGACCAGACTGGAGGCCCCGCCGGAGATCAGGAAGAGCACCCCCGTCTCATCCGGAAGCCCTGCCAGGGCAGAAATCAATCGCCGGCCGGCCTCCAGACTCCGCCGGTCCGGGATCGGGTGACCGCCTAGACGACAATCGACCCCGAGTCCGGCAAACGGCAACGGATCAAGGTAACCCGGCTTGGTGATCACCAGGCCGCCGACGCAGTCCCGGCCAAGCACATCCCAAGCGCCCAATGCCATCGACTGCGCCGCCTTACCGATGGCACAGACCCATATGGGGCCGTCCAGGGGGCGCTCGGCCAAAGCCCGGCCCACGACCGTCCGCCCCTCGGCGGCCCGCAGGGCCGCGGCGAAGACCTCGAGCAACACTCCGCGCACGGAGCCCGACTCAACCATCAAAGATACCCCGGACGAGATCGACAATCGGCGCCGATGGCCCTCGGCTGCGGCGAGCCGCGCCCGAGGCGCCCCCCCGCCCTGCTCAGGCACCATTCTCGGACGGTTGGAGAACCGCATCGCGACTCCAGATTGCGGTTGCGCAATGCATTCCTCAGAAGGACATGTCTAAGTGTCGGAAAGGGAGGGATGCGGTTCTCTCGGGATCGTCCGAATTCACCGCGACCCATTACCGAACGGTCAGACATCCACCGAAACCATACCAACGAGTCTCACCCATGAAGCTTTGTTCGAAATGCGGGCGATCTCCGCTGCCCTTCGCGATGGTGCTGCTGATCTCGAGCGTGCTCGCGTTCATCACCTGGTTGGTGTTGGGTCTGTCCCAGGTCGAGCCCGTCCCGCGCGCGGCAGCCGGAGCGGCGGTGTTTTTCGCGGTCGGCGGGACCCTCGTGCACTATGTCGTCAGTTGCCTCAAACGCCACTGCCGGCATGTGCATGAGGACCGCGGACCATCGGGCCAGACCTTCAGTCGGCCCGTGTGACCCGATCACGCAGATAGACGGGTGCCGCCAGCTCGGGGGCCATCTGTCGTCCCGCGACAAGCTCGGCGGCGCCGATCAGGGCGAGATCGTGCGCCTCGCAGATGGCATCGCCCGCACAACTCTGCCGTTCCAATGCGGCGCGAGCCATGAGCTGCTCGCCATAGGCCGCCCAGCCGGAGCCGACGCCGTACCAGGATCGCCCCGGCGGAACCTGCACGCGGCCCGGAGGAGAGACCTGCTCTTCGCAGCAAGGCTGCGCCAATCCCCGGCAGTCGATCTCGAAACAGCCCCAGTAGACCTCCCCCATCCGGGCATCGAGCGCCGTCAAGAGATGTCGCTGGCCGCCTCGCCGAAACTGGCCGGTCGCCATGCACGCCAAGGTCGACACGGGCACCACCGGCAACCCTGCGCCGAAGGCCGCGCCTTGGGCGACCGCGACCGCGATCCGCACCCCGGTGAAGGACCCGGGACCCCGGGCAAAGACGATTGCGTCCAGCTCGGCAAGCTCGGCCCCTGCCTCACCCAACAACCGCTGCATCATTGCGAGGATGAGCTCGCCGTGTCGTCTCGGCGCGGTCTCGAGCACTTGCTCGATACGATCGCCCCACAATAGGGCGGCAGAGCAGGCGTCACTCGACGTGTCGATCGCGAGGAGCTTCAACCAAGGACCCCCGTCGCGTGTCCCGGGGAGGTCATCCGTCGAACCCCGCCAGCACCGCCCGAGTCTCGGCGGCCGAGATCCGAGGACCGATGCTCGTCACCAGCTTTGCTGCGGCAGCCGAGGCCAGGTTGCCGGCGCGCGTGAAACCCCAGCCCTGGCTGAGTCCGTAAAGGAAGGCGCCGGCAAACATATCCCCGGCCCCAACGGTATCCACCGCCTGGACCTTGACCGGCGCGATCTCGAGCAGGGTGTCTCCGTCCCAGACCAGGGCGCCTTTGGGGCCGCGGGTGATCGCGAATGTCCGGCTGATCGTCTTGAGATAGTCCACCGCGACGTCGAGGTCGTCGCTCCCGGCCATGCCCATCGCCTCGAGCTCGTTGGCAAACAGCAGGTCCACGCCGGATCCGATCATCTCAAGCAGACCAGACTTGAAGAATTTCACCATGTTGGGATCCGACAGCGAGATAGCGGTCTTGACGCCGGCCGCATCCGCGATCCCTTTGGCAGCGATCGACGCCTCACGCGCCGCATCCGAGGTGACCAGATAACCTTCCGTGTAGAACCAATCCGAGTCGCGGAGGGCGTCCGCCACCAGCTCCCGGGTGGACAACTCCCCGCTCACGCCGAGGAAGGTGCACATGGTCCGGTCACTGTCCGGGGTCACGAGCACGACGCAGCGACCGGTATGACCCTGGCCCTTCTCGGTATGGTTGTTGGTGTCAACGCCACCCCTGGTCAGGTCATCCATGTAGAAGTGACCCAGTTCGTCATCGGCGACCTTGCAGGAATAGAATCCCCGCGCGCCGAGCTGGCTCAAGGCAATGATCGAATTGGCTGCGGAACCGCCGGACCCCCGCTGATGCCGATGGCGCTCCAGATGTGCCATGATCGCAAGCTGCTGCTTCTCGTCGACGAGCGTCATGACACCCTTGTCGATCCCGAGGACGCCGAGATCCGAAACGTCCACCTCATATTCCATGTCAACCAGCGCATTGCCGATGCCGTAGACCTGGTATCTCGCCATCTACTCCTCCCATATCGCTCCGAAACCCATAGTCTATACCGAGACAGCCGGATGGTTCGCAGCCGTAAGGGAACAGCGGTGAGGTGAGGCTGATTTCTCGGCGATCCAGGCGAAACCTCGGCACCGGGCATCCCGCCCCGAACGGGAGGCGCGCAGACCGCGCGGATCAGGGGCTCGGCCATCCGTCGGCGCGGTGTGTCCAGAACCGTCCCGCACGGACCCGCCACACCGAAGGTCCGGACACGGAGCCATCGGGATTGAGTCGCAGCTCGACCGCGCCGACCAGGCCGGTGTCGAGCGCGGGGGTGCCACGCAGGGCGACCCGCTCGCGGACCTCAGCAACCGGGAAGCCGAACTGATTGGCATAGCCGGACGCGAACAGGACGAGCTGCGGCGAGACGGCCTCCAAGAAATCTGGGTGCGTCGAAGTGGCGCTCCCGTGGTGGCCGGCGACCAGGATGTCGCTGGCGATCGCATCGCCGAGCGTCCGCGCGAGCCGGCGCTCCGCCCCGCCCTCGATGTCGCCCGTCAATAGGATCGAGCGGCCACCGGCCTCGACGCGCAGGACACAGGAAGCGTTGTTGCCGCGGAGACCCGCCTGCGGCGGATGAAGAAAACGAAACGAGACACCGGACCACTCCCACTGCTCTCCGGCGCGGCAGGGCTCCGCGCCGGGCAGGTCCAGGTGCTCCGGTTCCCCGCTATCGATGCGACGGATGGTGACCTGCTCGGCCAACCCAACCAGCCCACCCGCATGATCGCGGTCGGCGTGGCTGATCACCAGACGCTCGACCTGCCGCACACCCTGCGCCGCGAGAAAGGGCGCCACCACGGCGCTGCCCGTGTCGAAGCCGCTGGGATAGCCTGGACCGGTATCATAGACCAGGGTGCCCTCCTGGGTGCGGACTACCGCGGCCAAGCCGAGGCCGACATCCAGCAGGGTGAACCAGACCTCGCCGTGCCCTGGCTCGGGAGGACGCAGCAGCAGCAGGGGCAAAAGGAAGACACTGCCCAGCCAGCGTCCCGGCAACCCGCGCGGGGCCAAGAGAAGCAACGCGCCTGCAGCGGCGGCGGGCCAGACCCAGGTCGGTCGCTGTGGAAACGTGGCGGCGGCCCAGGGCAGCTCGGAAAGCCAGGCGAGTCCGTCCAGACACCAGCCCAGAAGCAACGCGGTCCACTGCAAGGGGATTGCGAATCCCGCGATGAGGGTGAGCAGACTCGAGACCAGGACCAACGGCAGCAGGACCAGACTGAACAGAGGCACGGCGAGCAGGTTCACCAGCGGGGCGATGAGGGAGGCGCGCCCGAACAGAAGCAGCAGGAGCGGCAGCAACCCGATGGCCACCGCCCATTGGGCGCGACCCCAGTGTGTCCAGCTGTGGCGACTCGGCAGTCGGTGGCCCAGGCTCAGCAGCAGCACCGCCGCCGCCCCGAACGACAGCCAGAACCCGGCGGACAGGACCGCGCCCGGGTCGATCAGCAGGACACCCGCCAGCGCCAGGGTCAAGGCGTGATAGGGTCGGAGCGTGCGCTGCCAAAAGAGGGCCGCGAGCACGACCGCGACCATGATCAGGGCACGTTGCGTCGAGACCGCAAAACCCGCCAACCCCGCGTAGCCGAGGCCGGCCAGCAGACCGGCAACGGCCGCCGCACGCGGCGCGGCGAGCGCACCCGTGAGGCGCCGGCTCCGTGACCAGAGCCAGCGCACCAGGAAGAAGACTCCGCCGGCAGCGAGCCCGATATGCAGGCCGGAGATCGCGACCAGATGACTGGTGCCGGTGCGCGTCAGCACCTGCCAGTCGTCCGGGCTGAAAGCGGAGCGCTCGCCGATCACCAGTGCCCGCACCAAGGCCGACGCAGGCGCATCGGTCAACACCCGGTCAAGATGTCCGGCAATTCCCTCCCGCCAGCGGTCGAGCCAATAGGGACCGGCGCCGGCGTCCAGTCGCTCCGGGGGGCTGCCGCGCCGCACGCTGCCCGTCGCCTTCACACCTTGCTCGAACAGCCAGCGTTCGAAATCGAAGGTCCCTGGATTGGCAAGGCCATGCCTGGGCTTGAGCCGCACGGGCAAGCGCCAGCGCTCGCCCGCCCGCAGCCGGGGTGCATCATCATACCAAGCCAGCCGAGCCAGGCCATGGAAAGGCACGGGCTCGTCGTCGCGCCAAGTCTTCTCGACAGAAAACAGGAAACGCCGCGCGATGTCCGCCTGCGCAGGGATTGAAGCGATCCGTCCTTCAACGATCAACGGCGCCCGTGCCAGCTCATCCGGAAAGGGCGCGCAGAGGATCACACAGGCTTGGATCTGCGCCCAGAAGGCACCGAGCAACACCCAGAAGGGGAGCCGCGCCCAATCCTGCCGCCAGGCCGCGAGAGCCGCGATTGACATGCCCAATGCGCCCCACCAGAGTGGCGGCATCCGGGGCAGAAGATGAAAAACGGCGACCCCAGCGGCGAATGAAAGACCAGCCCCGGCCAGTGTCGAGATACGCGGGAGGGACGGCATCAACAAGATGTCCGGGCGTTCCAGTCAGCGCATGTCGGCCACCCGCCGCCGGGCCGACCGATCCATCTGGCAGGGAGTGCTCTATACTTCAGGCCTTTGCCCTGGCGTAAGACCCCCCGGACTTGCGGCGTGAAACGATGGCTGAAGCGAATCCTGCCCGCCCCTGGGGTCATCCTGGCAAACCGCCAGCTCGGGGTCTTCGGCAAGCTGCTGCACGACCCAAACCTCTGGCATCTGAATCGACACTCGGTCTCGGGGGCCGTCGCCGTCGGCTTGTTCGTGGCGTTCCTGCCGCCACTGGGCCAATCGCTGGTCGCCGCCGGCGCGGCCATTTTCTTCCGCGTCAACCTCCCGATCGCGGTCTTGACGACCTGGGTATCCAATCCCGTGACCATCCCACCCATGTTCTATTTTGCCTATAGTCTGGGCTGCTGGCTGGTCGGCATCGAACCCCGGGGGTTCAAGCTCGACTTCTGGATGGACTGGCACAACTGGCTCGCGGTCATGTGGCCACTGGCGCTCGGCAGTCTGGTCTGCGCGGCCGTTTCCGCGACCCTGGGGTACCTGATGATTCAGATGCTCTGGCGCTGGCGACTGACTCGTCTGATCCGGGCGCGCCAGGCGCGCTATCGCGCGACGGCGTCCCGAGACAGTCGACCGTCGTCCAAGCGCCAAGTGTGATCCATCCGCCCGGCCAGGTCCTGATCGTGGGTGACGATTACGAGACTGGTCCCGAAGGCGTGATTCAGCTCGAGCATTAACTCGAAGACACGGGCCGCGGTGCTGCGATCGAGATTGCCGGTCGGCTCGTCCGCCAACAGACAGGCCGGATGGGTCACCAGCGCCCGCGCCACCGCCGCCCGCTGTCGCTCGCCCCCCGACAGCTCACCCGGCTTGTGCTGTCCCCGATGCCCGAGACCGACGCGATCCAGCAGGTCGACTGCCCGTTCGCGTGCCTCGGACGGAGCGACACCGCCGATCAGGAGCGGCATCGCCACGTTTTCCAGCGCGGTGAACTCGGCCAGTAGATGATGAAACTGATAGACGAAACCGAGGTGCCGATTGCGCAGCAGACCCCGTCGGACCTCGGAGAGCGCGCCGACCTCCCGGCCCATCCAGCGGATCACCCCGCCGCTCGGCCGTTCCAGACCGCCGACACAGTGCAGCAAGGTACTCTTACCTGACCCCGAGGCTCCCACGATCGCGATCCGCTCGCCCGCAGCGACCCTGAAATCGACACCACGCAGCACCTCGACCTCGAGGGGTCCCTGGCGGAAGGTCTTGGCGAGCCCGTTGACCTCGAGCACCGGCGTCGCCTCACTCATCGGCGGTCACTCATAGCGCAGCGCCTCCGCCGGTTGGGTGCCGGCCGCCCGCCAAGCGGGATAGAGGGTCGCAAGCACCGACATCAGGAAGGCGGCGCCTCCCACGAGGAGCACGTCGGAGAGATGGACATCGGATGGCAGCTCACTGATATAGTAGATGCTGGGGTCGAGGAAATGGACGCCGAAGAGGCCCTCGATCCCCGCGACCACGGGCTCGACATTAAACGCCAGGATCACCCCGGCGACCATGCCGATCAGGGTCCCGACCAACCCGATGGCGGTCCCCTGAACCATGAAGATCCCCATGATGCGCCCGGGTGACGCGCCCAGGGTGCGCAGCACCGCGATATCTGACTGTTTGTCGGTAACCACCATGACGAGCGTGGAGACGATATTGAAGGCGGCCACGGCAACGATCAGGAAGAGAATGATACTCATCATTCTTTTCTCCATCGCCAGCGCGCTAAAGAAGTTGCTGTGGGCCTGAGTCCAGTCCAAGACGCGGTAGACTCCGCCAAGCTCGTAGGCGATGTCGCGGGACAGCCGCGGGGCAAGCCACATGTCAGTGAGCTTCAGCCGCACACCTGAGACCGCTCGGCCCAGATTGAGCAGCTTGGCGCCGTCGTTCATGTGGATGAACGCGGCATTGCGGTCGTAGTCGGCCATGCCCACCGAAAAGATGCCGCTGACGGTAAACCGCTTGAGCCGAGGCATGATCCCCACGGGGGTTGCGCTGACCTGAGGCGTGACGACCGTCACCTTGTCGCCAGGCTGAACACCCAGAAAGCTCGCCAGATCGCGACCCAAGATGATCCGGAACTCGCCGTCGACCAGGTCGTCCACCGAACCCGCGACCATATCCCGCCGCAGCTCGGCGACCTGGTCCTCCTCGGTCGGGATGATCCCGCGGACCAGTGCCCCGCTGACCTGCGAGCCATTGACCAGCATACCCTGGACCTCGACGAACGGCGCCGCGCCTACGACGTCCGGATGCGCACGAACGCGGTCCAACACCTCCGACCAATCCTGCATGCCGCCATCGGGATCGGAGAGCGTCGCATGCGACGCCATGCTCAGAATGCGGGCCTGGATCTCTTTGTGGAAACCGTTCATGACCGACAGCACCACGATGAGTGCGACGATGCCGAGCGCGATGCCCGCCATCGAGGTCGCAGAGATGAAGGAGATGAAATGGTTGCGGCGCTTCGCCCGCGTGTAGCGTAGCCCGATGTAGATGGCGAGGGGATGGAACATGGCGGCGGATTTAACCACAAACCCCGCCGCCCTGCCCGACATCCTTTACCTTTCGGTGCGAGCGGACAGAGGATCCTCTTCGGCGTTGAGCCCGGGTGCCGAAACGCGTCCTTGCGATTGCCCCCGCGCCTCCCGAGCCCGGCGCCCTCGCGCGACTCATCGCATACAATGGGCGCATCGGCTACTTCACGGGGAGGGATTGATGCGCCGATTGCCCGCCGAGTGGGAGCCCCAGAGCGGGGTGATGCTCACCTGGCCCCATGCCGAGACCGACTGGGCGGACCAGCTGCACCGCATCGAGCGAGTCTATGCTCAGCTCGCCGCGTTGATCGGGCGCTTGGAACCGGTGCTGAACGTCTGCCGGGGGCCGGCTCACGCCGAACGGGTCCGCGCCCTTATCAAGGGGGCGGGCGCCAACCCCAGCGCCCAGCGCTTCGGCATCGCGCCAAGCAACGACACCTGGGCGCGCGACCATGGGCCGATCGGTGTGTGGGGAGAGCACGGCCGGCCCCTCTTGCTCGATTTCCGCTTCAACGGCTGGGGCGGGAAGCACCCGGCCGATCGGGACGACCGGATCAGCCGCACCCTGAGTGAGGGCCAAGCCTTCGGCGCGACACCGCTGGAAGCGATCGACCTGGTCCTCGAAGGGGGCGCCATCGAGACCGACGGCCGGGGCACCCTGCTTGCCGTGACGCGGACGCTGGTCGACCCCCGACGGAACCCCGGTTGGTCGACTGAGGCCATCGAGCGGGCACTGGCGAAGCATCTGGGTATCCGGCATTACCTTTGGCTGGAGCACGGCGCTCTCAGCGGCGACGATACCGACGGTCACATCGATACGCTCGTTCGGTTCTGCAGACCGGAAACGCTCTGCTATGTGCGCTGCCAAGATCCCATGGATGCCGACTTCACCGAGCTACGGGCGATGGAGCAAGAGCTCCAGGCCTTCCGCGACCCCCAGGGCCATCCCTATCGACTGATCCCCCTGCCCACCCCCAGCCCCGCCCTGGACGAGAATGGCGCGCGGCTCCCCGCAAGCTATGCCAATTTCCTCGTGATCAATGGCGCTGTGCTGGTGCCGACCTATGACGACCGGGCGGACGACGCTGCGCTGGCCACCCTCGGCGGTCTCTTCCCGGACCGCGCCATCCTCCCCGTCGACTGCCGCCGGCTCATCCGCCAGGGTGGCAGCCTACATTGCATGAGCATGCAGCTGATGCAAGACGCCCTGCCGCGGGCGCCTATCCGGGATCCTCATGTCTCCGCCTCGGCGGTGTGAAACGGAGCACGTGCCTGGCTCGCCGCGGATGGCTCACGGCTAAAGGCCGAAGCTCGCATGGGATTCAAGATCGGCCACAAACCTGGCACACTTGCCCCGCAATGCCAGAGACCGGCTGCCCCGATGGCCGGTCGCCACACCCACCTCCGAGGCCCGACCACAGCATGAGCGACCCAGTCAAGTATCTGCTCGACGAGGAGCACCTTCCCCGCTTCTGGTACAACATCAACGCCGATCTCCCGAAGCCACTGGATCCGGTGCTGCATCCGGGCACCCAACAGCCCATCACCCCCGATGACCTTGCGGTGATCTTCCCGCGCGCCGTCATCGAGCAGGAGATGAGTACCGAGCGCGAGATCGAGATCCCCGGCCCGGTGCGCGACGTCTATCGCCAATGGCGCCCATCGCCCTTGTTTCGCGCGCGCCGGCTGGAGACAGCACTCAACACGCCTGCCAAGATCTACTACAAATACGAGGGGGTCAGCCCCGCCGGCAGCCATAAGCCCAATACCGCGATCGCCCAGGCCTTCTATAACAAGCAGGAGGGCGTGAAGCGCATCACCACCGAGACCGGCGCCGGTCAATGGGGCTCCTCACTGGCCCTGGCCGGGTCCTTTTTCGGGCTCGACATCGTGGTCTACATGGTGAAGGTGAGCTTCCAGCAAAAGCCCTATCGGCGTGCCTTCATGGAGACCTTCGGGGCGCAGTGCATCGCGAGCCCGAGTGACACCACGCAATCCGGGCGTGCCATCCTAGCCGAACATCCGGACAGCACCGGCAGTCTGGGCATCGCCATCAGCGAGGCCGTAGAGCTGGCCGCCCAGAGCGACGACACCAAGTATGCCCTCGGGAGCGTCCTGAACCATGTCCTCCTGCATCAAACGGTTGTTGGCCTGGAGGCACAGCAACAGATGGCGATGGCGGGAGACTACCCCGACATGGTCATCGGGTGCACGGGCGGCGGCAGCAACTTTGCCGGGATCAGCTTCCCGTTCCTCGGCGAGAAGCTGCGCAGCGGCAGGGACATCCAGCTCATTGCCGTCGAGCCCTCGGCCTGTCCAACCCTGACCAAGGGCCTGTTCGCCTACGACTACGGCGATACAGCCAAACTGACGCCGTTGGTGAAGATGTACACGCTCGGATCCAGCTTCGTACCCCCTGGTTTCCACGCGGGCGGGCTGCGCTATCACGGCATGGCGCCGCAGATCAGCCATCTCACCAAGCTCGGCTATATCGAGCCGCGATCTTACAACCAGCTGGATTGCTTCGCCGCCGGCATCCAGTTCGCCAAGGCCGAGGGCATCATCCCTGCGCCCGAGGCCAATCACGCCGTGAAGGCCGTGATTTACGAGGCTGAGCAATGCCGCGACTCCGGCGAGTCCAAGACCATCCTCTTCAACCTCTGCGGACACGGAAACTTCGACATGCAAGCCTATACCGACTACCTGGCCGGACAGCTCAAGGACCTGACGTACGCCGAAGACGAGGTCGCCATGGCGTTGGCCGGCCTGCCCAGCGTCGGTTAAGGATCGAGCGCACTCGCGCGAACGGCGACGGCCCCGGGAGGACGCAATGCCGCAACGTCATCCTGGGTATGGACGCAGGCTTCCCGCACTCCTGCTGCTCCTGATCGCGACGTCGTGCAATGCAGCGGAGGGCGCCGGGAAACGCGACGCAGGCGAGGATCAGGGACCTCCTGCGCCCGCGGCGGCTTCGCCAGAGGATCGGGTTGAGGAGCTGACCCTGCGTCTGCTCGGGATGGAGGGTAAGCTCAAGGAGTCGGCCCATGCGCGAAAAAGCGCTGATCAGGGCCGGATGGAGGCAGAGCGCCGCTTCGCCGAGAGCATCCAGGAGATCGAGCGCCTGAGCGACGAGATCAAGCGACTCAAGGATGCGCAGCGCGAGCTCGAGCGGGCGCTAAGCGAGCGCGACCAGAGAATCACCCAGCTCGACGCGGAGTGGCTCGCGCTGAGCACGTCGCACGAGGCTCTCAATCGCCGGTTTGAGGCCCTGCGAGCGCACGTTCCCACGCAAGACGGCGGGACCCTGGATCCACAGCAAGCGCGACAGGCCGCAGCCCAGGCCTATCTCGCGTTGCGCGAGCTCCTGCAACGCGCTGGAGGCGAACCGAGGGACCGGGAGACCCGAGAGGCAATCGCTGCGGCGCAGGCAATGCTACGTCAACGCCAGTTTGCCCTGGCACGCGTTGCCGACGCACAGGGTGTCTATCGGATCCGCTCAAGCGACTCCTTGGCGCTGATCAGCGGCCGCTGGTATGGCGACACCGCCCGGTGGCGGATTCTCTTCGAGGCAAACCGCCACGTCCTCGATGATCCGGATCATCTTCTTCCCGGTCTGACGCTTGTGATTCCTTGAGCGGAGCCTCTGCCTCGCCCGGTCGGCCATCGCCATCCCCACCGGCGGGCATCAAGTCAGCGGCGGTGTGAGACAGGCGTCTCCCGGCGGGCATCAGCGGTCCGCGTCGACGCCCCTCTCGAGTGCGCTGGACAGGAGCAAACCCCCAAGGACGAAAGCCAGGAAGAGAAAGAACCCGGGCTCCAGCGAGGTGCCATTGGTCGTCAGCACGGTGACCGAGGCACTCCTGCCCTTGACACTGCCGAGTTGGCTCGCCACCAAGGCATCGAAGCCGATATAGGCCATGAAGATGGCGACCACCATCACGTCCGCCATCGACCATTTGCCGGACCTGAGCGCGAAGAACCGGACGACGGGTGATCCGCGCGCACGCCGGTAGTCATGGTAGTAGGCGTAGGTCGCCACGACCTTGAAGGCGGGAAAGATCACGCTGAACAGGGACAGCAGAACCGCGACCAGGAGCATGTCGGCGCCGCCGGCCTGGAACAGGATTCGGATCACATCGAAGATGCTCTTGGTCTGAAAATAGAGGACCTGGTTGGCGAAGACGATCGGCTCCCCGATGAGCTGAAAGGCAAGCTCGGTGATCCTCGCATCGACCTCGATCATGGGGGTCGCGAGTCCACCGACCAGGAGCAGCAGGATCGCGGCTGTGAGTGCGAAGAGCAGCAACGGGTCGAGCCGCCCGGCCGGGCCGGCAAGCGCGGCCAGGACCAACAGGGCGACCAGTCCGATCACGCCTCCGAGGCGGGCCTGGATCCGCGGCTCCGCCTCACTGATCTCCGCCTCGATCAACCCTGAGCAGGCCGCCTCGTCCTGACACCCGTAGCCGGCCAGCAGGGCCTCGAGGCTGCTTCGATCGATACCTGCGACACTCGAGGTCACGGCCTGCCGCAGAAGACCCCGCAACTGCTCCTTGATCTGCGCTTTCGTGCCGGGTCGGGCGAGCTCTTCGACCAGCGCGTCCGCATAGTCGGGGACGCGCTCGCGGAGCCGATCAAAGTCCAGCAGCAGATCCTGCAGACCCTGTTGCAGCACGCCCTGAAGCTGGTCCAGCCAGGTGCCGCCCGTCGCCAGGTTGCGCTGACGCAGATTGCGCTCCAGCTCCCCCAGCAGGGTGTCTAGCAAGCGGGCGACCGCGTCCGTCACCTGCGCTCGATTGGCCTCGGTCAGGTCGAGCTCGTCGACCTTCTTTTCGAGGATCGCGGCGATGCGCTCGACCCATTCGTTGGCGTCCAGCAAGCCGTAGCGGACATGATTGATCTCGGCGAGATCGCTCTTCAGCGTCTTCACTCGATTCAGATCGCCGATGAGGACAACCAGCATCCAGGTCGCCCCGATCAGGAGGCAGATGGCGAGGACACGTCTGAGCATGCGAGTCCGATCCATTATGCCGCAGCGGAGCGCGGCGGTTGCGCGGTGTGAGGCGCGCCCGCAAGCGGCGAATGCGCGTAGACGACCGCCACCGCATCGCGTCCGAGCACCTGTCGTAATCGCTTCAACAGCGCATCGCTCGGCTCGACGCGCCAGGTGTCGCCGAGCGCGAGCTCGCCGAGCGCACCCGGGCGACGGTAGCGCAAACGCACGGGGAGGTCACCATCGCGAAATGCCGCCAGCGCCCCCCGCAAGGCAGCGAGCCGAGCGGCACCGTCTGCATGCGCCTGGGGGTCCGACAGATCGAGGTCTAGCCTCAGATGATCGGCATTGGCGGCGCGTGCCTGCTCGAAGGTGCGGACATCGTCGGCGCGCAACGACCAGCTGTCTCGGTATTCGTCGAAGCTGAGCGAGCCGGTCACCCGCAGGATCTGATCCGGAACCAGGAAGTCGCGCACCTGCTCATAGAGCTCGGAGAACACCGTGACTTCGATGCGTCCGGTGCGATCGTCGAGCAACACCGAGCCCATCCGCCCACGCTGTGTCTTACCGTGCCGCACCGCGACGACGAGACCCGCGACAGAGCGCTTCTCGCGGTCGCGGCGTTCCCGACGGCTCTGCTCCGGATCCGTTTCCAGGAGTTTGCCGATGCGGCCCGCCGCCATGGCCTCGAGCTCGGCCTCGTAGCGGTCGATCGGGTGGCCCGTCAGATAGAGACCGAGCGTCTCCTTCTCACCCGCCAGCCGCTGCTCGTCTTCCCAGTCGGCAAGGACCTCATCGGACAGGTGCTGATCCGGCGCGGGCGCGGGGACAGGCTCCAAGGCACCAAACAGATCCGCCTGACCGGCCGCCTCGGTCGCATGCTGCTGCTCGGCCAACTTGAGCGCCAGCGGGAGCTCGGCCATCAGTGTCGCCCGGTTGGGGCCCAGGTCGTCGAGCGCGCCGGCCCGGATCAGGGCCTCCAAGACGCGCCGGTTGGCCTTTTGCATATCGACCCGGCGACAGAAATCCCAGAGGTCGCCGAAGGCGCCGTCCGCGGCGCGGACCTGCATCACCGCGTCGATCGCTGCCTCGCCGACGCCTTTGATCGCGCCCATGCCGTAGATGACGGTGGACGAGTCGGCCACCGTGAAGCGGTAGGCGGAGCGATTGACCGCCGGTGGATCGACCCGCAGGCCCATCGCCCGGCACGCTTCGATCAGGGTCACGACCTTATCGGTATTGTCCATGTCGGCGCTCAGCACCGCAGCCATGAAGGCGGCCGGATAGTGCGCCTTCAGCCAGAGCGTCTGATAGCTGACCAGGGCATAGGCCGCGCTGTGCGACTTGTTGAAGCCATAGCCCGCGAACTTGTCCATCAGGTCGAAGATATGCGTCGCGGTCGCTGCCTGAACCCCGCGACCCACCGCGCCTTGCTCGAAAATCGCGCGCTGCTTGTCCATCTCCGATTGCTTCTTCTTCCCCATCGCCCGCCGCAGCAGGTCCGCACCACCCAGTGAATAGCCGGCCAGGACCTGGGCGATCTGCATGACCTGCTCTTGATAGAGGATGACACCGTAGGTCGGTTTGAGGATGGGCTCGAGATCCGGGTGAGGATAAGCCACCTCGGCTCGGCCGTGCTTGCGGTTGATGAAGTCGTCGACCATGCCGGACTGCAAGGGTCCCGGGCGATACAGGGCGACCAGCGCGGTGATGTCCTCGAAGCGATCGGGCTGGAGCTTTCTGATCAGCTCTCTCATGCCGCGCGACTCAAGCTGGAATACGGCGGTCGTCTCGCAACGTTTGAGCAATGCGAAGGCCTCGGGATCCTGCGGCTCGATCCGGTCGATGTCGATTGCCTCTTGGCCGGCGGCACGACGCTGGGCATTGATCGTCTTGAGAGCCCAGTCGATGATCGTGAGAGTGCGCAGACCAAGGAAGTCGAACTTGACCAGCCCCACCTGCTCGACGTCGTCCTTGTCGAACTGGGTCACCAGATTCTCCCCACCCGGCTCGCAGTAGAGTGGTGCGAAGTCGGTCAGCACCGTCGGTGCGATCACGACACCGCCGGCGTGCTTGCCGGCGTTACGGGTCAGACCTTCGAGCTTGCGGGCCATATCGATCAGGACGCGGATCTCTTCGTCGTGCTGATAGGCCGCCATGAGGTCGTCGCTCTCGGCGAGCGCCTTCTCCAGGGTCATCCCGAGCTCGAACGGCACCATCTTCGCGACCCTGTCGACGAAGCCGTACGGATGCCCCATCACCCGTCCGACATCGCGCACCACCGCCTTCGCCGCCATGGTGCCGAAGGTGATGATCTGAGAGACCGCCTCACGACCGTATTTCCCGGCCACATAATCGATGACCTGGTCGCGGCCCTCCATGCAGAAGTCGACATCGAAATCGGGCATGGAGACCCGCTCGGGATTCAGAAAGCGCTCGAACAGCAGATCATGCTCGATCGGATCCAGATCCGTGATCTTGAGGGCGTATGCGACCAGGGAGCCCGCACCCGAGCCACGCCCCGGCCCGACCGGAATCCCGCGCGCCTTGGCCCATTGGATGAAATCGGCCACGATGAGAAAGTACCCGGGGAAGCCCATCTGGGTAATGACCTGGAGCTCCAGATCGAGACGCTGCTCGTACTGTTGGCGCTGCGCGGCGAATTCGCGTGAGCCTGGGTCGCCGGTCCGCTGCAGGCGCCACCGGAGACCCTGGCGGGACGCCTCGGCGAAATAGCTGTCAATGGTCATCCCGGCCGGCACCGGGAAGTCGGGGAGGAAGTTCTTGCCGAGCGTCAGCTCCAGGTTACAGCGCTTGGCGATCTCCACCGAGTTCTCCAACGCCTCCGGCAGATCCGCGAAGAGCTCGGCCATCTCCTCCGGGCTGCGCAGATACTGCTCGCCGCTGTAACGGCGCGGTCGGCGCGGATCGTCCAAGGTGCGCCCCTCATGAATACAGACGCGCACCTCATGTGCCTCGAAGTCCGAGGCGTCGAGGAAACGGACATCGTTGGTCGCCACCAGAGGGACACCGATGCGCGTGGCGAGATCGACGCTCGCCTCGACGAGCTCGGCCTCCTGCTCGCGACCGGTCCGGGTCAGCTCGAGGTAGTAACGATCCCCAAAGGCGGCCATCCAGCGCGCGAGCAGACGCTCAGCCGCCGCCTGCTGACCCTTGATGAGGCATTGGGCGACGTCACCCCCGACCCCACCGGAGAGCGCGATCAGGCCGTCCGCGGAGGCCTCGATCCACTCGCGCTCCAGCTGGGGCACGCCCAGATGCTGTCCCTCGAGATAGGCGCGCGAGATCAGGCGCGTCAGGTTGCGGTAGCCCAATGCGTCCTGAACCAGCAGGACCAGTCGATGCGGTTGGTTGGCGTCGTCCGGATTGCGGACCCAGAGGTCCGCACCGGCGATCGGTTTGAGGCCTGCGGCCACCGCGGCCTTATAGAACCTCACCAGGGCGAACAGGTTGCACTGGTCGGTGACAGCGACGGCCGGCATACCGCAATCGGCAACTGCACCGACCAAGGGCTTGATGCGCAGCAATCCGTCGACCAGGGAGTACTCGGAGTGGAGGTGCAGGTGAACGAAACTGGGATCCACGGCAGTCCTTGATCGCGGTTCGGTGATGGCCGGCAGAGCGCCCGAGGCGATAGTCTACCGATGTGCACCCGCTCTGCCGATTCGAAAAAACGGAGCGGATCCCAGAGCAGGGCACGGAAGCAGGCGATCAGGGTCGCCGTCTGAGCGCACGTACCTTGTCGAGGAGTCCGGGATCGTCCCACTCGCGCTCACCGGTCGCGGTAAAGACGAGGCGGCCCTCCGGGTCGATGACGAAGGTGGTCGGCAGGCCTTTGACGGGATAAGCCTGCACGACCCTGGAATCCACGTCCATGGGAATCGGGAAGTCGACCTCCATCTCCGTCAGGAAACGTGTGATGGTCTCGGCATCCTCGCCGACATTGACCGCGACCACCGCAATCCCCTCCCCCGCCACCCGCTCGTGGGCACGCTGCATCGAAGGCATCTCCGCGCGGCAGGGCGGACACCAGGTCGCCCAGAAGTTCAGGATCACCGGCTTGCCGCGATGATCCGCCAAACGCTGGGGCTCGCCTGCCGGCCCCAGGAGGTCGAACGTCGGGGCCGGCATCGCTTCTGGAATTGGGGTCAGCGTCTGCGGCTCAGCCGCGAACAGGACCGCGGCCGCTGACACGAGGGTCAGGGCCCCGGGCAAGGAGCGAAAGGGACGCATGCGGCAGGTCCTCGTGGGTTTGTTACGGGATATCGGATGCCGTCTCGATCAAGGCCGCGGACGACCTGGGCAGCGCCGACTCATTAGCGATATGGAGAGGACGCACAGACGCTTCAAGCCGCTCGAACCGCTCGGACAAGCCGCCAAGACAAGCGCAGGCCACTCGCTATAATGGCGCGACGGCGATCGCCCGGAAGCACCGTCCGACGCCTTCGCGAGAGAGCGCCCATGAACCAAGCCATGCCCGTGTCGGAGCGCATCGACGCGTTGCTCTGGAGCCGCCGACTTGACGAGATGCCGCGCTCGCGCGCCCTCCTGACCTGGCTCGGCCGTCTGATCTACGCCCTCACCCGGGACCTGACCCAAGGCTACCTGTCGCTGCAGGCGATGAGCCTGGTCTATACCACCCTCCTGGCCCTGGTGCCGCTCCTCGCGGTCACCTTCTCCGCCTTGAAGGGGTTCGGGGTACACAATCAGGCAGAGCCACTCCTTCTGAACGCGCTCAGCCCGCTCGGCGAGGCCGCTGTCGAGATCACTCAGCGAATCATCAGCTTCGTCGACAATATGCGGGTGGGCGTCCTGGGATCGGTCGGACTCGCCGTCCTCATCTACACCGTGATCTCGCTGGTCCAGAAGATCGAGCAGGTCTTCAATTTCACCTGGCGCGTCTCCAGGCAACGCTCCTTCGCGCAGCGCTTCAGCAAGTATCTCAGCGTCATCCTGGTGGGGCCGGTGCTCTTCGTTGCGGCCGTCGGACTCTCCGCATCACTCGGCGGCAACGCGCTCGTGCAGGCACTCATCGCGGCCAAGCCATTTGGCCGGGTGTGGGAGGCCCTGGGACAGCTCGGCCCCTACCTGATGATCTCGCTGACCTTCGCCTTCTTCTACATCTTCGTCCCGAACACCCGTGTCAAGATCACGTCCGCGCTCGTCGGCGCTCTGATCGCCGGCTTGCTGTGGCAGCTGATCGGCGGGATGTTCTCCTATTTCATGGCGGGCTCGACGCGGTTCATGGCCATCTATTCGAGCCTGGCGATCCTCGTCCTCTTCATGATCTGGGTCTATATCGCCTGGCTGATCCTCTTGGTCGGTGCAAGCATCGCCTTCTATCACCAGCACCCGGAGTATCTGAGCATCCGCTCCCATGACCTGCAGCTGAGCAACCGGCAGCGCGAGCGGCTCGCCCTGGCCCTCGCCGGACAAGTGGCTCGCCGCTACGAAACGGGCGAGCCGCCTTGGGACTGCGAGGGGCTGGCGCGAACCCTCGGCGTACCCAAGAGCAACGCCGAGCGCATGTGCACCGCGCTGGAGGAGGGGAAGTTCTTGATTCGAACGGCGGGCGAGTCGCCGACCTTCGTCCCGGCCCGCTCTCCGGATGCGATCAAGATCAAGGACATGCTGGATGCCGTACGGTGCTTCGAGGAGCGCGAGAGCGGTTGTCGCGGGACCCTTCCGAACGGCGAGATCGGGCGGGTCGAGCAGACCATCGATCGCGCGGTCGCCGAGGCGCTCGGCAGCATGACCCTGCGCGATCTCGCGCGCGGCCTCGAGGAGACCAGTCGCCCGAGTCATTTCCTCGACACCCCTCAGGTCTGACACGTCGCAGCGACGACTCGGCTCCGCAAGTCCGCCCGTCTCGTGTCAGGACTGAGCCCCGTCGCGCGGGAAAAGGTCGCGATACGAGGAGGCGTCGAAGAGCGCCTCAATCCGCGTAATCCGCCCGTCCCGCACCTGCGTCCAGTGAGCGACCTCGACTGCGACCTTTTCAGAGATCTGGATCCAGTAGGTCAGAAAATGACACACATCCCCCCCATCGACAAAGACCTTTCGAACCTGCCTGTCGATGACGACTCCGCTCGACACGGCCGAGTATTGGATGAAGTCCTCGACCCGGTCGAAGTCGGCGATGGGGCTGCGATAACAGAACCCCTGATCGGCCAACAGGTCCCTCATCGCCTCGAAATCGCGCGCCAGTTGAGCGGCGAAATAGGCATCAACGACCGCCAGCGGATCGGCGGTCACCGCGTGTCGTGGCTCAGCCATGGCAAGACTCATGTTGCAGGTTGTCCTGAAGGAGCCGAGACGACCGCCAAGCGGTTGGCCTCCCGCCCATACCGACAGCGCATGCGCCGACAAGCCTGCTCAACCCTGTGATTGCGCCTGGGACTGAGACTCAGGTACCGGCGGGAACCAGGTCTTTGCAATCTCCTGATGCAGCTCGCCGATGCCGACCTGGAGGTCGTCGACGAAGTCATGCAGCTGCTGCTGATTGAGTCGCCGCGGCTCGCTGCCCTCGAGATTGCGTTTGAGCCGCCCCGCGACGCGCAGGGCCGCATCATTGCGAGGCAGCTTCGAGAGGCTGGCCCGCAAGGACTCCACGCAATGATTGACCGATCGCGGGAAGGTCTCGTTCTGGAACAGGAAGCGCAGGACCGGCCCGCGCAAGACTCGTACCTGCTCGCTGCGTCGATAGGCCTGGTAGGCGGTCATCGACTTGAGCACGCTGACCCATTGGATGGTCTCAAACGGCCGCAGATCGGTGGTCTCCTCGGGCAGCAGGTTGGCGGAGCGCACGTCGACGATCCGGGTGGTCATGTCGGCGCGTTCCAGAAATCGGCCAAGATGGAGGAAATCGTATCCCTGATCGTGCAGCATGGTCCCCGAGAGCAGCCCGGTGATGTTCTGGGCACCCTGGATCACCCGCTTCAGATAGACATGGCGGCCGCCCTTGGTCACGCCCTTGGAGAGATTCTCCCGAGCGAATAGATAGATCTCGTTCAGCAGCTCCCAGGCCTCCCGGGGGATGAAGTCGCGGATGGTGCGGCAGTTTTCTCGTGCCGCCACCAGCGCCGATAGGATGGAGCCGACGTTGCGTTCATCGCCGATCAGAAAGCGGACCACCTGGCGCTCGCCGTAGTCCTTGTAGTGCTCCTCGAACAGCGCATTGGCGCCCGTGATGTCGACCAACGGGCGCCAGCCCGGCGCGATGCCCTTCGGGAGGTCCAGCAGCAGATTGGCATTGACGGCAACGATACGTGCGGTGTTCTCGGCCCGCTCGACATAGCGGGCCATCCAATAGATGTTTTCTGCGACACGCGAGAGCATGTGAATCGACCCCTATGCCCAGTCGGATTTGCCCAGATCCAAGCAAAACCGTCCACGTTTCATGCGGGCGTTTGCGGCGGCTCGGGCACGATCCAGGTATCTTTGCTGCCGCCGCCCTGCGATGAGTTCACGACCAGGGATCCTTTGCGCATCGCCACCCGGGTCAACCCACCCATGGTGACCTGCTGGCGGTCCGCGGAGAGGATGAAGGGCCGCAGGTCTACATGTCGCGGCTCCAGACGCGCGCCGATGATCGTCGGCACCGTGGACAGCCTCAGCGCAGGTTGGGCGATGTAGTTGCGGGGATCCTTCTTGATCCGCTCGGCGAGTTGATCACGCTCCGC
Source organism: Thiocapsa sp. (assembly GCF_022340925.1). GTDB lineage: Bacteria > Pseudomonadota > Gammaproteobacteria > Chromatiales > Chromatiaceae > Thiocapsa. Next base: position 77,557 of record NZ_JAJDNA010000030.1, read on the forward strand.
CTTCGTCGACGCCGGCCCCACCAGCATACCGTAGCCACCGGACTCGTTCGCGGGCTTGACGACCAGACTCTCCATGTGCTCCAGGGTATAGGCCAGCGCGTCCGGCTCCATACAGCGGTAGGTCGGGACATTGGGGATGATGGGCTCCGCATCGAGGTAATAGCGGATGAGGTCGGGCACGAAGGCATAAACGACCTTGTCGTCGGCGACGCCGGCGCCGGGGGCGTTGGCCAGGGCGACGTTGCCGGCCTTCCAGGCGCGCATCAGGCCGGGCACGCCGAGCGCGGAGTCGGGCAGGAAGGCCTCAGGGTCCAAGAAGAGGTCATCGATGCGGCGGTAGACGACATCCACCCGTGCCGGTCCGTCGACCGTGCGCATGTAGACGCAGTCATCCTTGTCGACAAACAGGTCACGACCCTCGACGAGCTCGCAGCCCATCTGCTGAGCCAGGTAGGAGTGCTCGAAATAGGCAGAGTTATAGATGCCCGGCGTCAACACCACGACCTCGGGATAGTCGGCGGGGCGCGGGGAGAGCGCCGCCAAGGTATCGAACAGCTGGGACGGATAGTCGTCGACCGGCAGCGGCGCATAGTGCTCGAACAGCTCCGGAAGGACCCGCTTGGTCACCAGCCGGTTCTCCAGCATATAGGAGACCCCGGAGGGGACCCGCAGATTGTCCTCGAGCACATAGATCGTCCCATCGCTGTCGCGCACCAGGTCGGAGCCGCAGATATGCGCCCAGATCCCCAGCGGCGGATCAACACCGATGCACTGCGGCCGGAAGTTGACCGACTTGGCGAGGACCTCACGTGGGAAGACTCCGCCCTTGATGACCCGTTGCTCGTGATAGAGGTCGTCGATGAAGAGATTCAACGCCTGGACCCGCTGACGCAGCCCGGCGTCGACGCGCTCCCACTCGGACTGCGCGATGATGCGGGGAATGATATCGAACGGCCAGGTGCGATCGATTGCCCCGCCCTCCTCCGAATACACCGTGAAGGTGATCCCCATCTCCTTGATCGCGACGTTGGCGGCCTCCTGACGCGCCACCAGCTCCTCCGGACCCAGCGCCTCGAGATCGGCGAGCAGACCGGCGACCGCGGTGTGCCCCTGGCCTAGCGCGGCAACCAGCTCGTCATAAAAACCATCCGAGGAATAGGCGTTCCAGTCGATACTCATGGCGGTCTCTTGCACACCAGATGTCGGGGATCCATCGGCGTCGACGGTTCGCGAGCCGGGCGAGCCGGGGGCGACCTCGAAACCTCACCGTCGGAGTATGCTGGAGGTCAGGCCGCCGCGTCCATCCAGTTGGGCGAGCGCGGCGCTGCCGCCTCGGACGGCCCGGATCCGGGTACACTCGACGGACTCGGTCAGACCGACCCGATCACCCGGACAGAACCAATATGACCTACTGCCTCGGACTCGCCCTCAATGAGGGGCTGGTGATGGCAGCCGACTCCAGAACCAATGCGGGGGTCGACTATGTCACCACGTTCAGCAAGTTGCACGTCTTCCAGCCAGCCCCCGACCGGATCTTCCTCCTCATGTCCGCGGGAAACCTGGCGACCACGCAAGAGGTCCTTAACCGCATCCGGCGCGATCTCGACCAGCCTCGATACGAGGGGATGGTTGCGGATGCGAGCTGGGACCGTTCACGAATCGACCTCCTCAACGCGCGTTATCTCTTCGAGGCCGCGGACTATGTGGGACGGGTGAGCGTCGGGGTGCAGCGCGATCACGCCCCCGCCTTGCATGAGAGCGGCGTCAGCGTCGAGACCACCCTGATCCTCGGCGGACAGATCGCCGGCCAGCCGCATGGTCTCTATCTGATCTACCCGCAGGGCAACTACTTTGCGGCCTCACCCCAAACCCCCTACCTGCAGATCGGGGAGACCAAGTATGGAAAGCCCGCACTGGATCGCATCGCTGAGCCGGGGCTCTCGCTGGAGAACGGCGCCCGGCTGTGTGTGGTCTCGCTTGATGCCACATCGCGCTCCAACGTCACCGTCGGCCCGCCCTTCGAGGTGGCCATCTATGCCGCGGACAGCCTGACCCTCTCCCACCGCCTGAAGCTGAGCGCCGATTCGCCCGCGCTCCGCGTCCTGTCGCGCAGCTGGAACGAGGGCATCCGCAGCGTCTTCGACCATCTTCCCCGTTTCGACTGGGAGCAGATGGGCGAGGCACCGAGCGAGACGGTCCCGACCTGACGGGGGCGGCTGCAGCGGTGTCGAGACCTTCGTGCAACGGGGCGCAGAGGCTCTCTCGCCAAGTGCTTGCCCGATCTAACCGTAGCGCTCCCAGGGCCGCTCCACCCGCCCGGTCAGGAACGAGCGCGCCGGATCGACCCGGGCGCGCCCGGCGATCGCCGTCCGCCCGAGCAGCATCCGAAACAGCATGGTCTCGCGGTTGGTCAGCGTCACCTCGATCGGCCACGCACAGCCGGCCAGCAGGAGGCGGGTATGGATCACGAAACGCTCCTCACGATGACCGCCCGAGTCGGCGACCCGCCGCTGATCGACCACGAGGGCCTCACCGTGGACCACGACATCGGTCCGCCTCTGCAGCGGATGGACCCCGAAGCGAACATAGCGTTTGCCGCACCGATAAAAGCTGTCGACATAGAAGGCATGCAGGGTCGAGGTCCGGGCGCCGGTGTCCACCTTGGCCTTGACGAGGGTCAGCCCAAGCTCGGGGAGCGCCACCCATTCGCGCCATCCGAGCAACAGGGGCTCAGGAATCGTTTCAAGGGTCATGACGATACCTCACGCAGTCCGCTCAGCGCCTCGCTCAACGCGGTATCAAGCGCACCGGAGCGATAGGCCACAAAGCCGACCTTGTCGATCACAGGCGCGCCCTCGACGGGGAACAGCTCCTCAGACTCGATGGCACGCTCGACCATGCGTCGGGGCAGGTAGGCTGCACCGCCCCCGAGTCGAATCAGGTCGAAGGCAACCAGTCCCTGCGGCACCGGCGTCGAGGTGGCGGTGGCGCGTGGAAAGTGCTTGGCATGGGCGATCCGAAAGGAGGATCCCCAATCGACCAGCAGGTAGCCGTCCCCCAGGGCCTGCTCGACACTGATGCCGGGGCGGTCTGCCACCAGCGTCAAAGGCATCTTGATGACCTGCTCGAGCTCCAGCTCGGTGTTGGTGGGCGGATCGAGCAGCGCGATGAGATCCAGTCGATCGGCAGCGATCCGCTGGATCAACTGTTCCGGGGGCATGATCTCGACCTGCAGCGCCAGGTCTGGACGCGATCGGCGCAAACCGCCGGCCCAATCGCGCAAGCAGACCGGCCAAAGCTCGGGTTGGCATCCGATCGCGAGCTCGGCCCGGTGATCGACGTCCTGTCTCAGCTCCTGACGCGCGACCGCCCAACTCCGCACGATGTTCTCGGCGTGGCGCAGGAGTCGGTGGCCGGCCGGCGTCGGTTGTATGTCATTCCGGCGGCGTTCGAACAAGGTCACCCCGAGGGTCGACTCCAGCAGTTTAATGCGGGCGCTCACGGTCGACTGGGTCACGCACAAGGACTCGGCCGCACGGCCGAAATGCCGCGCCCGAGCGACTTGGATGAAGGTTCTCAAGAGCACGATGTCCACGGGTTTAACGGAATCGCCGTCCTCCTCCGCCGCTATCGGCGGATGTTATCAGAGCCAACCCCCGGTCCGGGCTGCTAGAATCTTTGCTCGTCCCTGTCGGGATTCCAGACAACTTAGAGTGACTTATGCGCCAGCTGATTCGTTCGATCCGCTTCGCCCTCATCATCCCTTTCGTCCCGTTGGCTCAGTGGGCGGCCGCCGATGAAGGCACTGCCAAGATCCTGGCGCCCTGGGAGGCGAACGGCCAGCTTTTTCAGGTCGCGGTTGACAAGCTCCAGTTCATCGGCACTTTTGAGGGAATCATGTACATCGAGCATGGTGACGGGCTCCTGGACGCAGCCCTGTTCACCTGTCCCTCGACCCAGATCATCCACATCCTGAGCAATCAGCTCGAAGGACACGGCTTCTGCACCATTGAAAGTCCCACCGGGGACTATGTCTACGCGGAGTTCACCTGCGATGGTGAACCCGGGTCCTGTAAGGGCAAGTTCACGCTCACCGGCGGAACCGGGAGGCTTGCGGGGATCACCGGCGAGAGCGACGTGATCGTGCGCACCGCCCTGAGCGGCACCGCCATCAACGAGGCGACCGGAGGGACCGTTTCGGCGGCAAAGGGACTTGCGATCTGGCCGGAGATGCGGTTCGAGTTTCCGGGCAGGAGCGCCAAGGCCGGCATGCTCGGGACCGGGGACTCATCGGACGGCGTCGACGAGCCGGGCGAGGGGGGGGAGATGGAGGGCCAGACAGCCCCCGAAGCCCCCCCCGCATCCGAGCAACCCGCCCGGCCCGGAGGGACCTCGGGCAGCGGTGGCGAGGAGACGACGAGCGCCCGCGACGCCTCGGAGGTGTCGAGGGGCGCGTCCGCCGATTCGGCGGCCTCGCTCCCAGCGGCGGATGCTGTCCTGGCACCTCCAGCGCGCTAGTCGACCCGGTGTTTCTGCGGAACCGACATCGCCTGTGGATGCGCCTGACCCTGGTTCTGGGCGCCATCTCCCTGTTTATTCTGTCGTATCAATGGGGAAACCAATACCAACGGCGCAGCGCGGAGCCCCCGGCCATCGGCGGCCTCCTGATCCGCCCGCCGTCGACCGTGCCGGATTTCGAGCTGCTGGACCCGCTCGGGCGACCACTGGGTCAGGACGACCTCAGGCAAGGCTGGACACTGCTGGCCTTCGGCGACCTGTCGCGTGCGTCCGGACAACTCGCCGTCCAGCGGCTGATCGATGTCTACAACCGGGTCGCCGACGAGCGGTCACTGCAGAGAGAGCTCCGTCTGGTGCTGGTCGCCACCGCGGATACGCCCGACCTCGCACGCGATTTCGCCAGCCTGCTGCCCGCACTCCACGTGCTCGGCGGTGATGCCGAGCAGATCACGCGGCTGCGTGATGGGCTCGGCCTGGGGCCGGAAGAGACCCCGGCCCTCTTCGTCTTCGGGCCGGGCGGTTATCTCGTCGCCTTCCTGCCGGACGACCTCGATGGGGCCGTCATGGCCGAGGACCTGAAGGCGATCCACGCGAGCGCCTTCGTGCTGTTGCCGGAGGGTGTATGAGCGGCAGACTCCCGGGCTGGGGGGCACGGCTCTATGTCGCCGCCCAACAGGTCCTGCCCCAGCACGCGCTCTCGCGGCTCATGTATGGTCTCGCTCGCATCCGTTTACGACCGCTCAAGAACCTCCTGATCCGGACCTTCCTGCGGCTATACCGCATCGACATGGCCGAGGCGTCGCAGCCGGACCCGGGTGCCTACCCTCACTTCAACGCCTTCTTCACCCGGGCCCTGCGACCTGACACCCGGCCCCAGGATGTCGATCCGCGCGCGGTCTTGTGCCCAGTCGACGGCGCCATCAGCCAGCTCGGCCGCATCGACGAGGATCGAGTGATCCAGGCCAAGGGCCGTGACTACCGCCTCGAGGAATTATTGGGGGGGGGGTCGGGACGGGCGCACGCCTTCACCGGCGGGGCCTTCGCGACGCTCTATCTGGCGCCGCGCGACTACCACCGCATCCACATGCCGCTGGCTGGCGATCTGACCTGGATGCGGCATATCCCCGGGCGACTGTTCAGTGTCAATGAGACGACTGCCACACTCGTGCCCAGGCTCTTCGCACGCAACGAGCGGGTCGTCTGCGGATTCGACACCGAGGCAGGGGCCATGGCAATGGTCCTGGTCGGGGCCATCTTCGTCGGCGGCATCGAGACAGTCTGGGCGGGCCAGATCACCCCCGCCAGGGCAGGGAGACAGGCCCCGGGATGCGGTTCGGTGAGATTGGAACGCGGCGCCGAGATGGGCCGCTTCAACCTGGGCTCGACCGTCATCCTGCTGTTCGAGCCGGGAGGGGTCCGATGGGACGAAAAGCTCGCACCGGGACAGAGGGTGCGATTCGGGCAGCGGCTCGGCATCACTGAGCCCGCGATGCGCCGGTGAATCTGCATCCCGGAGCCTCGGCCCGTCCTTCATCGCACAATCGATTCAACCTCGGCGGGCGGCATCGTCCAACGCCGCGAGGCGGTCCAGCTTTTCCCGGATGCGGAGCTCCAGGCCGCGGTCGACGGGCCGATAGTAGCGCCGTCCCTTCAACGCATCCGGCAGGTAGGTCTCATCGGCCGCATAGCCTTCGGGCTCGTCATGCGGGTAACGGTAGTCGCGACCGTAACCAAGCCCCTTGAGCAGCTTGGTCGAAGCATTGCGAAGATGGACTGGCACGTCCAGGGAGCCCGACGCACGGGCGTCCGCAAGGGCCTCGTTCCAGGCCAGATAGACGGCATTGCTCTTGGCGGCGCATGCCAGGTACACGACGGCCTGGGCGAGTGCGAGCTCGCCTTCCGGTGATCCGAGCCGCTCCTGCGCCTCCCAGGCATCGAGAGCGAGCTCCAGGGCACGCGGGTCGGCATTGCCGATGTCCTCGCTGGCCATCCGGACGAGACGCCGCGCGACATAGAGGGGATCGCATCCCCCGTCGATCATCCGCGCCAGCCAGTAGAGCGCGGCATCCGGGGCCGATCCGCGCACGGCCTTGTGCAGCGCCGAAATCTGGTCATAGAGCAGATCGCCGCCCTTGTCGAACCGCCGCACGCTCCCGGCGATCAGCTCGGCGACGGTTGCCGCAGTTATCTCCTGACCCTCGGTCAAGCGGACGGCCAGCTCAAGCAGATTGAGTGCCCGGCGGGCATCGCCATCGGCGCCTGCTGCGAGCAGGCGCAAGGCCTCGTCCGAGAGGTGTAGTTGGCGATCGCCGAACCCCTGGACCGGGTCTGCGAGGGCACGCGCCAAGACGCGCTTGATCTCGGCCGCGTCCAACGCCTCAAGCACGTAGACGCGCGCACGAGACAGGAGCGCATTGTTCAGGGCGAAGGAGGGGTTCTCGGTCGTGGCTCCGATGAAGGTGAGCGTGCCGTTCTCCACGTGCGGCAGGAAGGCGTCCTGCTGGGCTTTGTTGAAGCGATGGACCTCGTCGATGAACAGGAGGGTCGTTCGGCGCTCGCGCTCGCGCACGGCCCGCGCCTCGGCAACGGCATCTCGAATATCCTTGACGCCCGCGAGGACCGCTGAAAGGCTCAGGAATCGAGCGCCCGAGACCTGCGAGATCAGACGCGCCAGGGTGGTCTTTCCGGAGCCCGGCGGGCCCCAAAAGATCATCGAATGGATCTCTCCGGTGTCGATCGCCTGACGCAGCGGCTTGCCGGGCGCAAGTAGATGCCGCTGGCCGAAAAAACCGTCCAAGGCCGCCGGGCGCATCCGCTCGGCGAGTGGCATGTGCGACGTCGCGGGGATCATGCTACGCGCGGGACGAGAATCGCAGGGATGACCAGCTTCTCAACGATTTGGGTGAGATCCGTTGCTCGCCGGTCGACCGTATGGTCGAATAATGGCAACACATTGTTTAGAGGCTTTTTTTGGCTCAACCGCCGGTCATGGCGTCAGTCGACCGAGAGGAAATCGTCCACTGCGCGTTGGTCGATCTTGAAGAGGTCCGCGCTCAGTCTTGCGTTGCGCTCCGCACCCGAGAAATTGAGTCGGGTGGTCTGACCGAAGGTGTCCTCCATGATGAGGCTTTCCAGCTTGTCTTTGCCGAAACCAAGCTCGATCCTCAGCACATCGGTATCCTGTTCTTTGGGTATCAGCTCAACCCAGTCACGGCCATCGGTGCTCGGCAGGGCCGACGCGCTGAAATGTTTCTCGATCGGCCCGCCGTCGGCAAGCAGCAGCGCCGGCGTCCCGCGCAGCGCACTGCTCTGACTCTGGTGCGAGACCTGCTTGAGCTCCAGGTCATGCAAATAGACGCGATTGCCGTCGGCGATGATGATTTGCCTGCTCGGCGAATCATATTCCCACCGGAAGCGACCCGGCCGCTGGAGATAGAGCGTCCCATGAGACTCCGTCATCTGGGTGCGCTCGGCATTGAAGGTGAATTGCTCGAACTCGGCGCGGAGGCTGCTGAGTCCCGCGAGATAATCGTTGACCCGCTTCGAGCCGTCGGCGTCCGCAGCGGCAGCGATCCAAGCCAGGCTCGCAAGGAGCACGAACAGCATCGACCCGAGCCTTCGCGAGGACGGGGGTGGGACAACCCCGGACGCGGGGCGGCGATTCGGCTGGCGGGGTGAGCTGGTCACAACCACTGACATCGGTCGATCAATCCTCAATGGGCGGAGGCGCCAAGACCTCACGGTTGCCGTTGGTTTCGGCGGGACCCACGATCCCGACGCGCTCCATCTCTTCGATCATTCGCGCGGCTCGGTTGTAGCCGATCTTCAGGCGCCGCTGAACCCCTGATATGGAGGCGCGCCGGCTCTCGACAACGATCTGCACCGCCTCGTCGAACAACGGATCCGTTTCCTCGATGTCACCACGCGACTCGGGATCGATGCCGGGGAGGGACTCGGTCGGCTCGCGCAGCACATCGTGCAGGTAATCGGGCGAGCCGAATTGCTTGAGGTACTCCACCACCCGATGGACCTCGTGATCGTCCACGAAGGCGCCATGCACGCGTTGCGGGATATTCCCCCCCGGCGGCAGATAGAGCATGTCGCCGTTTCCGAGCAGCTGCTCCGCTCCCATCTGGTCGAGGATGGTGCGCGAGTCGATCCGCGAGGACACCTGGAAGGCGATACGGGTGGGGATATTGGCCTTGATGAGTCCGGTGAGGACGTCCACCGAGGGCCGCTGGGTGGCAAGGAGAAGATGGATCCCGGAGGCACGCGCCTTCTGTGCCAGGCGCGCGATGAGCTCTTCGACCTTCTTGCCGACCACCATCATCATGTCGGCGAGCTCGTCGATGATCACGACGATATAGGGCAGATGGCCAAGGGTCGGCACCTCGAGGCCCTGCTCGGCGGCAAAATCGGCGCTGATCGTCGGATCCGGAATGGTCTTGCCTTCGGCCGCCGCGTCGGCGATCTGGCGGTTGTAGCCGCCGATATTGCGCACACCGAGCTTGGCCATCAGGCGATAACGCCGCTCCATCTCGCCGACACACCAGCGCAGGGCGTTGGCGGCCTCTTTCATGTCGGTGACGACGGGCGTCAGAAGATGGGGGATGCCCTCATAGACCGAGAGCTCCAACATCTTGGGGTCGACCATGATGAGACGAACGTCCTCCGGCCCAGCCTTGTAGAGCAGACTCAGGATCATCGCGTTGATCGCGACCGATTTACCGGAGCCGGTCGTCCCCGCGATCAACGCGTGCGGCATGCGTGCCAGATCCACGACGACCGGTAACCCCGAGATGTTGGTACCCAGCCCCAGCGTCAGCGGCGACTTGGCATCCTGATAAGCCGAAGAGCCGAAGGTCTGACGCAGGAACACCGTCTCGCGCTGCTGGTTGGGGATCTCAATCCCGATCACCGACTTGCCCGGGATCACCTCGACCACCCGGACACTGATGGTCGAGAGGGCACGAGCCAGATCCTTGGCGAGTCCGGTGATCTTGCTGACCTTGATACCGGGGGCGAGCTCGAGCTCGAACAGGGTCACGACCGGCCCAGGGTAAACCGCCACCACCTGAACCTCCACCCCGAAGTCTGCGAGCTTGATCTCGACCTGACGCGAGAGCTCCTCGATCTGATCGTCTGT
>NZ_JAJDNA010000033.1 GCF_022340925.1 Thiocapsa sp.
CCGGCGATGGTGTCCTCCAAGGAAACCAGTTTTCCTTGCTTCCCGGTGAATTGCCCGGTGGTGAAGAACGGCTGGGTCAGGAACCGTTCCAGGCGGCGCGCCTTGCTCACCGTGGCACGGTCGTGCTGCGAGAGCTCTTCCATGCCCAGCATGGAGATGATGTCTTTGAGCTCCTCGTATTCGGCGAGCGTCGTTCGCACCGCCTGGGCCACCCGATAGTGGCGCTTGCCCACGACGGTGGGGGTGAGCATCTTGGAGTCGGTCTGCAGCGGGTCGATGGCGGGATACAGGCCCTGGGTGGCGCGCTTGCGGGACAGCACGATCGAGGCCGAGAGGTGCGCGAAGATATGGGTCGCCGACGGGTCGGTCAGGTCGTCGGCCGGCACGTAGACGGCCTGCACCGACGTGATGCTGCCGCTCCGCGAGCTGCAGATGCGTTCCTCCAGCGCAGCCAGCTCGGTCGCCAGTGTGGGTTGATAGCCCACGCGCGAGGGGATCCGCCCCATCAGTCCCGAGACCTCGGTGCCGGACTGGACGAACCGGAAGATGTTGTCGATCAGCAGCAGCACGTCGCGCTTGACGACGTCCCGGAAGTGCTCCGCCACGGTCAAGGCCGCATGGCCGACGCGAAAGCGCGCACCGGGCGGCTCGTTCATCTGGCCGTAGATCAGGACCGCCTTGTCCAGCACCCCCGACTCCTGCATGGCGCGGTACATCTCCTCGGCCTCGCGCATCCGCTCACCGATGCCGCAAAACAGGCTGACGCCCTCGTACTGCTCGGCCATGTTGTTGATCAGCTCGTTGATCAACACCGTCTTGCCCACGCCGGCGCCGCCGAACAGGCCGGACTTGCCGCCACGCTCCAGCGGGGCCAGCAGGTCGATCGCCTTGATGCCGGTTTCGAAGACCGCGCTGCCGGTGACCCGATCGGCGAGGGGGAGCAGCGGGCGGTGGATGGGCCAGCGTTCCGGCGCGTCGATCGGTCCCGCGCCGTCGATGGCTTCGCCGAAGACGTTCAGCATGCGTCCGAGCAGGGCCTCGCCGACGGGCATCTCCAGGGTCGCGCCCGTGTCCTGCACCGGCATGCCGCGGCCCAGGCCCCGGGTCGAGCGCATGGCGATACAACGTGCCGTGTTCCTGTCCAGGTGCGTCTGGACCTCGAGGACGACCGCCTGGTCCGGCCCCGCCAGCAATTGCCTGTGACGCGGGGGCGGCGGCGCGGGGAAGGTCACATCGACCACGGTGCCCCGAATGGCGAGGATCTCACCCCATCTTGGCTCGGCGTGCAGGGTCGTACTCTTCATGGGGATGTCAGCGCCGGTGTGTCGCGCGGTCCCTCGAGCTCTCGGGCAGGACCGCCCGACCGAGGTCGCTGCCTTGCAGCGCTTCAGGTCCGATGCGCGCCTTGCTGCTGGCGAGGGCGTCGAGATCCTAACCCTAACGACTCTGCGACGACGATGCCACCCGATGCCGGCCGGCGCAAGACGTGATCGCTCGCCTCGCGCAGCGATCCCGGCCGGTCAACGAGGCAGCAGGGTCTCCCCATCCGATGGCCCGTCGCGCGACCGAACCCGTGTCCGATGCCGCTCTCCGGCCACTCCGGCCGGATCCCGCGGGAACGGGAAAGCGACCATGCCAGCCTGGAAGGGACCCAGGGCCGCGGACTGGGTGCGACCGGGTCGCGCTCGCCGGGTTCCGCATCCTCCGGTGCAAGGCGGCCGCGACTGCGGCGGTGCAGAAACCGGCCAGTCCCTTCTGGCGGGAGCCGTGTTCATGCGTCCGCCGCAGCGAGACCGGGCCCTTCGCCGTCCAGGCGGCGACGTCGGCCAGTCGGGGGCTCGTGGCGGTGTGCCCCGGCCCGGCGGTCTACTTGCGGGCGCGAATCGCGAAGTCGTAGCTCAGGTAGCCATGATCGAGCTCGGTATCGGGCACCTTGCTCCGGCAGTGCGCGAGAATCCGCCCCGCGTCGCAATAGAAGAAGCGGGGATCCTCCCAGAACCCGTCCTTGCCGGCCTGCGAAAGCAGATTGAAGGCGACGCCCCGGCGCGCCAGCGCCAACATCCGTTCGATCATCGCGTAGACGAATTCGTAATGATCGGGATAGCCCTCGGTGACCATGTTCAGGGCCCCGGACGACAGCACGCAGTCGTAGCCGCCCTGCGGCATGTCGACCGACAGGAAATCGCCGGCCAGGAACCGGCACTCCGGATAGCGGGCCGCCGCGTGGGACACGAACTCAGGCATGATGTCGAGTCCGGTGTAGTCGACGCTGGAATAGCCGGCCTCGCCGAGGAATCCGTACAGGTCACCGAACCCGCAGCCGACGTCGAGCAGGCTGAAGGGCGTGCCTCGATCCTCGGGCAGCACGCCGAGCAGGGCCGCGAACCGCAGCTGTTGGGTCAGTGCCGACGTGAAGGATAGGGAGCGGTGCGAGGTTCCGTGGCGTTTGTACAGATCCGCATAGAACTCCCTCGTCGCCTTGGACATGGCGCCTCAACCTCGCCCCATTGGTGCTGACCGGCCCCGGTACCGAAGCGGCTGTCGGCGGGCCGATACGTTGCCGGGGCGCGCCGCTTCCGGGGGCTCGAGCGCCGCAACCGGGACCAGCGCACCTGCGACCATCAGAACGAGCCAGCCCCGAACCGGGGCTGCGTTCAGGCTCGCCCTCAAGCCTCCCTCACCATGCTCGGCCTGGTCTCGAGGACGGCGCCCCCGGGCAGGCCAGGCCAGAGCACCAACCAGCGCCGCAGAAGGGCGGCCAGGGGATCTTGCGCCAGCCAGTCGAGGGCCGGCGCAAGTCGCGAACGACAGGCCCGATCATGCCTGAGCTCGGCAACATGGTGTCCGATAGGCCGACCGGGCGTCGCTGATCTGCGCCGAGGCGTCGGCTGGTCGCGCAAGGCCCGGCGTCGCGATCACGCCGGGCTGCGTTTCATCCGCGGGCGATCACTGCGAGCCCGGCCGCGTCGGTCTGGTCGCGCTGCGCCCGCGATCGACCTGGGCCGCGACCGCGCTGATGTAGGTGACGGTGACGCTGTCTCCTGCGCGAACGCCCTCGAGCATGGCGGGATCGCGCACGTTGACCGTGATCGTGTTCTCGGGGCCTCTGATGGTGGCCGTCGAGTTGGCCCTATTGACCGCTTCGACGATACCGACGATCCTCACGGTCTCCGCCATGGTGCCCGCGGGCAAACGGCCGGCTTCGCGGTCGATATCCCTGGTCGCCGTGGCTGCCGGCGCGCCGGCGGCGGCGTCTCCCTTCTGCAGATCGATCGCGACGGCCTCCATGTAGGCAACCGTCAGCGTGTCGTTGATCCTCACTTCGTCGAGTCGTGTCACCTCCTCAGGGACGTGGATGACCTGAAAGACGCCGTCGGGCTTGCGGATGGTCAGCATGCGGGTCTCGGTATTGACCACGACGACAGTGCCGGTGACTTCCTTGACCATTGCCCCCGCGGCGACCGGGACGTCTTGGGTCGAGGACTGCGCCGAGAGCAGGAGAGGGCACAGCGCGAGCGTGCCCGCCAGGGTCAATTGGGCGAGTTGTTTCATCGTCGTCACCTTAGGATGTGTGGATGGTTGTCGGACCGGGAGGGGCGGGTCCGCGATCGTGTGTGACCTCCGCGCGCCCGAGGGAGCCGGGCGGGCGGGGTCGCCGCATCGGACGTGATGGAGCGCGTTCGAGAAACCCTATTTCGCGTCCATCTTTTTAAGATCACTCTCGGCCTTCTCCTCGGCCGCTTCCATCTTCGACTTCTCCTTCGCGTCCATGCTCTTGAGGTCGGCCTCGGCCTTGCTGTGAGCTGGCTCCAGCGTCAGCTCGGATTCCGCCTTCTCATGCGCTTTTTCAAGATCGGCCGCCGTTTCGGCGATGGCTCCGGCCGACAGGGTCAAGGCGAGGGCGGATGCAGCGAGGAGGACAGGCTGTTTCATGGTCATTGGTGATGTCTCCGAGTGATGATTTGGCATGCATTCAGTTGTTGTTGGGTGCGAATACGCAATCAACAGAGTGTACCTGCCGAGATGTCTCACGGCATGCGACACGGGGCAAGAGTATCACGATGGAAAGCGATATCCGGGGTGAATTTCAAGCGATTCGGCTCCGGCGGTGCGGCCTTGGCCGGGCTGGGCCACCCAGATCCCGTTTAAGCCGCCGCCCACGACGGATAGGAAAATCCAAGCGCCCTTGAGAGTCCACACGGACCCAGGATTCCGGCCTCCCCGGAACACGTCCGGGGCAGGCTCTGCCGGACTGACGAGATGGAACCGTCGTCCCGGCAGGATGCCGGGACCCAGCGCCAGGGAGGGTAGGCCGCGGCTTGGCACTTGGTTTGAGCTCGGCTGAGCGCGTCGCGCCGCCATCCCCCGCCCGACACTCCCACGCTGGAGCGTGGGAGCGAGAGGGCGAGAGGGCGAGAGGGCGAGAGGGTGCACCGGAGCGCGATGGTGGAGAGCGCTTGGGAGCGCGCCGCCCCGCCCCGCTCGTCGCACCCGCTCCGCGGTGCGACGCATGGATCGGGCGCTCGGCGCCCACTGCGACGCCTCGTCCTCAGCACCACTCGGCCCTCGGTGCCAACATCGACGTTGCCGTCCCTGGCCCTGGATTCCGGCCTCCTGCCGGAATGACGAACTGCAACGTCGGCCCGGCAGCCACCCAGCGCGTCGTCCCGGCTTAGATGCCGGGACCCAGTGCCA
>NZ_JAJDNA010000050.1 GCF_022340925.1 Thiocapsa sp.
CCTAGACCGTCTGTGGCATCTTCTGACGCTGGGCGTCAGCCGATGACGTGTCCGAGGTCGCGTAGCACGTCCGCCTCGATCTGGCGCTCGTAGCCCCCGAAGCGGCTGGTGTGCCGGTCCGCCGGCTGGGCCTCGGCCCACGTCTGCAGCCCCAGCATCGGGTGTGCGTCACGCGCGTGGTGCACCGCAGAGCGGTGGAGGCCGTCTCTTTCAAGATCTACGTCGTACATCACATGGATCCTCCCAGGGACTGAGCTGGTGAAAAAGGCGCGTACGCGGATCCAGACGCAAAGACTGCACCAACATCCGACGACGCCAGTCACGATGCGAACACTCTGAGTCCGTTGATCGGGAATTTCAATCTCGAGGGACCGTGAGGAGCCGGACCGGTCGCGGAAGGCACCAAAAAGGTGCGCCGCGACCTGAGAGGGCCCTCGACCCCCGTCGCGTATCAGAGCACCCGACAGGCGGCGAAGATCACCTCGCTACGGGTGCGGCCGGACTGGGATCCTTGAGCCTCCATCGCCCGGACCACATCCATCCCTTCGAGCACCTTTCCGAAGACGACGTGCTTACCGTCGAGCCAGGGGGTTGGCGCAACGGTGATGAAGAATTGTGAGCCGTTCGTATCGGGCCCCGCGTTCGCCATCGAGAGGATGCCCGCCTCCGTGTGTCGCAGCTCGAAGCTCTCGTCGGCGAACTCCTCGCCGTAGATGGACTCGCCGCCCGTGCCGTTGCCGCGGGTGAAATCGCCCCCCTGGATCATGAACTCCGGAATGATGCGATGGAATGGACTCCCGGCATAGGCGAGCGGCTTGCCGCTCTCACCGACACCCTTCTCGCCGGTGCAGAGTGCCCGGAAATTCTCCGCCGTCTTGGGGACCACGTCGGCGAACAACTCGACCGTGATGGTTCCGGCGGGCTCGCCGCCGATCGTCACGTCGATCGCGACCTGCGGGTTAGCCGCGAAGGCGGGCGTCGTCATGGCGGCCAATAGGGCGGTTGCAGCGTAAAGCGATGACTTCGACATCTCCAACTCCGGTTGAGGTGATGGTTGTGTGACTGCGCTCGGGGTCGGCATTCGACGATCGTTGCTTCCCGCGACTCATGGAGTGGCTGCCGTGCCCAGTCGCTCAAGGGGTGTCGCCGGTGCTTCCGGTGAGCCCTGCCGGCGGCGGAAAGCGCCTGGCCAGCGCATCGGGCACCTCGCCGCGACCGGCCTGGTAGATGGCGCCGGATTCGAGCATGATCGTCACCATGACCGCGAGCAGCAGGGGCACGACGCCGATCCGAGCCCAGACAGCGCTGCCCATGTCCTGCGACTCCAGCTTGCGCCGCTCCATCTCCTGCATCGCCGGCGGCAGATCTCTGACCTGAGCCGCGATCCGGGCCTCGTCGTGCTTGCCGACCAGGGCGATGCTCAGGATCGCAGCGCACACCAGATAGGTGATCAGGATCAAGCGATAGCGCGCGGCAGCCAACCTCCAGTGGATCGAAACGAACCACGCCATCGACTCGCCGGGACGCCTTGACCGGAGCCAGGTCAGGGTGATCAGCGCCAGGGACACCGCGAGCGGGATCGCGACCCCAACCCACTTGAAACGCCCGATCGTCGAATCGGGCTGGGCCATTGAGCCCGCGAGCAGAGCGACCCCGATCAAGAGGTTGAACAGGATCAGATTGACCATCGCCAGCTCATGCGGCGTTCTGGCCTTGCGGCGCGTCGTCTCGTCGACACGGAAATACATGGCGATCGCATCCCTCGAGATGATGATACCAGTCGTCGATCCGTCCGATTGCAGCGTCCACGGGGAGGATGACGCGGCTGCGCCGAACCGCTGTCGCCCGCCATTGTCGGTGCGCTCGTCCCGAGAACGCAAACGCTGTCGTTGGCTGCAGGCTGCGCGGCGCCGTCCCCCGGATTGTGCGATGATCGCGCGGGCGCCACGAGGCAATATAAACCATGAGGAGCACGAACGAGGATGCTGGAGGTCACCCCCTATGCGGACAACAGCGCGGAGG
Organism: Thiocapsa sp.; assembly: GCF_022340925.1. GTDB lineage: Bacteria > Pseudomonadota > Gammaproteobacteria > Chromatiales > Chromatiaceae > Thiocapsa. The sequence continues at coordinate 2,023 of NZ_JAJDNA010000050.1, forward strand.
CCATGCTGCGAGTCATCGCCCTATTCATCATCAGCGACGGCGAGGTCAAGGACGAGGAGCTGAAGACACTCGATGACCTTGGTACGTTTCGTCGCTTCGGCGTCGACCGCGAGCGCTTCGCCCAGGTCCTCGATGCCTACTGCGACGATCTCATCCTGCACGCCGGCACCGCGCGCTTCGTCGGGCTCGCCGACCCGGATTGGGTCGACACCATCCTGGCGCCGGTCACGCACCGAGCCGCCCAGCGCACGCTCGCCCGTATGCTCTTGCTGCTGGCGCGTTCCGACGGATCCTTCGCAGACGCCGAGCTTGTGATTTACCGCCAGATCCTCGACCGTTGGCAGATCGACGTCGACTCGCTGGCGATGGCGGATTGATCGCCCCTCAACACTGCGGGCAGGGCCGAATCGGGAGCCCCTGGGCGAGCCAGCCCGAGTCGGCCGGGCTGCCGGCCATCCCGCCGATCACGTTGTAGACGTTGGTGAAGCCGCGCGACATGAGCTCCTGCTGCATCTGGCCGCTACGGTTGCCGGTACGGCAGATGAGTGCGATGGGTGCCGTCTTGTCCCCGCCCACCTCGGCCAAGACCCGATCGGTGAACCCCGCGGCACCTTGCGGCTGACGCATGTCGACGCGTCGCGCGCCTTCGGCGATTCCGGTCTGACGCCACTCCTCCGGGGTACGGATATCGATCAGTGTCAGCTCGCCGTTGCGCATCCGTTGGAATGCCTCCGGCGTCGTGAGGGTTGGGCCGGTCGTCGGGAGACATCCGACCATCAGGAGCACGCTGAGGATCAGCGCGGCGATCAGCGAGGGTATCGTTCGTGTACGAGACATAGGGCCGTTCCAAGCAGGATTGACGTCACGAGCGCAAGATAGGTGCGACAGCGCCCAAGACAAGTCAAGCCGGTGTCCGCGGCATGCGTGTGGACGAGGCGTCGTCCGCGCATGCGTTGTCGGGTGCGTTGCGCCGCCCCCATCTCTTGCCGAATCGGACGCGGGAAGCGCGACCTCTCCTGGCGTGAGCGGGGTCTTGCCCTGCTCGCCGAGAAACGCAAGTGCGATAGGGATACTGCTCGCCGGGATGCCGCGCGACGGCTCCTCCTAGCCCTGCATGCCCCGGTCTCGCCGACTGTCCATCTTCGCCATACACGGAGCGCCAGACATGACCCAGTCCATCCTCGTCGGCAAAGGGCCCGAGCCGGTTTCGATCCTCGCGCGCATGGCCAACCGTCATGGGTTGGTCGCCGGTGCCACAGGCACGGGCAAGACGGTCACGCTGCAGCGCCTTGCGGAGCAGTTCAGCCGCATCGGCGTGCCGGTTTTTCTGGCGGACATCAAGGGTGACCTCGCGGGGATCAGTCAGCCCGGGGGCGGTAACCGCCGAGTCGCTGAGCGTGTGCAGACGATGGCTCTCGAGGAGGAGGACGCTTTCGTCTACGCGGGCAACCCTGTCATGTTCTGGGACATCCGCGGTGAGCAGGGTCACCCGGTCCGCACCACCCTGAGCGAGCTGGGTCCGGTTCTGTTGTCGCGGCTGCTGAACCTCAACGAGGTCCAGGAAGGCGTCATCAACATCGTCTTCCACCTGGCCGACGAAAACGGCTGGCTGCTGCTGGACATCAAGGACCTCCGGGCCCTGCTGGCGCATGTCGCCGATCATGCCGCCACGCTGCAGACGCGTTACGGCAACGTCTCACGCGCCAGTGTCGGCGCCATTCTGCGGCGCCTCTTGACGCTGGAGCAGCAGGGTGGCGACCTGCTCTTCGGCGAGCCAGCTCTGGCGCTGGAGGACATGATGCGGATCGACGAGCAGGGCCGCGGCTACATCAGCATCCTGTCGGCGGATCAGCTGATCCACACCCCGGCGATCTACTCGACCTTCCTGCTCTGGCTGCTCTCCGAGCTCTTCGAGGAGCTGCCGGAGGTCGGCGACCCGGACAAGCCCAAGTTAGTGTTCTTCTTCGACGAGGCCCACCTGCTCTTCAAGGACGCGCCGAAGGTCCTCTTGGACAAGATCGAGAAGGTCGTTCGGCTGATCCGCTCCAAGGGCGTCGGCGTCTATTTTGTCACTCAGAATCCGCTCGATGTCCCCGAGACGGTGCTCGGCCAGCTCGGAAATCGCATCCAGCACGCCTTGCGGGCCTTCACGCCGCGCGATCAGCGCTCGGTGCGGGTCGCGGCGGAGACCTTCCGGCAGAATCCGGCCCTCGACACCGAGTTGGCGATCACGGCGCTCGGGGTCGGCGAGGCCCTCGTCTCGACGCTCGACGCGGAGGGTACCCCGGGGATCGTCGAGCGGGTGAATATCGCACCACCCGGAAGTCACCTCGGCCCGATCGAGCCCGAGGTCCGCCGGTCCATTATCGACCGGTCTCTTGTGAAGGGTGTCTACGACGTCAGCATCGACCGTGTCTCGGCATACGAGATCCTGGAGCAGCGTGCCCAGGAGGCCGCCTCCGCCTCGGCCGCCCCCGAGATCCCGGACCTCTCCGAGTATTTCGGTCAAGATCGCAATGCCGCAGCGACACGACCGGGCGCCAAATCCACCAGCCGACGGACCAGCACCCGCCAGACCCCCGTCGAGGCCTTTGCCAAGAGCGCAATGCGCTCATTCGGCACCCAGATCGGACGTCAACTGGTGCGCGGCATCATGGGTTCACTGGCGGGCGGGGGCACGCGCTGGCGCAGATGATCCCGGAGAGGACGGTTGAGCGCCTCGCGATTGCAGGGGGGCTGCGGGCGCCCGATCGGTCCCGCCGGGGTGGTCGGATCGAGGTCCGGTTAGCCTTACGGGGCCCGGGACCGGCCCCCAGCCTCCCGCCATGGGTCGCCCCAACGCACCGCCGAGGCCCGAATCCGGCACGCCATGTCCGAACCGTGTCTCTGGACCGGCGCCGGCCGCGGGGCCCTGTATCGGACGCCCAGTCCTCGCTCACCCGAGCGCCGGGGCGTCGGCGGTATCACCGCAAAGGGTGGTGCATCCTGCGCGAGCATCCGCTCCAGCCAGGCCCAGTGCGAGGCGCTGATCCTGCTCACCGCGGGACGAGCGGATCAGGGCGCAGCCCCCGATGTGCGACTCAGATCACCTCCAGGGCACGGACCAGGGCCATCACATCGGGCACCTTGTCCATCGCGCCCTCCCAGACGCGGTAGACCCGGACGTCGGGCGGAACACCCAGTGTCAGCTCGGCCATGAAGCCCGTGGCGCCTTCGGGCGCCGCGTGCTCCTGCGGTGTGCCCAAGGCATCGATCAGCCGCGTCAACTCGCCGACCTGGCGCCCATCCAGTCTGCCTTGGCGGGGCTTGTGGCTGGTGTGATCGCCACAGTCCACGCGATAGGCGCCGGTCGGCTCCACGGTGATGTCCAGCATGTAATCGTCCTGGCCGACGACCCGATAGTGCGTGCGCGTTAGGGACATTGTCGGTGGCCTCCCTCGTGCTTGCTCGCAGGATCGCAATTGCCCGGGGCCCTGCAGGTGCGGGCAGTGTACTCCAGGCCATGGCGGCAGCGCATGCCGCCTCGGCGGGCGCCCCGGCCATGGCCGATGAAGAGCGTCCGGTCGTGGACCTGGGGGGCGACGTGCGGAGCGGCTTGCTTTTGCCCCTCTCCGTCGGCAACCTCCCAAGCTGACGGGTGGCCGGCAGCTTGGGGGCATCGGAGCCATGCGGAAGTCAATGCCGTTCACGGTCGCCGGGGACGTCCGATGCTGCGCGCAGACGGGCGCCTTCTGAAGGACCTCTCGGCGCATGCGAGGCCAAACCAGGCAGACCCAACCTGTCAAGGACGCGTGGCTTGCCCGCCTTTTGGGTGTGATGAGGGGCCGATGATGGACGGACCGATGCATGATGTTCCACCGAACGCCGACGACATGCCTTCCCGGGTCGGTCGCGTGATGCTGTTCGCGGCGTGGGTCGCCGGATTGGCCCTGCTGGTGATGCTGTTCGACGGGATGATCACGCGCCAGCACAACCCGAATCCGAATCCCGTGGTCACGCAGGGCAGCGGCGGTATCCCCGAGGTGAGGCTGGAGCGCAACCGTGCCGGACACTATGTCGCGGGAGGGCGGATCAATGGGTCGCCGGTGCGCTTCCTGATCGACACCGGGGCGACGGATGTCGCCTTGCCTCTCGCCCTGGCCGAGCGACTGTCGCTCCCGCTGCGGTCGGGGGGGCTGAGCAAGACCGCGAACGGGACGGTGCGGACCTGGACCACGCGGCTTGAGAGCGTTGATCTGGGCGGGCTGGTCGCCCGAAACGTGCGTGCCACCGTACTCCCCAGCATGCCGGGCGAGGATGTCTTGCTGGGCATGAGCTATTTGAGACATCTGGACATGGTCCAGCGGGGACGCACGCTGACGCTCCGGCCACATGCGGGATCCTGATCCGCATCCCGGCAGCGCACGACAGTCCCGCTCGATCGAGGCCCGCCTCGACAACCTCGCCGCGGGTGTGGTATCGATTCAGTCCGCGGTTCGTCCAACGAGTCCATAGAGGGCAGTTGGATGGCACCGCACGCGAGCAGCCCCGGCGATTGAGCCTGACGATCACGGCGGTGAGCGAGCGCTGCCCCTGCCTCAGGCGCTTCGACGAGCACTCTCGCACGATGAGCAAACTCGAACAGGTTCGAACGGCCGACCTGGCCTGGCTCGGACGTAAGCTTCGGATCCCGGCGTTTCTGGTCGCGAGCCTGGTGCTGATCCTGCTGGTGCGCGAGCAGACGGCGCGCCGGCAGAATCCGAACCCGGATCCCGTCGCCTATCTGGGCGCAGAGGGCATACCCCAGGTTGTCCTCAAGGAAAATCAGGTCCGTCAGTATGTGACCAATGGGCGCATCAACGGCACGCTCGTAGAGTTTCTCGTTGATACCGGCGCGGTGGATGTCGCCATGCCGTTCATGGTCGCGCAGACGCTGGGGCTCCGACTGCAACCGGGGGGCATCAGCAAGACCGGGAACGGCGATGTGCGCACTTGGGTCGCGAGACTTGACAGTGTCGATGTCGGGGGGCTCGTGGCCTACGACCTGAACGCGACGGTCCTGCCGAACATGCAGGGCGATCAGGTGTTGCTCGGAATGGCGTATCTGAGACGGATGGAGTTGGTCCTGCGCGGGGGTGAGATGACCCTGCGCCCTCATCGACCCTACTGACTTGAGGCTGATCTACTGCGACGGCGGCGCGGTCGGCGAGCCGCCGCGGTGGTTTGCCGGCAACCCGCGACGGGCGGGCGCCCTCACCTGGACGGCCACCCCGCCGCGTCTCGGATCGCCGGCACCCGTCGTGCTCCCGTCGCGAGCCACCGCGACACTATGGGCGCCACCGAAGAAGAGGCTGGGCTGATTCCATACCTTGAGTCCGGGCCATTCGGGCGCGAGCTGGCCGATCGTGGCGGCCGAGACCGGGGGCTCGAGGTTCAGAACGTCTCCTTCGCGGTGGATCCGGGCTGCCGCAACGGCGGTCCTCAGGTCCAGCTCGAAGTCGATCAGGTTGCTGATGACCTGTAGGATGGCGCTGCGGATCCGGTTGGACCCCGACGATCCGGTGACCACCCAGCCCCCGTCCGGCATCGCCAGCAGGGTCGGCGCCATCATGGAGCTGATCCTCCGGTTCGTGGGCCAGCGGTGGAAGCCATGCGGGTTGATGTCCTCTTCCCCCAGCATATTGTTGAGCATGATGCCCGTGCCCGGGAGCACATAGCCTGCGCCCTCGCCATTGGAGAGGGTTAGGCTGGCCAGATTGCCTTGGTGGTCAACGATGCTGATCTGCGTCGTGCCGCGGCTGCAGACTGCGCCACCCTCCATCAGTCTGCAATAGGCTTCCAGGATGCGCGGGTCCAGCGCGGCGGTCGCGTCCTCGAGCGCTGACGGCTGCTCCCAGCGTAAGCGTTGCGTCAGGTCCTGGGCCAGGGCAAGTGCATGCAGATGTGCAGCTCCGTATCGCTCTGTTCGGGAGAGCTCGACGCGTTCGAGCAGCCGCAAGGTGACGCTGATCAGGAGCCCGCCATGGGACGGCGGCGGGTTGGTATAGACCCGCGCTCGCCGGTAGTCGCGGATCAGCGGGGATCGTCGCTCGACCCGGTATTCAGCCAGATCGGCGCCGATCAGGTGACCGCCTTGCTCGGCGCAGTCCCGCACCAGCCGCCGTGCCAGGTCTCCCCGATAGAAGAGGTCCGATCCCTCGTGGGCGAGCGCGGTCAGGGTGTCGGCGAGATCGGGGTTGCGCACCCGTGTCCCGACGGCAGCGAGCCGGTCGGGTTGGCCCGGGTCGGCGTACAGCTTAAGTGCCTCCGGACTGGCGCGCAGGATCGGGGCAATGATTTTGGAGATGCCCCGTTGGAAGCGATTGACCGCGACACCCTCGCGGGCCAGATGGACCGCCGGGGCGACGATGGCCGCGAGCGGCAGCCGGCATAGGGCGCCATGCATCGCAAAGAGCCCGGCCACCGCGCCCGGCGTTGCAATCGATCCGAGGCCGATATGGAATTCCTGGGTGGCATCACCGAAGTCGGCGAGGATCGGATAGAAATCCAACTCCTGCGGCGTGCGCCTTCGACGGGGTGTCTGCGCGAAGAAGTCGAAGACCTGGGGGACGCCGCCGCTGGGGCGGGCAAGCAGAAAGCCGCCCCCGCCAAGCGAGGCCAGAGCCGGCTCGGCGACGCAGGCGGCGCACATCGCGGCGAGGGCCGCATCAAAGGCATTTCCGCCGGCGCGAAGTGTCGCCGCGGCCGCCTCGGCGGTCAGCCCGTGTCCGGCCGCAACGCTGCCGAGGGTCCTCATCGACGCCGTCGACGCAGGATCTTGGGACTTGTCGGCGAATGCGGATTCGCCGAGGCTGGACGCTTGCTCGCGGTCATGCTCAGGCGTTGGGGCGGCATCACGGGCCGCGGGAAGCGCCGCATGTTTCATGCGCTTCCACAGGGGAATCACCCAATTATATACCCGCCACAGATGGATGCTCCGCCGCGACGCACGCCTCTCGCCCCGACCGCTGTGGTGCGATTCCTGGCAATCGGGTCCGCTCTTCCTCCTCGCCGCGCCTTGCCGTCGGGCACGATAATCGCATCTCGCTTACCGCAACACCCATTTGCGACGGGTATATACTCACGGCGGCGCACTGGTCGGAAAGCACGACCATGGACGCAGCGAAAGGCCCTTGTTTGGCTGGCATAACCCCGCGCGATGGTTGATCTGGCGCGGACCTTAACGACTCTCGAAGCTCTGCGGATGGCCGACGAGACCCTGTCCCAACGACCCAAGGATGATCGCGCCGAGGCCGCTACGCTCCGGCAGGCACTCGGTGAGATGCGCCGCGAGGCCGAGCAGGAGGTCGCGCGCATCAATCTGCGCCTTCGAGAGCGCGAGTCGGCTGCCGAAGGAGGTGCGGAATCCGCCGCGGAGCGTCTGGCCTTGCGGCAAGAGCTCGAGAGTCTCCAGCGTGTCCTAAGCGCAAAGGAGCAGGCGCTCGACAACATCACCCAGGAATGCCGCCGCCTGGAAGACGTCCTGGAAGACCAGCACGTGATCTTCGACGGTCTCAGGAAAGAGGTCGAGCGCCGCGACGTTTCACTCAAGGTCGCCCAGGAGGAGGTCGAACGGCTGCGGCAGTCGCTGGCGGAGATCCAGGCGCAGTCACTGGAGAACGCGGCGCCGGGCGCCCACCCGCCTGAGTCGCCCGGGAACCCGCCGCGGACCCTGTCGCGGTGGACGCCGATCCACCTGTGGTCGCTCCTCACGCTGCTGGCGCTCGGGCTGCTTGCGGCCGTCGTCTGGAGCCGTCTCGAGATCTCGGCTCCGATCGGCCCCGGGTCAACGGCGACGCCCGCCGAGACGGGTATGCCTGAGGCCGGGCCTGAGCCGCCAAGCGTCGTCGAGGCCCCCGCCTCCGAGCCGGTCACGACCGTGCCCGTGGCGCCGCCGCCTACGCAGCGTGATCGACTGCGCAGCGGCGCATTCGGGCCGACGCTCGTGATGCTCCAGGGCGGTCGCTTCCAGATGGGTCACAATCTGACAATCGCGAACGACTTCGGTCCGGCCCACGAGGTCTCGATCGAGCCCTTCCTGATGGGTGCCTACGAGGTGACCTTCGATCAGTTCGACCGCTTCGTCCGATCCACGGGCCGCGACTCGCCTCCGGATTTCGGCTGGGGGCGGGGCAGCCGCCCGGTGGTTGGGGTGAGCTGGGACGATGCCCGGGCCTATGCGAGCTGGTTGTCCCGCGAGACCGGGCGGAGCTACCGCCTCCCGACGGAGGCCGAGTGGGAGTACGGGGCGCGTGCTGGCGGGCGCGGGTCTTATTGGTGGGGTTTCGGGCTGGAGCCCGGTCGTGCTGTCTGCTTCGACTGCGGCAGCGCCTGGGACAGGCGCTCGACGGCGCCCGTCGGCAGCTTCGAGCCGAGTCCGTTCGGGCTTTTCGATACGGCCGGCAATGTCACGGAGTGGGTCGCCGACTGCTACCACGCGAGCTATCGAGATGCGCCGGGCGATGGCCGTGCCAGGCTCGACGGCAACTGTACCCATCGCGTCGCCCGTGGCGGTGGATTCAACAAGCCCGCCTCGTCGATGCGTGCCTATGTGCGCGAGCGGTTCGTCCCCGAGACGCGGCTCAATGTCCTGGGGTTTCGCATTGCGCGCGATCCCTGATCCAAGCCGTCGCCTCGACCTTGCCCATGACTCCCGATTCAGACAACCGCCCGGACCATCCATCTGCGCGGTGCGTGCTCGGTGTCGGGATCGCCACGCTCGATCTGATCAACGAGGTTGCGGTCTATCCTCGCGAAGACGAGGAGGTGCGTGCGCTGACCCAGCGGCGGGTGCGCGGCGGCAACGTCGCCAACAGCCTCGTGATCCTTTCGCAGCTTGGTCGACCCTGCCGCTGGGTCGGGACGCTCGGGGATGACCCGGCCGCGGACCTGATCCTCGCGGATCTGGCGCGCCACGGTATCGAGACGCGCGATGCGGTGCGTGTCCCCGGCGGCACGACCCCGACGTCATATGTCGCGCTCAGCCGGGCCAACGGCACCCGAACCATCGTCCATTTTCGCGACCTGCCGGAGCTGGATGCGGATGCATTCGACCAGGTCGATCTGAAGGACGTCGCCTGGGTCCATTTCGAGGGGCGCAATCCGCCGGAGACCCGGCGCATGATCCAGCGTGTCCGCAGTGAGGCGCCGGAGCTCCCGGTCTCGGTCGAGCTCGAGAAACGGCGTCCCGGGATCGAGTGGCTGATGGACGGTCCGCGGGTGTTGCTGGCCAGCCGCGGCTTTGCCCTGGCAAGCGGATGCCGCCGGGCCGGGGCATTCCTCGAAGACCTCGCGCGCTGCACCGACGCCGAGCTGTGCGTGGTCGCCTGGGGTGCGCAAGGGGCCAGCTATCTCGCGCGCGGAGGCAGGGTTCAGGCGGTGCCGGCCTTCCGCCCGGAGACGGTCGTCGATACCCTGGGGGCGGGCGATGTCTTCAATGCCGGGGTGGTCCAGGGTCTCGCGTCCGGCCTGACCGCCGACGGGGCGGTCAGGGAGGCGGTCAGGCTTGCGGGTCTCAAGTGCGGCCGTCCGGGTCTGACGCTCGAAGACGACCCCTGAGCTGGGCAACGGTGGCTCGCCGTCTGGTGCGCGGGCGGCGGTCACGCCGTTGGGATGTGCTCGAGCAGCTGGGCGGATCAGTAGGCCGCTGCGTCGTCGGCATATTCCAGACCGATGCCGCGCGCCTGCTGACGCACGGTGTCGAACAGCTTTCGATCCAGGGATGACGACGCGCCTCCGGCCTCAGCGACCTTTCGACGCAGGTAGTCGGACCGGGCCGCCGATGTCTCCTCGATCTGTCGTACGACCTGGGCACGCCGCTCCGCAAGCGCGTCGATGGTCTCTCTTTGGTCGTCACGCGAGAGGGCCTGCAGGGGCTCCGGCAGATCCCCGGTCTCGATGGCATCCAACCTTTTCCGGCCGCTCGCGATGTCGTCTACCAGCTCATTGTCGCCGCGCAACGCCGCTCGGCCGCTCGCGGACGCGGCAAAGGTCGCGCGACGGGCGAGCACCGGGGCAGGCGCTGCGTCCCGGACCGCCGCGGAGTCGCTCAGCCGCTCGGCGCGCTGCGCGCGCTCGCTCTCGCTGCCGTAGTAGAGGCGCGTGCCGTCCAGCTCGGCGGACAGGCGGGCGAGCCGATCGTCGTATGGGGTGGCGATGGCTACGGTCGCGCCGTCCGACTCAACCTCGAAGAAGGCGCCCTGGCCGAGCTGGGCGATCTCTTGCCACACGGCCCGGGTGTCGGCCGCGCCACCGCATTGGATCGCGTTGACGCGGATTCCGCGCTTCCGCGCCACGGCAAGGGTCTGCGGGTATTTGACATCCTCCTGATCGTCCAGGTGCGGGGGCGCGTCACCGACCAGGAAGATCACCCGATAGACGCCCCCGTCCGGACTCCATGAGACGGCGTTCACGGCCTCTTGCAGAGCCAGGTTGACGCTCTCCGGGGTGTCGCCGCCGCCATTGGCCTGCAGTCGGGACACCGCCGTGTGGATCGTATCCAGATCCGGCGTCAGATCCACCACACGGGTCAGGTACTCGTCGCCACGGTCGCGATAGGCCACCAACCCCATGCGGATCAAGGGGGCGGGCTCGCCGGCGGCCATGGTCGAGGCGATGGACCAGATCTTGTCCTTCGCCGCCTGGATCAGACCGCCCATGCTGCCGGTGGTGTCGAGGACGAAGACGGCCTCGACGACGGGTCTGTGGCCGTCGGGCTGCACCGCGATGGGCGGTGGGGATTCGAGCCCGGCCGTGGCAGGGCGCTGCAGGGTCGGGAACCAGGCGAGGGTCCCCGCGGTGGCGGCGAGCAGGGCGGCGATCCGCTGGGCCTCGAGGCGGCGCCGCAGCAGCGCTCGGTCCTGGCGGCGTTCCCGGTCGTTGGAGAGATCCCCGGCCTGATCGGCTGGTTCCAGATCGACGCCGCCGGACGACTCAGCACACCCCTGTTGCCGCCAGCGGGCCGGGATGCCGCCGCCTACGGGATCGGTCTAAAGGAGCTGCTCGGACGTCGAGCGCTGGAGCGGCGGATCGCTTCGATCCTGGAACGCAATACCCTCGTCGAGCGGCCTTCGATGTCCGACATGCCGGCGCCATCTGCGCCCGCGGTGAGGCAACAGACGGCGCCGGGCTCCCACACTGCGCGCCGAGACGGCGGGTTGGCGCCGGCCTTCCCGCCGGGCCGATCGGAAGGCCAGGCCATCTTCGAGCAGCTGTACCCGTCGTCGGATACCGAGGCGGCCGCCGACCAGGAGGACGAGCAGCGGCAGACCGGGACCCTTCACGGCTGGATCCAGGGGCTCTGCGCGAGGCCGCGGATCCGTCGGCCCTCGCGCCCGCTCGCAAGACCGACGAAAGGGCCAAGTCGTTGCGCAGCGTTCGCCGCGAGCAGACAGCGCTTCCAGAGCTGATGCCGGCGCCTGCCCTCGGGGGCGGGGGCAAGGCGCAGCCCGAACGGGCCCCGCCATCTCGGGCGACTCCGGCGGTCCCGGGTGGGCTGCGGCCGAAGCGGAATCGCCAAGCCCGGCCGACGACGAGGGGGCCTCGGCAGGACCGGCGGAAGGTCCTGGGCGGCGGGCCTGGGGTCCGATCCGCACCTTCGAGAGCGGAGCTGGATCCGTTCCGCTTCAGCCTGCTCGACAGCGGCCATTTCGTGCTGTTTCGATGGGCCTGGCGCGACGGCGCTCGCTCGGTGCAGGGTGCCGTGATCGACCGCGATGCCTTCCTGTCCGCCCAGATCCGAGACGCCTTGCGAGCGTCGACCTTAGAGCGATCCGTGGACCTGGCGGTGAGCTGGGGGGGAGAGGCTTGCGGTCTATGGGGCTCGGCCCCTTCGCTACGAGCTCACCGCGAAGAGCAACCTGCCGATCGGGACGCCCATCTACCGAGGCCAGCTCCAGGAGCCCTTCGGCGCGCTGCGGCTCCTGTTCAGTGTCGCGCGCCTCCCCGACCCGCCGGGTGCGTCGCTGGTCTATTGGCTGGGGCTGATCCTGGCCCTCGTGCTAGGCGTCGGGACCTGGCTTCTGCATCGGCTCGGGATGCGCCAGCTCCGATTGATCCGCCAGCAACAGGATTTCGTCGCGGCCGTCAGTCACGAGCTGAAGACACCCCTGACCTCGATCCGCATGTACAGCGAGATGCTGCGCGAGGGGTGGGTGACTGACGACAAGCGCCCCGCCTACTGCCGCTTTATCCACGACGAGAGCGAGCGCCTGTCCAGACTCGTGACGAACGTCTTGCAGCTGGCCCGGATGAGCCGTGACGCGCGGCCGCTCGAGCCACGTCCGGTTACCCTGGCCGACTTGATCGGACAGGCGCGCCCTGCTCTGGTGATGCAGGCGGAGCAGGCGGGCTTCGAGCTGAACATCGAGTGTGACGGCGACCGCGGCGTGCGGGCCGACCCGGATGCGGTGACCCAGATCCTGATCAACCTGGTCGACAACGCGATCAAGTTCTCGGCCAAGGCCGAGCGCAAATGCATCGAGATCGGCTGCGGCATGCCTCAGAAAGGGCGTGTGCATCTGTGGGTCCGCGACTTCGGACCCGGCATCCCCTCGGGCGAGCGTCAACGGGTCTTTAGGCTGTTCCATCGCCTGGAGAACGAGCCCACGCGCGAGACCAAGGGCACCGGCATCGGACTCGCCCTGGCCCAGCGTCTCGCCGACGCCATGGGCGTTGGCGTGGAGGTGATCGGACGCGAGCCGGGCACCGAGGTCAGGTTGACTCTGCCCGCTGTCAGCCTCGCTCAGATGAATGTCAACAGGCCCTAGGCGCCTGTCGGATTGAGGGGGATCGAAGCGAGGGAGTGGGAGAGTGAGGCCATGTCGTTCCGGTTGTGAGGCGCATAGTGGGGACTATGTCACGAAAAGCGGGGCGACATGGACCCTTGTCCCGCTTCCGTAGCCGGTTCATCCTAAGTCCGACGGGCTTCTAGGGAGCGGGGTTCGGCTGCCGCGTATGGATTGCCTCGATCCCCGCGATCAGCTCCTCGGACAGCGTCAGGTCGATGCTGGCCAGGTCGATCTCCAACTGCGCCAGCGTGGTCGCCCCGATGATGTTGGAGGTGGTGAA
>NZ_JAJDNA010000059.1 GCF_022340925.1 Thiocapsa sp.
TCGATCTGGTATCGGGCGCGCGGCTCGTCGAGCACCGAGGGGTCGAGACCGGCCTTGCGGAAGACCATTCCCGGGTCGACGCCGTTGCGTTCCAGGATGCGCCAGAGGACCCGTGTGGCGGATGCAAGAAGGGTCGCCATGATCGGCCCTCAGCCGCTGCGGCCAGCAGCTTTGCCAAGAAGCCCCACCCGAACGGTCGGGGGATGCGCTGGGTGCTCGGCTCGGGGATCACCAAGGTCGCGGACTGACTGAGTCCGCGGACTGGCCGGTTGAGAAGGACATCGGTTGAGGGGGGGTGCGCAGTTCATAGGGCCTTGATCGCGGGCGGATTTCACCCGCTGGATGGACTGACTTCGGGCGTGCGGCACGGTCGGACCGCGTCGTTCCGGATCGGCAGCAAGACGCTTTCCTACCGGCCGTGCCGCTTCCTGAGCGACCAGGATACTGAAGATCTTCGGGTCGGATTCGATCGCGAGGGCCTGCAGGCGGGCACGCCTGACGATGTCGAGTCATACCGGACTCGGAACTGGGGCGGGCTTGATCTCAATGCAATGCCCCAGCGCAGATCCGGGCCGAGGACATCCTGACATAAGGCATCGGCAGACCCCAAACGATCCGACTATTTTCCGATGCAGAAGGTCGAGAAGATCCTCGCGAGGAGATCCTCGGGCGTGAAGCGGCCGGTGATCTCCCCGAATGCCTGTTGGGCCTGCAGCAGGTCCTCAGCGACGAGCTCCGCCCCGGCCGCCTGGACGTGGGCCCGTCGAGCGGATTCCAGCCAGTCAAGGCCGCGACGCAGGGCGTCGACATGGCGTCTGCGTGCGATAAACGCGCCTTCGGGCATGGAGCCGAGACCCGCCCGGTTCTTCAGGTGCGTCCGCAGCAGGCCGAGGCCGGCACCCGTCATCGCCGAGAGGGCGATCTCCGGGCCCGTCTCCACCTCGCTGATCTCGGGAGGGATCCCGAGAAGGTCGATCTTGTTTCTAACCCGGGTCACCGGGGCCTGCTCCGCCAGCATCTCGCGGGTGAGTGGATCCGGGCCCTCCGCGGCGTCATAGACCCAGAGGACGAGGTCGGCCTGGTCTAGCTGCGCGCGGGCGCGCCTCACCCCCTCGCGCTCGATGAGATCATCACTGTGACACAACCCCGCGGTATCGACGATCCGGATAGGAAGACCATCGACCTGGATGTCGAGTTTCAAAAGGTCGCGAGTCGTACCCGGGATGGGGGTCACGATCGCCGCGTCTTGTCCAGATAACGCATTGAGCAAACTTGATTTTCCGGCATTCGGCGGACCGGCGATCACGACCCCGAGTCCCTCGCGGATCAGCTGACCCTGGCGGGCGTCGCCAACGGTCTGGCGAGTGAGCTCGATCATTGACCCCAGATCATCCAAGAGCCCAGGGCCGGCGGACTCACCCAGCTCGTCTTCGGGGAAATCGAGGGTCGCCTCGATGAAGGTGCGGATGCGGATCAGGCGCTCGATCAGGGTCTCGATCCGCCGCGAAAAGAGACCCTGCAGACTGCGACCGGCGAGACGTGCGGCGAAGGCAGTGGAGCTCTCGATCAGATCTGCGACGGCCTCGGCCTGAGCGAGATCCAGCTTGCCGTTCAGATAGGCACGCTCCGTGAACTCGCCGGGCCGGGCCAGGCGCGCACCCAGCTCGAGGCAGCGTCCCAGGAGGATGTCCATGACCACGGGCCCGCCATGGCCCTGGAGCTCGAGGACATCCTCGCCGGTGTAGGAGGCCGGCGCGGGGAAGTAGAGCACGACCCCCTGGTCGATGAAGCCGCCGTCCGCCTGCCGGAAGCTGGCCAACGTCGCTAAACGGGGGCCCGGCACGCGGCCGGCAATCCCTTCGCAGATGCGGGGGACCCAGCCGCCGCTCAATCGAACGATACCGACCCCACCGATGCCGGGTGGGGTGGCGATCGCGGCGATGGTGTCGGTAGCCAACGCGGAGCCGCCCGAATCGACCTACTTCTTGCGCTTGGCCCCGGCCGCCTGCTTCTCGATCGTCCGGGTGATGTGCCACTGCTGCGCGATCGACAGGATATTGTTGACCGTCCAGTAGAGCACGAGGCCGGATGGAAAAAAGGCGAAGAAGACCGTGAACACGAAAGGCAGGCTCATCATGAGCTTCGCCTGCATCGGGTCCGGCGGCGGCGGATTCAGCTTCGTCTGGATGAACATGGAGACGCCCATGATCAGCGGCAGGATGAAGTAGGGATCAGGGGCCGAGAGGTTGTCGAGCCAGAGGACGAAGGGCGCCTGTCGCATCTCCACGCTCTCCAGCAGGACCCAGTAGAGCGAGATGAACACGGGGATCTGGATCAGGATGGGCAGACAACCGCCAAGCGGGTTGATCTTCTCGGTCTTGTACATCTCCATCATCGCTTGATTCAGGCGCTGCTTGTCGTCGCCATAGCGGTCCTTCAGCGCCTGCAGGCGCGGGGCCAGCTGGCGCATGTTAGCCATCGACTTGTAGCTCGTCTCGGACAGCTTGTAGAAGGCCAACTTGATCAGGATCGTGAGGACGATGATGGCCCAGCCCCAGTTACCCACAACCGCATGGATCTTGCTGAGGACCCAGAAGATCGGCTGGGCAATCACGGTCAGCCAGCCGTAGTCGACGGCGAGGTCCAATCCGGGCGCGACACTCGCGAGGCTGTCCTGGAGCTTCGGGCCGATGAAGAGCTGGTTCTCGAAGACCTGGGTGCCTCCGGGGGCAATGCTGACGACCGGGGAATACTTGCCGATAATGTAACGGGAGTCGGCGAGGACGTTCGTGTAAAAGGTCTCCTGAACCCCTGGCGGCGGGATCCAGGCGGCAAGGAAATAGTGCTGCATCATCGCGATCCAGCCGTCGGCGACGCTGCGATCCAGGGGGCCCTTGCGCATATCCTCGAACGAGACCTTGTTGTACTTGTCCTCCGGGCTGTAGTAGGCCCCCCCGGCAAAGGTACGAACGAACCGCGCCTCGTTCGGATCATAGAGCTCGGTCCGTTGGAGCTGGTTATAGAGGCGCGCAGCCAACGGTGCATCCGTCGCATTGGTGACCGTATCGCTGGTCCGGATGACATAACTGCCACGCTCGAATCGATAGCGCTTGCGAACCTCGACCCCGGCGTCGCCGGTCCAGCTCAGCTCGACATCCAGGCTGTCATCGCTCGCCCCCAAGCGATAGCTGGTCGCGGCGCTCTCGAAGAGCGCCTCGTGCGTGGGGACCAGTCCGGGCTCCTCGCCGAGGAGACCGGACTGGGCGATGAACATGTTGGGCGGGACCGGCTTGAGGAGCTGGAACTTTTCGTCGGGTCGCTCGGGAACGATCGAGTAGTCCAGGAGCCAGGCTGCGGAGATGTTGCCGCCACGCGGCGAGATGTCCAGTCGCAGAACGTCCGTCTCGACGCGGATCGGTGTCTCCGACGGCAACGCCTCGACGCCCGAGGAGCCGGGCGTCGGGGCATCGACGGTCGTCGTGACCTGCGGGATATCCTCGGCAAGGGGCGCGGAAGGCCGATCAGCCGGCAGATGCCCCTCTTGGACCACCTGTGGTTGGGGCGGGCGGCCGTAGTCGTCCATCCAGGCGGAATAGATCAGAAACAGGACAGCCGCCAGGGCAAAAAACAGGATCAATCGCTGATTATCCATGGGAACGTGTCGGCTTCTCGGTTGGGACGGGATCCAGGCCGCCTTGGTGCCAGGGGTGGCAACGGCAGATGCGGCGCACCGCCAGGAGTCCTCCGTGGGCCAGGCCGTGCCGCTCGATGGCCTCGACGGTATAGTGCGAGCAGGATGGATAGAATCGGCAGCGGGGCCCGAGTAGCGGACTGATTCCGTATTGATAGGCGCGTATCAGGGCAATCAAGATTCGACGCATTGTTGGTTCCCGATAGTCATCCAGGCTCGGTCGAGGATTGAGAGCAGACGCTCGTTTGCCAAGTCGGACGCCCCTGGCGCGCAGAGCACCACGATGTCCCATGCGCCCAGACCAGTGCGATGCAGACGGAAGCTCTCGCGGACGAGCCGCTTCAGCCGCGCTCGGTCCACGGCGCGCCGCGCGCACTTCTTCGATATGGCGAGGCCCAGGCGTGCTTGCCCCACGGCGTTCCCACGAAACAACAGGATGAAGCCGGTCCCGCCGGCTCGCCGTGGTGCGTTGAAGACATGCCGATACTGCGGGGCACGGGTGAGTCGGCAGGTCCGCGGGAAACCCAGATCGGAGTTGGGGGTCAGGGCCGCGCGATCCGCCGCGCAGCTCAGGGGGTCAGGCGCGCCCGACCCTTGGCGCGACGGGCGCTCAAGACCCTTCGTCCGGCCTTGGTCGCGCAGCGGGCGCGAAACCCATGTGTCCTGGCGCGCTTGAGGCGACTGGGTTGAAAGGTGCGTTTCATGCTGGGGACTCCGGAATTCGTCGAACCGGGCGGGTCTGAGTCCCGCCCTAAAAAGGCGCGAAAATTTAAGCAATTTTGCCGACAAAGTCAATGCCGGGACACCGCGACACGGCACCATCGGATGTGGATAAGTGGCGTCCGGGAGGCTAGACTGCGGCAGCGCCAGACGACTTCGGAAGCTGTTGGTCGATTCGGAAATCGCATTTTCGCTTTGCGTCTTGAAAAATTGCCGGGATGGCAATCTTTCAAGGTCCCTGTAAGTGAGCCTGCGGCAGCATGCCGGAGGATCGTCTGGACCACGTAGACCGCGCGTCCGCTCGCGGTCTTGGCGACAATGAGATCGGGGTTTCGGGGGTCACCGTGGGCGTATGGGAACGATGTGTCAGACAATTGAAGGGAGAGTTGACCTCGGCGGAATTCAATACCTGGATTCTTCCATTACAGGCGCAGTTGGCCGGGGGCCGTCTGAGGCTGTTCGCGCCGAATCGCTTTGTTCTCGATTGGACACGCCAGCATTATGAGTCTCGTTTGCTCGATCTCTGCCACTCCTTCAGCGACGGGTCGGTCAAGCAGCTCAGTTTCGAGGTGGGGGGACTGGAGTCGAAAGCGGCCGAGCCCGGCCAGCCGTCGCCGGCTGTAGCCGGGGACTCGGACGCGGATTTGGAGATCCGCCGGGCCAATGCCAACCTCAACGGCGACTTCACCTTCGACAGCTTCGTCGAGGGGAAGTCGAATCAACTGGCTCGGGCCGCATCAATCCAAATCGGGCAGAATCCGGGGGCCGCCTACAACCCCTTGTTCATCTACGGCGGTGTCGGGCTCGGGAAGACTCATCTGATGCATGCGGTCGGTAATATCATCCTCGCAACGAATCCCAGTGCTCGTGTGATCTATCTTCACTCCGAGCGGTTCGTTGCGGAAATGATCAAGGCGCTGCAGCACAACCGGATCGACGACTTCAAGAAAACCTACCGTTCAGTGAATGCCTTGCTGATCGACGATGTCCAGTTCTTCGCGGGTAAGGAGCGCTCCCAGGAGGAGTTTTTTCATACCTTCAATGCCCTGTTCGAGTCTCGACAGCAGATCGTGCTGTCCAGCGATCGATTTCCGAAGGAGGTCATTGGCCTGGAAGAGCGCCTCAAGTCACGCTTTGGCTGGGGGCTGACGGTCTCGATCGAGCCGCCGGACCTCGAGACCAGCGTCGCGATCCTGCACAGCAAGGCCAGTCTATTGGGGGTCGAGCTGCCGGAGGATGTCGCGTTCTTTGTTGGTCGGCGAATCCGCTCGAACATCCGCGAGCTCGAGGGAGCCCTGCGACGTCTGGTCGCAAATGCCCAGTTCACCGGCAAGCCGATCACATTGGAGTTCGCACGGCATGCGCTCCGGGACATGCTGGCGGCACAAGACAAGCAGGTCAGTATCGAGAACATCCAGAAGACGGTGGCGGAGTACTACAAGCTGCGGACGGCCGACATGCTCTCGGCCAAGCGCAGCCGCTCGATCGCACGCCCGCGACAGGTCGCCATGGCGCTCGCGAAGGAGCTGACGAAGCACAGCCTGCCTGAGATCGGCAAGGCCTTTGGTGGCCGTGACCATACCACCGTGCTGCACGCGACCCGAACGGTCAAGAACCTTCGCGAGAGTGATGCAACGCTCGAGGAAGACTATAAGAACCTCATGAGAATGCTGACATCGTAGCCGTCAACTGGCTGCGGGCGGAGGCGCGGCACGCGCATCGGTGGCGGATCGCTGCAAAACCGCTGATCCAGCGCGGATGTTTGGGCCAGGCGCGCCCCTGACGACGACCGACATCCCAGTCATTTTGGCTTTAGGAGATCGCGATGGAGTTTGTCATTGAGCGCGAGAGCGTGCTTCCGGTGCTCGGCAAGGTGGTCGGGGTAGTCGAGCGGCGACAGACGCTCCCCATTCTGGGCAACCTCCTGCTCTCGGCGCGGGGAGATCGCGTCGAGATCTGTGGAACGGATCTTGAGGTGGAGGTCAAGGCGGGTTGCGCGGCTTCGGTGACGCAAGATGGCGAGACGACGCTGCCGGCCCGAAAGCTCGCGGATATCTGCCGCAACCTGGCAGAGGGGTCGGAGATTCGTTTTCGCCTGAGCGATGAGCGCTGCGTCGTCACGGCGGGGCGCGCCCGCTTCTCGCTGGGGGTTCTGCCTGCAGCCGATTTTCCGCTCATGGATGCTGACGTCGATGGGGTGGGGGTGAGGTTGGCCGAGGGAGTGTTGCGGCGCATCCTGGACAAGACATCGTTCGCGATGGCTCAACAGGATGTCCGGTACTATCTGAATGGCCTGTTGATCGAGCTGGACGACTCCGGGATCACCGCAGTGGGCACCGATGGACACCGGCTGGCGAGGTATCGCCGCTCTCTGGAGCTCGACGTCCGTGAGGCCGTCCAGGTAATCGTACCCAGCAAGACGGTCATGGAGCTTCGGCGACAGCTCGGACCTTCAGATGACGAGGTTTCCATCGCGATTGGTGCTCGGACGATCAGGCTCGCGGGGAGCGGGATGGCGATGACCTCGAAGCTGGTCGACGGGCGGTATCCGGATTACGAGCGGGTGATCCCGCACGAGCTTGGCAAGGTGGCCACACTCAGCACGGACGCGCTGAGGCGGGCGCTAGCCCGGACGGCGATCCTGTCCAACGAAAAACACCGGGGGGTGCGGCTCGCGTTCGAAGAGGGGGTCTTGAGACTGCAGGCCCATAATCCGGAGCAGGAAGAGGCGGAGGAGGAGGTCGAGTTGGACTATCGCGGCGAGCCGACCGCGATCGGCTTCAATGTGACCTATCTGTCTGATGTGCTGGGGGCCGTGGAAGGGGAGGAGCTCGAGGTGCGGTTTCACGACGCCGGGAGCAGCTCCGTCTGGCGCGGGCTGGGGGCCGACGATGAGACCTATGTGGTGATGCCAATGCGACTATAGGGTCGTGCAACATGGCCTATCCGGGCTGCCCGACACTCCTATCGCTGACCGTCAGGAATCTGCGCAACCTCCGCCGACTGAGCCTTGAGCTGGAGGCAGATCCGCGCCTGGTTGTGTTGACCGGGGCGAACGGCGCCGGAAAGACAACCATCCTTGAGGCAATCTACCTCTTGGCCCGCGG
Source organism: Thiocapsa sp. (assembly GCF_022340925.1). Taxonomy (GTDB): domain Bacteria; phylum Pseudomonadota; class Gammaproteobacteria; order Chromatiales; family Chromatiaceae; genus Thiocapsa. Next base: position 7,519 of record NZ_JAJDNA010000059.1, read on the forward strand.
CCGGACCTTTCGGGGCCGCAAGGCGGGCCCGCTCACAACGGACGGAGAAGCGCGCACGTTCATCGAGGGTCGATTCCGTGACGGATTCGGCGCGGGAGAGGTGCTGATCACCTTCGAATGGACGAATCAGGGGAGCGAACGAAAGGTCAACGGCGTTTCCCTCGCGGGCCGACCCCCAGGGGAGAACCCGCTGGGGGTCAAGCTGGTCGGCGAGAACCCGCAGACCTTGCTGGAAGGTCCACCACGCCTCAGACGGGCACTGCTCGATTGGAATGTGTTCCACGTGGAACATCAGATCGGCCGGTTGCGCAGGGATCTCGGCCGCGTTCTCCTCCAACGCAATGCAGCACTCCGCAAAGGTCGCGCCGGCGACTCCGCCTGGGATCAGATTTTCATCGATCTCGCCAACCAGATCACCTCCAAGCGGCACACCTTTGTCGACGCTTGGCGCAGGCACTTCCAGGCACTGTGCCGTGAATTTCCATTCTTGGAGGGCTGCGACCTCGTGCTGAACCGCGGCTGGCCCCCGGAACGCTCGTTGCCTGAGGCGCTAACACTCGCACGGGCAGCGGAGGCGCAACGCGGCCAGACGCTGGCCGGGCCGCATCGAGCAGACTTGATGATCCTTCGTGACCAGGTGCCGGCGCGGCTGTCCCGCGGCCAGGCGAAGGTTGCGGTCGCGCTTCTCCAACTGGCTGCGGAGCAGGTTCATCTGGGCAGGGGGCTGGATGCGTCGCTTTGGCTCCTCGACGATCTCGACGCCGAGCTCGACGCCGGAACGGCTCGTCGGCTGTCGGATCTCTTCGATGACAGCCCATCTCAGCGGCTGGCAACGCGCCCCGGCACGAGCGCGGACATCCCCTTGGCCGTCACTCCACGAGGACTGGCCATGTTCCACGTGGAACATGGCTCGCTCCGGTCACCTAGTCCGGCGGGAGCGCGCCCAGCCCCTTTTGCCCTATAATGGGCAGGCGCTGAGCGGCCACGCACCCCGGCATCGACCCAACCAGATCACAGCGCCTCCCCGGGGCCCATCGCGCGCTCGCCGCCATCACGACCCGTCACGGCCCAACGCCCGCGGCGCCCATGACCCGACTCCATCAACCACCTCCCTCAGGGCCACATGACGTACGACTCAACAAGCATCAAGGTCCTCCGCGGACTCGACGCGGTTCGAAAACGGCCTGGCATGTACATCGGTGACACCGATGACGGAACCGGCCTACATCATATGGTCTTCGAAGTCGTCGACAACTCGATCGACGAGGCGCTCGCGGGATACTGCACCAATGTTCGGGTGGTCCTTCACGGGGATGGCTCAGTCTCAGTCATCGACGACGGCCGCGGCATCCCCGTCGACATCCACTCCGAAGAGCAGCGCTCGGCGGCCGAGGTCATACTGACCGTCCTGCACGCCGGCGGCAAGTTCGACGACAACTCATACAAGGTCTCCGGCGGACTCCACGGCGTCGGCGTGTCCGTGGTAAATGCCTTGTCGGATCGACTCTTTCTTCGGATCTCTCGAGGGGGACGAATCTACCAGCAAGAATACCGCCTCGGCGAACCCCAATATCCGCTGCAGATGGTCGGCGACACCGACGCGACCGGCACCGAGATCCGCTTCTACCCATCCGCCCAAGTCTTCACCAACCTGGAGCTCCACTACGACATCCTCGCAAGGCGCCTACGCGAGCTGTCGTTTCTCAACTCGGGCGTCCGCATCGAGCTGACCGAGGAGGCCACCGGGCGCGAAGACGTCTTCGAGTATCAGGGCGGTATCCGGGCGTTCGTCCAGCACCTTAACCAGAACAAGGAGCCCATTCACCCGACCGTCATCCACTTCTGCGCGGAGCGTCAGTCAATCACGGTCGAGTTGGCCATCCAGTGGAACAACGGCTACCAAGAGACCATCTATTGCTACACCAACACGATCCCACAAAAGGATGGGGGTACCCACCTCGCAGGTCTCCGCGCAGCCCTGACCCGAACCTTGAATGGGTACATCGAGCGCGAGGGACTCGACCGCAACCAGAAGATCCGCCCCGTCGGGGATGATGCACGCGAAGGCTTGACCGCCGTACTGTCGGTGAAGGTGCCGGATCCGAAATTCTCCTCACAGACCAAAGACAAGCTGGTCTCGTCCGAGGTCAAATCCGTCGTCGAGGCGCTGGTGGTCGAGCACCTGAACGTCTTTCTCGAGGAGCAGCCGGCGGAAGCCAAATCGATCGCCAACAAGATGCTCGAGGCAGCGCGTGCGCGGGAGGCGGCGCGCAAGGCGAGGGAGATGACGCGCCGCAAGGGCGTGCTCGACGTTGCCGGGCTGCCCGGCAAGCTGGCTGATTGCCAAGAAAAGGATCCCGCCAGCTCGGAGCTGTACCTGGTCGAAGGAGACTCGGCCGGCGGCTCGGCCAAACAGGGACGAGACCGGGCCTTCCAAGCGATTCTCCCTCTTAAGGGAAAGATCCTCAACGTCGAGAAGGCGCGTTTCGACAAGATGCTCTCCTCCGCCGAGGTCGGCACCCTGATCACTGCGCTGGGCTGCGGCATCGGGCGCGAGGAATACAACCCCGACCACTTGCGCTACCACCGGATCATCATCATGACTGATGCCGATGTCGATGGCGCTCACATCCGCACCCTGCTGCTGACCTTCTTCTACCGCCAGATGCCCGAACTGGTGGAGCGAGGGCACATCTACATTGCCCAACCACCGCTGTTCAAGATCAAGAAGGGCAAGCAGGAGGAGTATCTACTGGACGAGGCCGCACTCAATCGCGCGCTGCTCCAGGCAGCGCTTGACAATGCCGACCTCCATGTCAATGCCGACGCCCTTCCGCTCGCCCGAACGGCACTTGAGTCGCTCGCCCGCGACTATCAGGTGTTTGTCGGGATCATCAAGCGCCTCGCGAACCGTTATGACGCCGTCTTCCTCGAGGAGCTGGCGAAGGCGCCCCGGGTCCACGAGGCAATAATCGAGGATCCGGTCGCCTTCGCCGCCTGGCGTGCGAACCTGGAGCAGTCCTTGAACCAGCCCGAGTCTGTCTCCTTGCGCTATCGCCTGAGCCTCACCGATTCCACATCCAATCGGCCGGCGTCTCTCGAGCTGATTCGCTTCATCCATGGCATTCCCGAGACCAGGACGGTCCCTCTTGACTTCTTTCACACGGCTGACTATTCCAAGATCCACGGATTCGGCCACAAGCTTGCGGGTCTGATCGAGCCAGGCGCCTATATCACGCGCGGGGAGCGTCGCAAAGACATCACCGAGTTGGGCGAAGGGATCCGCTGGCTGCTTGCCGAGGCGCAACGCGGCCACAGCATCCAGCGTTACAAAGGGCTGGGCGAGATGAACCCGGACCAGCTCTGGGATACGACGATGAATCCCGAGACGCGCCGCCTGCTCAGGGTCACCATCGAGGATGCGGTTGCCGCTGACCAAATCTTCACGACCTTGATGGGGGACCACGTCGAGCCACGGAGAGAGTTCATCGAACGCAACGCGCTCAACGTCGAAAACCTCGACATCTAGCAGTCTGTCGGACTTGAGCGATCGTTGCGAGCCAAGTCCCTGCCACCGAACGAGCGCCGGCTATGCAGCCGTCCCAGGAAGCGAAGCCACTGTTCGTTCAATCCAGGTCTCGGCCTCGACATTGATGTCTGACGCCTTGCGTCCCCGGGTCGAGATCGCTGGTCCGATGACCAGATCGATCGTACCCGGATGCTTGCGCATACTGCGCCGTCCCCAGAAATTCCCCGCATTATGGGCGATCGGCACAACCGGACGACCGCTGCGCTCGGCGAGGAGCGCACCGCCGATGGCATAGGCATGACGCGCACCGGGTGCCACCCTCGTGCCTTCGGGGAACACGATCACCCAGCGCCCCGCGTCCAGGCGACTGAGGCCATCACGGATCAACTTCGCAATCGCGCTCCGACCCGCTGAGCGGTCGATCGGAATCGAATCGAACTGGCGCAAGGCACGACCAAAAAACGGTATCCGCATCAGCTCACGTTTTACGACCCAAGACTGGTGCGGAGGCAAGATTGCCCACAGGGCGATGGTTTCCCAGGCTGACTGATGCTTGCACAGGACGATGGAGGCATCCGAAGGAAGTGAATCCAGCCCTCGGACCCGATAGCGGAGCCTGCAGATCCATCGCAGGGCCGACAGGTTGAGTCTCGCCCACGCTCGTGCCAGCCCGTCCCGGGTCCGCACGGATACAACCGGTCCGAGCACGATCAGGATCGCGGAAAACGCGACCACCGAGCCGACCAGGACCACCTCGTAGAGGAGCGAGCGGATCAGTATCATGCTATCCGCGCAGCAATTCATCGGCAGCGGAAGCGAGATCCCGATAGACCGGGACGCCGGCCAACTCGCGCGATCCACTGGCGAGCGCGCGTTCGCCCTTACCGGTGCGAACCAGCCATGGCAGGGCCCCGGCGGCGCGGGCAGCGGCGATGTCCCCAAGCGAATCACCGATGAAGGGGACGCCGGCCAGATCGACCGACAATCGACGCCCGATCTCTTCGAGCATCCCCGGCCGCGGCTTCCGGCACCGGCATCCCTCGTCCGGGGCGTGCGGGCAATAGACGATCATCTCGACTCGCCCACCCTGCTCGACCAGCAAATTTCGAAGCATACGATGCATGGCATCAAGGTCCCTCGGAGTCAGAAAACCGCGCGCCAAACCAGACTGATTGGTCGCCACCGCCACCCGGTACCCGCCGTGAGACAGCCGGGCAATGGCGTCGACACTGCCAGGCAAGGGTATCCACTCATCAATCGTCTTGATGTACTCATCGGAATCCGCGTTGATCACTCCATCGCGGTCCAAGATCACGACGCGATCGACCATGCACTCGATCCTCCTAAGAGGGCAGCTGAATCCGCCGAGCTCGGATATTCAGGGTCCCAGGACCCGCCGTCCTCGACATGACTCACTGGAGACAGGAGATGTCGGCGACAAGCAGAAAGAGTCCGGCAAGGGAGCGGAGCAGATGAATGCGGCTCTCACGCACCGCGCGGTCGTCGACCATCACCATCACTTGCTCGAAGAAGGTATCCAGATCCGCCGCCAGACCAGACAACGCCTTCAGCACACCGACATAATCGCCCGCCTGCGCAAGCGGCCCGACCCGAGCGGCGAGCTCATTCAGCTTCGCGGCAAGCCGGATCTCCGCCGGCTCCCTGAGCACACCGCCATCCGGCCCCAAGTCGCCCGCCTCCTCCCCGGTGCCGATGTCGATCCCCGCCCTGGTCAGAATATTGCGGATTCGTTTGTTCGCGGCGGCCAGACGAGCCGCCTCGGGCAGGGTGCGAAAGGCGCTGACCGCGGCGATCCGCTTGTCGAGATCACGCGGTATCGTGACACCACTGCGGAGGACGGCCTCGACCGTGTCGCCGGCAACGCCGCGGTCGTGATAATAGCCGCGAAGGCGCTCGAGCATATAGCCGAGCGCCGCCTCCTCGACGTCCGCGCTGAGAATGTCACTCGGATACGCCGCGACCGCGATGCTGAGCAGATTGCGCAAATCGAGATCCAGCGGGGTCTCGATCAGGATTCGCAGTACGCCGATGGACGCGCGCCGCAGTCCATAGGGATCCTTGGCACCGGTCGGCCTCAACCCGACGCCGAAGATCCCGATCAGGGTATCGATACGATCGGCGACCGCAAGCGCCTGCCCACAGGGGCTCGCGGGCAACGCATCCCCGGCGAACCTCGGGCGATATTGCTCCTCCATGGCCGCGCAGACGCAGGGATCCTCGCCCGCGCGCGCGGCGTAGTAGCGGCCCATGGTCCCTTGCAGGCTCGGAAACTCGTAAACCATGGATGTCACCAGGTCGCAACGTGCAAGCCGCGCCGCGCGCGCCACCAGATCGGCCTCGACGCCCAGCGACGGGGCCAGATACCGAGCCAGCGTCGCCACCCGGGCGCTCTTCTCCGCAAGGGACCCGAGACGGTCCTGAAACACGACTGTTTCCAACCGCCCAGCGTAGCTTTCCAGCGGCTGTCTGACGTCTTGACCCCAGAAGAAGGCCGCGTCCGCAAAGCGCGGGCGGATGACACGTTCGTTGCCCGCGCGCACCTGGTCAGGATCCCGGCTCTCGATGTTGGCGACCGCGACGAAGGACGCCTGCAGGACCCCGGCGGTATCCTCCATGGGGAAATATTTTTGATGGGACTGCATGGCCTCGATAAGAACCTCTGACGGCATCGCCAGATAGGCCTCATCGAATCGTCCGAGAATCGCTCGAGGCCACTCGACCAAAGCGGTGACCTCATCCAGCAACGCCGGGTCGATCCGCACCCGCAGACCATGCGCGCGACCGAGCCCGTCGAGCTGTCGACGGACCAGGTCGCGCCGGCGCCCGAACTCCGGCTCAACATACCCGGTTGAGCGGAGCAGCTCGGCGTATTCTGTTGCGACGCTCACCGCGATCGTCCCGGGGTGATGGAACCTGTGACCCCGCGTCGACGCACCAGCCTCGACCCCAAGGATGCGGCCTGGGATCGGCTCCGATCCCAGGAGCAGGCAGACCCAGTGGACCGGACGCACGAACTCCTCCGTGCCCTCGCCCCACCGCATCCGTTTGGGGATGGGCAGCCCGGCCAGTGCCGCCTCGGTCAGGCCGGGGACGAGAGCGGCCGTGGTCTCGCCCGGGACGCGGGTGCGGAAGACCAGGCATTCCCCCTTCTCACCCCCCTCGCGTCCGAGCGCCTCGAACGCGATTCCACAGGCACCGGCGAAGCCCAAGGCCGCCTTGGTCGGTTGGCCGTTTGCGTCGAAGGCCGCCCGAATGGTGGGACCGCGCCTGACCAATTCGCGATCAGGCTGTCGGGTGAGGACTCCGCGCACCAACACGGCGAGCCGACGCGGCGAAGCAAAGGACTCGATCGCCTCGAACCCGATGCCGGCGCTGCCCAGTTGCTCGCGAAAACAGTCGACGAAGGCATTCGAAAGGGAAAGCAAGGCGGTCGGCGGCAACTCCTCCGTCCCGATCTCGACCAAGAGGTCACTGATTGCGTCCACGGTCGTCTCCCTCAGCGGGTTAGCATCGGAAAGCCAAGAGCCTCCCGGCGATCCAAATAAGCCTGCGCCACAGCCCTGGAGAGGGTGCGCACCCGCAGGATGAATCGCTGCCGCTCGGTTACCGAGATTGCCCCACGAGAATCCAGCAGGTTGAAGGTATGTGAAGCCTTCAGCACCTGTTCATAGGCCGGCAGGGGCAGGCCCTTTTCGACCAAGTCCGCGCTGGCCGCCTCACAGGTATCGAACTGTGCGAAGAGAACGCCGATATCCGCGTGCTCAAAGTTGTAGGCGGATTGCTCCACCTCGTTCTGATGAAAGACGTCGCCGTAGGTGACGACCCCCACCGGGGTTCGGCTCCAGATCAGATCAAAGACACTCTCGACGCCCTGGAGGTACATGGCAATGCGTTCGAGACCATAGGTGATCTCGCCGGTCACCGGGCGACAGTCGAGTCCGCCGACCTGTTGAAAATAAGTGAATTGAGTCACTTCCATCCCGTTGAGCCAGACCTCCCAGCCGAGACCCCATGCGCCCAACGTCGGTGACTCCCAGTTGTCTTCCACGAATCGAATGTCATGCACAAGGGGATCGATCCCGAGGCGGCGAAGCGAATCCAGATAGAGGTCCTGCATCTCGAGAGGCGACGGTTTGAGAACGACCTGATACTGGTAGTAGTGCTGAAGCCGGTTCGGGTTTTCGCCATAACGCCCGTCAGTCGGCCGGCGCGAAGGCTGGACATAGGCGCTGCGCCATGGCTCGGGACCGATCGATCGCAGAAAAGTCGCCGGGTGGAAAGTGCCCGCCCCGACCTCCATGTCGAGGGGCTGGATGACAACGCACCCCTGCTCGGCCCAATAGCGCTCCAGCGCAAAGACGAGCCCTTGGAACGTCGAGACACCCTCGCAATCAAGACTCAAAATTCCGTCTCCTTCGACACGGGCTGAACGATAACCGCCAAGTATATCCGCAGTGACCCTGAGCGCGCCTCGGGGGCGTCTCCGGGAACGGCCACGCCCGTCAATTGAGCCAAGGTACCGAGTCGATCGGGGTCTGATCGCCCTGCGCGCACGGCGCTCCGTCCCCTGGTACTCTACCCGATACTGGAGACCTTCGGCGGGTCGCGTGTCTGCCCGCCCGCAGCAGCACGTGCGTTCCCGTGCGACTCGACGGGCGCCAACCGACGCGGACCCACCTTCCATGCCGCCATGACCACAGAACTGGAATTGTCGCTCCAACGCCGGCATGCCGTGACTCGCACGGCCGTCGTCGGAGGGGTCATCAATCTGATTCTGTCGATCGTCAAGGTCGTCGCCGGTGTCTTCGGCCACTCCCAGGCGCTCGTGGCCGATGGCATCCATTCGCTCTCCGATCTCATGTCCGATCTGCTGGTGCTGGTGGCAGGACGGCGTGCGAGTCAGGGTCCCGATCGCGACCATCCTTATGGGCACGCCCGATACGAAACGGTCGCCACCCTGGTCCTGGGTCTCCTGCTGACCGCGGTGGCCGTCGGCATCGCCTGGGACGCGATCCATCGCCTCTTCGACCCAGCTGAGCTGCTCCAGCCGGAGCCGCTGACCCTGGTCGCGGCCCTCGCATCGGTTGGGGTCAAGGAATGGCTCTACTGGTGGACGCTCGGCTATGCCAAGCGCGTCAAATCGGATCTGCTGCGGGCCAACGCATGGCACCATCGCACCGATGCCATCTCCTCCGTCGTCGTGCTGATCGGGATTGCCGGCACGATGGCGGGCCTCGTCTATCTCGATGCGATCGCGGCGATCGTCGTTGCCGTCATGATCGCGAAGATCGGCTGGGAGCTCGGCTGGGAGGCGATCAACGAGCTGGTCGACACCGGTCTCGAGACCGACCGGCTGGCGGCGGTCGCGGAGACGATCCGCTCCGTCGGGGGTGTGCGCGATATCCACATGCTCCGCACCCGCCGCTACGCCGGACAGGTCTCGGTGGATGTTCACGTCCTCGTCGATCCTCTCGTCAGCGTCTCCGAAGGCCATATGATCAGCCTGCTGGTGGAACATCGCCTCAAGCGCGAGATCGACGAGATCACCGATGTGACGGTGCATATCGACCCGGAGGACGACGATCGATTCCCCCCTGCCGTTGGACTCCCGCTGCGTGCCGAGGCGCTGGCACGGCTCGCCTCGCTCTGGTCCGAGATCCCGGAGGCAACCGAGCGCGAGCGCGTCGTCCTGCACTACCTCCGCGGGCGCATCGACGTCGATGTCCACTTCCCCCTTGCGGCCTGCCGTCGCAAGGGTGCGGATGCAGCCCAGCTGCGTGACCGGCTGGTGGCCGCATTGCAGGCGGACGTGGTGTTCCGCGACCTACGCGTCTTCTTTGGGTAGTCTGCGCACCATCTTGGTGCGCGTCTGGCCTGACATCGGCCATTTAGGTGCAGGCGCGCTCGAGTCGGCGCAATTCGGTCCAGTGGAGCGCTCGCCGAGGCCCGCCAAATGATCCAAGCACGCCCGCGCCCGCGGCCATGCCCCGCAATCACCATCTGAGAATCAGTTGCTTAATGCCGCTGCTCCCTTACGAACACTCCAAACGCGTCGCCGGATCCAGGGCCGGCACGTGTTGGCGCATGATGTGCTTACCGCCGGGGAGGCGACAGAATACGCCAGCCGCCCGGTGCGCCGATGACCGGGCGTGAGCTGGCCTCGAAAGAATTCGCCGACCTCGCTGTCAACAGACGGCGAGTCGGGGGGCGCCATCGACGACCCGCCAAGCTCCGGCACGTCGCAACGCGCCCGACGCCGAACCACCTTCCGGGACGGGTCCTAAACCTGTTGTTCGGACATGCTTCTGAGAACCCCATAGCTGCGGAGAAATAACCCATGACAGACGTGATCAAGATGATCAAGGACAACGAGGTGAAGTTCGTCGACCTTCGTTTCACCGACACCAGAGGCAAAGAGCAGCACGTATCGATGCCGGCGAGTGTCATCGATGAAGATTTTTTCCGGGATGGTAAGATGTTCGACGGCTCATCAATCGCGGGCTGGAAAGGCATCGAGGCCTCTGACATGGTCCTGATGCCGGAGGCGGAGACGGCCGTCATGGACCCGTTCACCGACGAGAACACCCTGATCATCCGGTGCGATATCCTCGAGCCCGATACCATGACGGGCTACGAGCGGGACCCCCGCTCCCTGGCCAAGCGGGCGGAGGCCTATCTCAAGTCGACCGGCATCGCCGACGCCGCCTTCTTCGGACCTGAGCCGGAGTTCTTCATCCTCGACGACGTGCGTTGGGGCTCCGAGATGAACGGGTCCTTCTACAAGATCGATTCCGAAGAGGCCGGATGGAACTCCGAGCGGGTCTTCCCCGACGGGAACATGGGCCACCGGCCTGCCATCAAGGGCGGCTATTTCCCGGTGCCGCCGGTCGACTCCCTGAATGATCTGCGGGCCGCGATGTGTTTGGCCTTGGAGGAGATGGGTGTCCCGGTCGAGGTGCATCATCATGAGGTTGCCACCGCCGGGCAGTGCGAGATCGGCACTCGATTCGGCACGCTCGTGTCGCGCGCCGACATGAACCAGATCACCAAGTACGTGATCCAGAACGTCGCCCATGCCTACGGCAAGACCGCGACCTTCATGCCCAAGCCGTTGGTCGGAGACAACGGCAGCGGAATGCACGTCCATCAGTCGCTGAGCAAGGACGGCGTGAATGTCTTCGCCGGAGACAAGTACGCCGGTCTATCCGATACCGCGCTCTATTACATCGGCGGCATCATCAAGCACGCGCGCTCGCTCAATGCCCTGACCAATGCATCGACCAACTCATACAAGCGCCTGGTGCCCGGCTTCGAGGCCCCGGTCATGCTCGCCTACTCCGCGCGCAATCGCTCCGCCTCGGTGCGGATCCCCCACGTCCCGAGCCCCAAGGGGCGCCGCCTCGAGGTCCGCTTCCCGGATTCCTCGGGCAACCCCTACCTGTCCTTCGCCGCGATGATGATGGCCGGCTTGGATGGTATCCAGAACAAGATCCACCCCGGGGACCCGATGGACAAGGATCTTTACGACCTGCCGCGCGAAGAGGCCCTGGCCATCCCAACGGTCTGCCACTCGCTCGACATGGCGCTGGAATACCTCGACAAGGACCGGGAATACCTGACCGCTGGCGGCGTCTTCACCGACGATCTCATCGACGGCTACATCGCGCTCAAGATGGATGAGGTGACGCGTCTGCGCATGACCACCCACCCCGTGGAGTTCGACATGTACTACAGCCTCTAATCCGAGCCTCGGGCCGTTCGGCCCCGAGGTTCTCGGCCGGTCCGCGAAGCCCCCTCGCCGGGGCTTCGTCCGTTCTGGCTTGAGCGGTGGTGGGCTGCTCGGCTATGCTTCGTGGATGACAAGACAACTCATTGTCTCGATCGGTTTTTTGGCCGCCGCGGCCGCGCACGCCGACATCTATCGTTGGGTCGACGCTGAAGGCCGGACGCATTTTTCCGATCGCCGTCCACCCGAAAACGCAGTGCGCCTCACGATGCCCGAGACGCACCCAGGCACCGTATCCACCGGCGCTTCCGAAGACTCGCCATACTCCGCCCCCGGCCTTGGGCCGTACGCGACCTTCGCCATCGTGGTTCCGGCCGCCGGCGCCGTGCTGGAGCAAGCGACCCCCGTGCTGGCGATCAGCCTGCAGTTGGATCCGCCGCTCCTTGAGGGACATCGCCTCGAGCTGCTCCTCGACGGCCGCCCAGTCGCCGTGGATGCAGGGTCGGCGCAGGCCCATACGCCAGACATCGATTTTGGAGCACATCGGCTGCAGGCCCGTGTGATTGATCGGCTCAATGCGGTGCTGGCTGCGACACCGGTCCATGCGTTCGAGCTACGCCAATCCCTTCCCCCGGGGGTCATCCCCTAGGAGCCTAGATCGGTGTCCTCCCGACGGTGCGCGGCGCCCGATCGGAGAGATCCCTTCATGTCGACGGCCAACCTCGGCGAGCCCCTACGGGACCTCGGGGGCGGCGCCTGTGCGGGCGAGATCCAACCGAGAGGTCTTGCTCGAACATGGTATGAGTCTTGCCTTCCGATTGGGAATACAATTGAGAGGACGATCAGCAGACCTCGTTGATTGACTGGTTTCGTTTTTCAGTGATCACGCCCTGCGGGCCAATTGGTAACCGGAAATCTCCCGTCTTCGCCCCGGCAGTCTTTGCCGCACACTCGTCGGCGGTTCGGATGAGACCATGAGCATACAGACTGCCTCTAAGCCGGCCCTCGAGCGGACGATTCTCGATCACCTCAACACCGCCGTGATGCTCTTCGACAAGACCCTGCGCCTCTTGTATCTGAACCCGGCGGCCGAGATGCTTTTCGAGGTCAGTGCCCGGCACATGGTCGGCCATCACGCGGTGACGCTGCTCCCCTGCCCCGACGACCAGGTCGAGGAACGCCTAATGGAGGCCCTCAGATCGAGGCACCCCTTCACCGAGCGCGAGGTGAATGTGATTGCGGCCGATGGACGCACCAAGACGGTGAACTGCACGGTCCTGCCATTGCACCATTTCGATGCAGATGACCAGATTTTGGTCGAGCTGACTCAGGTGGACCGACAGCTTCGAATCAATCGCGAGGAGCACCTGCTCTCCCAGCATCAAGCCACGCAGGCATTGATTCGCGGGCTGGCTCACGAGATCAAGAATCCGCTCGGCGGCTTGCGCGGCGCCGCGCAGCTCCTCGAGCAGGAGCTCCCCGACGCAGGACTGCGCGAGTACACACGGATTATCATCGAGGAGGCGGATCGGCTCCAGGACCTGGTTAACCGAATGATCGGCCCCAGTCGCTTACCGCGACGGGCGTCGGTCAACATCCACCATGTGCTGGAGCACGTCCGCGGGCTCATCCTGGCCGAATCGCCGAACGGCCCCCGGGTGCTCCGCGATTACGACCCCAGCATCCCGGATTTCATCGCCGACCAGGACCGCCTGATTCAGGCCTTTTTGAACCTTGCCCGCAATGCGGCTGCAGCCGCGGGGCTCGAGGGGCACATTGAGCTGCGCACGCGTGTGCTGCGCCAATTCACCATCGGAAACCGTCGTCATCGTCTCGTTCTCCAGGCACAGATCCGCGACGATGGCCCTGGCATTCCGCAGGAAATTGAAGACAGTATCTTTTTTCCAATGGTATCGGGGCGCCAAGGTGGGACTGGACTGGGTCTCCCGATCGCACAAGAGCTCATCAACCGACACGGAGGCCTGATCGAGTGCGAGAGTCGCCCAGGCGACACCACGTTTTTCGTCTATCTGCCGTTGGAGACCGAGCATGAGTAGGGCGTCCAGGGTCTGGGTCATCGACGACGACAGGTCCATCCGTTGGGTTCTCGAGCGTGCGTTGCGCAAGGCCGACATGCATGTCACCTGCTTCTCCAACGGCGTCGGCGTCATGGAAGCCCTCGAGCGAGAGCAGCCGGATGTGATCCTCACCGACATCCGCATGCCCGGGATCGACGGGTTGGATCTCCTGCGACAGATCGCCGCGCGCTATCCCGGCCTGCCCGTGATCATCATGACCGCCCACTCCGATCTGGACAGCGCGGTGTCCGCGTTCCACGGAGGTGCCTTCGAGTATCTGCCAAAGCCTTTCGACCTCGACGAGGCCGTCGGACAAGTCAATCGTGCCTGCCGACGCGGTCGGGACGAGCGACCGGAAGAGATGGCGATCGCCACAGGTCCGGATATCATTGGCGAAGCACCGGCAATGCAGGAGGTCTTTCGCGCCATCGGCCGACTCGCCCGCTCCAATATCACCGTGCTGATCAACGGCGAATCGGGTACCGGCAAGGAGTTGGTGGCCCGCGCCCTTCATCGCCATAGCCCGCGCAGCGATCGGCCCTTCATTGCACTGAACATGGCGGCGATCCCCCGTGATCTCCTGGAATCAGAGCTGTTCGGCCACGAGCGCGGGTCATTCACCGGCGCCCAAAACCGTCGCGAGGGTCGTTTCGAGCAGGCCGACGGTGGAACCCTGTTCCTCGATGAGATCGGCGACATGCCGGCCGAGCTGCAGACCCGGCTCTTGAGAGTGCTGGCCGACGGCGAGTTCTACCGGGTTGGCGGCGTCGCGCCGACACGAGTCGACGTGCGCATCATCGCGGCGACGCACCAGAACCTTGAAGACCTCGTTCGCCAGGGTCGTTTTCGCGAGGATCTCTTCCATCGCCTCAACGTCATCCGCATCCATCTGCCGGCCCTGCGTGACCGGCGCGAAGACATCCCCCTCTTGATGCGCCACTTTCTTGCACAGGCGGCCATGGAGCTGTCATGCGAGCCAAAGCTGCTCGCGCGCAGCGCCATCGATCGCTTGAAACGGCTGGACTGGCCAGGCAATGTCCGTCAACTCGAGAACACGGCCCGTTGGGTCACGGTGATGGCATCGGGTAAAGAGATCCATGCCGAGGATTTGCCCCCGGAGCTCAACGCATCGTTTTCCGAGCCGGTCCGCGACGAGCCGTGGGAATCGGTATTTCGCCGCTGGGTCCGCTACAGCCTGAAGCAGGGCCAAGGAGCGCTGCTCGATACCGCGCTGCCGGCCTTCGAGCAGATCTTGATCCAAACGGCTCTGGAGCATACCGGCGGGCGGAGACAGGAAGCGGCACGCTTGCTCGGCTGGGGTCGCAACACACTGACCCGCAAGATCAAAGAGCTCCAGCTCGACATCGACACCGATCCCGGGGATGTCGCGGAGGGGTGATGGGTAGCCCGCGCGGCTGAACAGACCCATCGCGAGCCGGTGCGTCCGCAATATGCGGCGAGCCGCGTCTCAGCCGACACCTGAAACGCAACGCGAAGACCCGGAGGATGAAGTGGACAGCATCAGCATCGATCTGAAGGGCTCGGAGATCTCGTCCATCGAGCTGGCCGGCGGGCATCTGCGAATCCATTTCTCCCGCGCCTATCTCATCAAGACCATGACGGGCTCACACGAGCGGACGCGCTGGTGGCAAGCCGGAGACTTGGTGATCGACGACGCCGAACCCTTGTCACCCATTCCGGCGGGCCCGATCGTATGCCTGGGCGGCGACATCGACGAGAACATCTACACGTATAGGGACATGCTTCCGGTCCCGCTCGTGAGCCGGGGTCATGCGCGCTGTGAGCTTCGGCTCGACGGGGAACCGAAGGCCTTCGTGGCAGAAGGAACGGGAATCAGGCTGGAGATGCGCGACACGCCCAGGTACATCGAGCATCTTCGCAGCACCTGAGGTCGTCTACCGGGCCAGGCGCGCGAGCGGAGTGCGGAATCGCATGACCTGCGGCCCACCCGGCGCAGGTGGGCAGCCGACACATCGCCCGCCCGAGCAGATCGGCTCGGACAGGCGCCGTCACGAATGGGATCGATCAGTTGCGCGAGGAGCCCACGATCTCGTGGGCGATGTCCACAACGCGGTTTGCCATGTCGAGATAGTCTTGACGATAGTTCACCAACAAGCCGTCCGTCGCCGCCCAGTAGTCCTTCCCGGAGACCCCGTGCGCATGCTCGTAATCGATGAACTGCTTCTGCATCTCAAGCATCTTCTCGATCAGCTCTTGTTTTTCCTTTTTCAGCGCGGCGATGTCGCTCATGCTCATGTCCCCCAAGGGATTGAAGGCCGAAGATAGACGGCGAGGTTAGAAGTTACGAAAATCGTAATATAGCATGCTCCGCCGAGCGACGGTCAACCGCCTACCGGCCGTCTGACAGGCTCCAAACGAGTTAGATGTTCGACATCATCCTGTACGAGCCCGAGATCCCGCCCAACACGGGAAACGTGATGCGGCTTTGTGCCAATGCCGGGGTCCGTCTCCATCTCATCGAGCCGCTCGGCTTCCAGTTGGAGGACCGGCTGCTGCGGCGTGCAGGACTCGACTATCCGGACTGGGCGGATGTCCGAGTCTATGACTCGTACGCGGCCTTCCTCCGCGCGATACGACCGCCTCGCCTGTACGCGTTCACGACACGCGGCACAACAGTCTACACCACCCCGCGCTATCAAGGCGGCGATGCCCTGCTGTTCGGCCCCGAGACGCGCGGACTTCCGGACAAGGTGCTCGCTCCCTTGCCCACGGAACGCCGGCTGTACATCCCGATGCGCCCGTGCAGCCGGAGCCTGAACCTCTCGAACGCCGTGGCCGTGGCCGTGTTCGAGGCCTGGCGCCAACAGGCCTTTGACGGGGCGGCTCAACGGTCAGTGGCCCCGGATTGACCGCCGCCAGTCGGCTGGCGACGATCCGGATCAATCGAATTCCGGTTTCGGCTCGCGCTCGAGCAACGCCCGGGTTGCGCTCTCCGGTGACACCTGGTCGTAGAGTACCCGATAGACCTGCTCGCAGATCGGCATCTCGATGCCCAACCGGTCTGCCAGCCGGTGGACGGCCAGCGCGGTGAGGACGCCCTCGACCTCCTGGCCGATTCGGGCCTGCGCATCAACGAGGCCCTCACCGGCGGCCAGGGCCAGCCCCAGCCGTCGGTTGCGCGACTGATCATCCGTGCAAGTCAAGACGAGGTCACCGATCCCGGCCAGTCCCATGAAGGTCTCTTTGCGACCGCCCAAGGCCGTCCCGACCCGGATCAGCTCCGCAAGCCCCCGCGTGATGAGAGCGGCGCGGGTATTGGCTCCGAAACCGAGGCCATCGGCAATCCCGGTGGCGATCGCGAGCACATTCTTGGCGGCTCCGCAGATCTCGACGCCGACGATGTCCGGGCTCGTGTAGGCACGAAAACGCTCCCCGTGCAGGAGCCGAGCGACGCGTTCCGCGAAGGCGGCGACCTGAGATGCGACCGTCACCGCCGTCGGCAAACCCCGCGCCACCTCGCGGGCAAAGCTGGGGCCCGACACCACCGCCAGCGGTCGCGCACCGAGAATCTCCTGGGCGACCTCGTGCAGGAGCACCCCGCTCCCGGGACAGAGGCCCTTGGTCCCCCAGGCGACACCCATCGAGGCCGGGATTCGTTTGGCCAATTGCTCCACGACCGCCCGAAATGCATGACTCGGCACCACGATCAAACAGTCGCTGACCCCCGCAAGCGCTTGTTCGAGCGAGTCGGTCGCAGTGATGGCGGTCGGTAGCGCAATGCCGGGAAGAAACTGCCGATTTTCCCGGTCTCGAAGCAAGGCCTCGATCTGCGCGGGCTCGTGCCCCCAGAGTCGCACGCGGTGCCCGTTGCGACAGAGCAGGACCGCAAGTGCCGTGCCCCAGGATCCCGCACCCAGGACCGCAACGCTGGAGCCGGCTGGCATTGACTGACTCAATGTCGGCTCTGCTGGGCCGGCGTGTCGCCTTCGGCCCGCTGCGCCGCCTCACGTTGATGCTGGGCATAGAGTGCGTCGAAGCTCACGTGCTGCAGCACGAGCTGCGGGAAGCTTCCCTTGACCACCATGTCGGAGACAGCCTCGCGGGCGTAGGGAAAGAGAAGATTCGGGCAGTAGCCACCTAAGATCGGCCCGATCTCCTGCTCCGAGAAGCCGCTGATCGCGAAGATCCCAGCCTGTTGCACCTCGACGATAAAGGCCGTCTTGTCACCGAGCTTGGCCGAGACGGTCACCAGCAGAACCACTTCGTAGATGTGCTCCTGAATCTGATTGACCTTGGTGTTGAGATTAAGCTCGTGCGTGGGCTTCCACTCCCCGCGGAAGACATCGGGCGCGTTCGGGGACTCGAAGGACGCGTCCTTGATATAGACGCGCTGCACGGAGAGCTCTCGCTCCGGACGGGTATGCTCGTTTTCGGACATGCTGGGGCTCCTTGAGTTGGTCGTTCGAGTGGAGTCGAGGGTGGGGCGCGAGCCGGCCAGGCTCCGGCCACATCGCCTCGCTCAGCGCTTCTTGCGACTCAAGGGGAGATTGGCCGCCTCCCAGGCCATGATACCGCCGCGCAGATTGAACACCCGCTCGAATCCCTCTTTCCGCAACTGGTGACAGGCCGCCGCCGACTGAGAGCCGGACCGGCAGTTGACGATGATCGGCTTGGCCTTGTGCTTCGTCAGCGTCGCGACCTGATTCTTGAAGCCGTTCATCGGGATATTGAGCGCGTTGATGATGTGGCCCTTCGCAAAGTCCGCCGCCGGTCGCACGTCGACCACCAGCGCGTCCTGATGGTTGATCATCTCGGTTGCCGCCAAGGGCTCCACGCTGCCCTTGCCGCCGATGATGACGTTGTGGGTCAGCAGCCCGATGATCACGACCAGCGCTAGGAAGAGGTACCAGTGGTTACCGACAAATTCGACGAGTTGGTCTACCAGCATCGCTCTGCGATCTCGTTGGTTTATCAGCGTCGTCCAAACGCGGGTGGAGGTCGCGGGCCGGTTGGCCGGAGCGGCCGCAAACAGTGTCCCGAACGGCTTTCGGTGCCGTAGGAAGGATCCGAGGTGGCGAAGTATAAGGATGAGGGACCCAGGCGTCACCCCGCGAAGGTCGCATCAGTGCGCGTGCTGACAGAAGACCTCGCGCATCATGCCGATCAGACGAAGCGTGCGCCCGTCACTGACCCGGTAGTAAACGCGATTCGCGTCCTTTCGCGATGCCAGGATTCCCTTGTCGCGGAGGATCGCCAAGTGCTGAGAGATATTGCTCTGGGATGTCCCGACATGGTCGACGATCTCCTGGACGCTCACCTCCTGGTCACCCAGGGTGCACAAGATCTTGAGGCGAAGCGGATGGGACATGGCTTTGAGCGAGCGGGACGCCCGCTCGATATCGGCATCATCGGCGAACAGGTTAATCTCATCGTGGTCGCCCACCGGGTCGTTCAGGACTGGGCGGGAAGGCTGACTCATGTTGGTCACCATCGTGGTCCTGCCTGATCAATTTTTAACAATACAATAATAAACTCTTTCCAGCCGCGTGCGAAGCACTGCCCGACCCTCTATTGTCGCACTGAGCGACCGGCGATCGCGCGCCCGAGCTTCGATCCACCTCAGTCCGACAGGCTCCTAGGCGGGTATAATCCAGTGATCGACGAAGCCCACGACGCCGCCATCGCTTTGCTCACGCCCCCCCGAACAGTCCTTCGGTGCGACCTCGCCGCAGTGCCGCAATCTCGGCGCGGCCGGAGAAGGGAACGTCGGATCGCTTGTCGACTGGCCGGCGCGATGCTTGCCGCGGGTCTCGTCGCGGGCGCCGCCCTGGGCGAGTCCGAGACCGATCGGATGCTCGATGAGCGAACCCAAGACCTGCGGAGCATCCAGGAGCGGGTCGACGCGTTGAGCGGCGAGCTGGTGGATCAGCAGGCAGATCGACGGGCCCTGATCGAAGAGCTTGAGGCGCGTGAGCGCGAGGTCGCCGCGGCGGCTGTGACCGGGCGGGAGCTGACGCGGGAAGTCACCGAGCAGACGCGCGTCGCGGACGCATTGCGCGCTCGCCACCTCGAGGAGCACCGCGCGCTCGACGAGGAGCTCGCCCTCTGGACAGATCTCGTTCGTACCGCTTACGTCATGGGCCGCGCCGACCGTTTGCGCTTGCTCCTGAACCAAGAGGACACCACTCAGGCAAGCCGGATCCTCGCCTATTTCGCGTATCTCAATCGCGAGCAGCTGCGCAGGATCACGGCGATCCAGACCCGTGTCGAGAGGGTCGGCCGATTAGCGGCGAACGCCGAGCGAGAGACCGAGCGCCTGCTCGAGCTCGCCAAGCTCCAAGAGGCAGCCCGGCAGCACCTGGAATCGGCACGGCAAGAGCGCGCCGAGGCATTGAGCCGCCTGGAGGCGAGCATCGCCAACCGCACCGAGGATCTCCAAACGCTCAAGCGCGATGCAGAGTCGCTGCGTCGCCTCGTCGAGCACCTGAAACAGGGTGCACAGATCAGCGCGGAGCTGGACATCCGCCGAGATTCTTTTCCGGCGCGAAAAGGACGTCTGTCCTGGCCGCTTCTGGAGGGGCATGTCCTGGCCGAATTCGGCACGCCCAAGAAAGACTCGGATCTGCGTTGGGACGGCGTGCTCCTGGCCGCGCGAGAAGGCGAGGAGGTGCGGGCAGTCCATGATGGTCGCGTGGTGCATGCCGATTGGCTGCGCGGCTTCGGATTGCTCTTGGTGATCGATCACGGCGCGGGGTACATGTCGATCTACGGCCACAATGAGGCCCTCCTCAAAGAGGCGGGTGAATGGGTCGCGACCGGGGAGGTGGTCGCCCTCAGCGGAAACAGCGGCGGCCGCGACGAGCCCGTCCTCTACTTCGCCATCCGACACAATGGGAGGCCGCAAGACCCTGAGGCTTGGTGCGGCGACGCGGGTCGGCAGGGACATCGATCGAGGCCAAGCCGACAGGATCGCCTCGACGACCGGGAACGGCTGATCGGCGAATCGATCAAACAGGTCTGGGGCATGATCCGGATTCACCACCCGCGCGCATGAAACACCTCAGCCGTCGTCAATCACTGTTGAGGGTGGCGAAAACGTGCGATGCTTCAGGCTTGTTCCGGCTCAGTGGGACCCGCTGCGGCGCGTCAGTCGTCCATGCGCTGCCGAACGTCGCGCCGACTCCAACTTAAGCAACCCTTTCAGGCATGCCATGACCGACCGCCTTCAATCCGCCTTTGCCCTGGGTCTTGGGGCTTTGATCCTTTGGGCCACCTTCCAAGTCGAGGCCTCCTTCGCCGAAGCGGCCGAGGGCGCTGAGGCGCTGCCGCTCGATGAGCTGCGCGCCTTTGCCGAGGTCTTCGGTCGCATCAAAGAGGAGTATGTCGAAGGAGTGGACGACAAGGCGCTGCTCGAGGATGCCATCCGAGGCATGCTGTCCGGCCTCGACCCGCATTCCTCCTACCTCGACACCGAGGACTACCGGGATCTTCAGGTCGGCACCCGCGGCGAGTTCGGCGGGCTGGGGATCGAGGTCGGCATGGAAGACGGCTTCGTCAAGGTGATCGCGCCCATCGACGACACACCGGCCCAACGGGCGGGCCTCCAGGCCGGAGACAGTATCATCCGTATCGATCAGAAACCGGTGAAAGGGCTCAGCTTGAACGATGCCGTCAACCTGATGCGCGGTCAGCCGGGGACTCAGATCAAGCTCACTGTTCTGCGCAGCACCGAAGAAAAGCCCTTCGATGTCACCATCGAGCGCGCCATTATCCAGGTCGCAAGCGTGCGCAGCCGCATCCTTGAGCCGGGCTTCGGATACGTACGCATCTCCCATTTCCAGGCGCGCACCACCGAAGACGTTCTGAAGGCGGTCGAAACGTTGAAGGAATCGAACGAGGGCATTTTGAAGGGACTCGTTCTCGATCTGCGCAACAATCCGGGCGGGGTCCTCAATAGCGCGGTCGGTGTCAGCGACGCCTTCTTGACCGAGGGTCTGATCGTCTACACGAAAGGCCGACAGGAAGACAGCAAGCTTCAGTTCCAGGCCGGTCCGGACGATGTGCTCGCCGGCGCCCCGATGGTGGTGTTGGTCAACGGGGGCAGCGCTTCCGCCTCGGAGATCGTTGCCGGGGCGCTCCAGGATCACCATCGTGCGATCGTCATGGGCAACCAGACCTTCGGCAAGGGCTCGGTACAGACCATCGTCCCGATTGACGAGGCGACCGCCCTGAAGCTCACGACCGCCCGCTACTTCACCCCGTCCGGCCGCTCAATCCAGGCGCAAGGCATCGCACCCGACATCGCGTTGGAGCGCGGCGAGTTCCAACCCCTGGCCGACGCCGAGCTGGCCGACCTGAAAGAGGCCGATCTGGTCCGCCACCTCGATGACGAGGCCACGGAACCTGAGCCGGGTGCGGAAACCCCGGCGAAGCTGCTCATCACGGAGGATTTTCAGTTGGCAGAGGCGCTGAATGTCCTCAAGGGACTGGATATACTGAGCCGACGCGGCTCACCCTGAAACAGGCGATGCGCTGGCCGATCTCGGCATGCGAGTCGAACCAGGTGGCTTTGCGACTCGGGTGATGCTCAGTCGCCTCTGCGACACCAGATGACCGGGCCCGGCCCCCTGCGAAAACCAGCCGGTGCGTCGTTGCCTGGTCGAGACCACGCGTCCAGACCTGACCGGCGACCTGCTCGGGGAAGGTGCCTGCCAAACTCGGAGCCTAACGATGCCAAGGGTACTCGTCCCGCTCGCGCAAGGTTGCGAAGAGCTCGAAGCCGTGACCATCATCGACCTGCTGCGCCGCGCTGGCATCGAGGTCATCACGGCCGGACTCGACGCGCGTCCGGTCACTGCCAGCCGGGGTACCGTGCTGATACCCGACACGACCCTGGATGAAGCCGCGGGGCAGGCTTTCGATATGATCGCTCTACCCGGCGGGCTCCCGGGCGCTGACCAGCTCGCCGCTGACGACCGCCTGGTCGCGCAATTGCGGGCACAGCACGCCGCGGGCCGATATCTGGCGGCCATCTGCGCCGCGCCGAAGGTTCTAGCGGGCGCGGGCCTGCTCGACGGTCGGCAGGCGACCGGGTACCCTGGGGCCATCACGACCTCGGACTATCCCCGCGTGAGGTTTGTCGATGCACCGGTCGTCGTCGACGGAACCTTCGTGACCTCACGGGGGCCCGGAACGGCGATGGATTTCGCCCTGGAGCTGATCGAGGTCCTGCTGGGGCGAGCAGCGCGCGACGACGTTGAGCGCGGCCTGGCGCGCACTCTGTAAGAGGGGCGATCCTCGCGGTCGTCGCCGGCGTCCGTCCGCAAGCCGTGAGTCGAAGATACCAAGGACCATGACCCTGGAGACGCCGATTCAGGCTGCCCTGGCGGCCTCCTCATTCCTGTTGAGCCTCCTGGTCACGCGCTGGCTGGCCTCGCGCGGACCAGACCGCGGACCCGTCGACTACCCGAATGAGCGATCCCTGCACAGCACTCCCGTGCCGCGCAGCGGCGGCCTGGCCGTGCTCCTCGGATTAGGTGCGCCGCTCCTCTTGGCGGCGGCCCACGGGGACTCGGCGCAGGAGCTGCGGTGGCTGGGGTTCGCCCTGCTTCTGGTCGCGGGCGTCGCCTATCTGGACGACCTCGGTGACGTCCCGCGATGGGTGCGACTCATCGTCCATTGTGCGGCGGCCCTTGTGCTGATGGCTGGCGGACTGACTTGGTCGGTGCTCGAGATCCCGGGCTGGGCCCAGCCCTTTTCGATGCCCGTCACTGTCCTGCTGAGCCTGATCTACGTGGTCTGGCTGATCAATCTCTATAATTTCATGGATGGCATGGACGGCTTCGCCGGGGGAATGGCCCTGTTCGGGTTCTCGGCCTTCGCGATCCTCGGCTGGATCGGAGACGAACCTATCTTCGCACTGACCGCTTGCTGCGTGGCCATGGCTGCGGCCGGGTTCCTGGCGTCCAATTTCCCGCCTGCGCGGATCTTTCTCGGTGATTCGGGCTCGTCCAGCCTTGGCCTTCTCGTTGCCGCATTCTCTCTATGGGGCGCTGAGCGGGGGATATTTCCCTTGTGGGTTGCGTGGGTCGCCTTTTCGCCCTTCATTCTCGATGCAACCTGGACCCTGCTCGCAAGGGCGGTCCGTCGTGAGGCGATCTGGAAGCCCCATCGCTCACATCACTACCAGCGCCTGGTGCTCGCCGGCTGGAGTCATCGCAAGACCGTGCTCCACAGTTATCTGGTCATGGCCGCCTGCGCGGCCTCCGCGGTCGCCGCACCGGGTCTCCAGCCCCACGATCAGTGGCTGCTGATCGGGGCGTGGGCCGTCATATACGGCCTGGTCCATCTGAAGGTCCGGCTCGTCGAGCGAACCACCGCCGCGGGCCTGCGATGAACCCGCTCTTCGATCGCCTGCGCTCGCGCACGGCCGCCTTCACCCATGATCTCCTGATGATCCCGACTGCCTGGCTATTGGCCTATTGGCTCCGATTCAATCTCGATCGGATCCCGCCCGAATTCCTGACAGGTGCTTGGCAGTCGCTGCCGTGGGTCGTGGTCATTCAGGGCGGCGTCTTCTGGCTGTTCGGCCTCTACCGAGGCGTATGGCGTTTCGCGTCCCTGCCTGATCTGGTCCGGATCGTCCAAGCGGCACTGGCCGGCACGACACTCGTCGTCGTCGCCCTGTTCATTGTCAATCGCACTGAGCTGATCCCCCGTTCCGTTCCGGTCCTCTATCTGGGCCTCCAGCTGATCCTGCTGGCCGGGCCTCGGCTCCTCTATCGCTGGCTCAAGGACCATCGGCTCAATCTCAGCGCCGGAAAACGGGTCTTGATCGTCGGTGCCGGGCGCGCCGGGGAGATGCTGGCGCGCGACATGCTCCGCGACCCGCGGCACGCCTATTTCCCCGCGGGCTTCGTCGATGACAAGCCGCGCCGGCAAGGTGGTGAGGTCCATGGGGTTCCGGTGCTGGGTCCAACCGAGGCCATCCCCGAAATCGCCGCTCGTCAGGGGATCGACCTCTTGATGCTCGCCGTCCCCAGCGCCACCGCCAGAGAGATGCGTCGCCTGGTCGAGCTGTGCGAGGGCACGGGCTTGCCGTTTCGCACCGTGCCGGAGTTGCGTAACCTGATGACCGGACAGGTCAGCATCACTCAACTGCGGCCCGTATCGATCGAAGATCTGCTCGGCCGGGACCCGATCCAGCTCGACTGGTCGGAAATTCGCAAAGGGCTCTCAGGACGCGCTGTGCTGGTGACCGGCGCGGGCGGCTCGATCGGATCTGAGCTGGTCCGCCAGATCGCCGGTGCCGATCCTGCACGCCTCATCCTGGTGGACAATGGGGAGTTCAACCTTTACCGCATCGAAATGGAGTTGCGCGAGCACTATCCGACCCTGCATTTTGCTCGACATCTGACGGATGTGACGGATGCGGCGGCCGTCGACGCGGTCTTCGCCGAGGAGCGGCCCGAAATCCTGTTCCACGCCGCAGCCTACAAGCATGTCCCGATGCTCGAGGATCAGATCCGGGCGGCCGTGCGCAATAACGTCACCGGGACCCGGATTGTTGCCGAGGCGGCATCGCGCTGGAGTTGCGAGCGCTTCGTCTTGATCTCGACCGACAAAGCCGTCCATCCGGCCAACGTGATGGGCGCGACCAAACGGGTCGCAGAGGCCATCTGTCAGGTCCTCGATCGCCAGGCTGCCTGCCGCTATATCACGGTGCGGTTCGGAAACGTCTTGGGATCTGCGGGCAGCGTGGTGCCTCTGTTCGGCCGCCAGATCGAGCAAGGCGGACCCGTCACCGTCACCCATCCCGACATCGAGCGGTTTTTCATGACGATCCCGGAGGCCTGCCAGCTCATCATGGAGGCGGCCGTCATCGGCGAGGGCGGCGAGATCTTCGTCCTCGATATGGGTGAGCCGGTCAAGATCCGTTATCTCGCCGAGCAGATGATCCGGCTCTCCGGGCGCGAGCCGGGCGAGGACATCGCGATCCAATACGTCGGTCTGCGTCCGGGGGAAAAACTCTACGAGGAGCTCTTCTATGACTCAGAGGATCTGATAGCGACGCGCCACCCCAAGATTCGGGTCGCCCGCAGCGGCGACGGACTGGTCGCGGACAGCGTGGCTGACAACGTCGCGGCACTCGAGCAAGCCGCCGCATCGGGCGACCGGCCGGCGATGGAGCGGGTCCTTACCGGTCCGTTAGCCGGATGGCAAGCGGCCGCAGATCCCGCCGGGCGGACGGCGGAACAAACGGCGGGGATTGCCGACTCCTCGATCGGCGCCTGATGAAGCGCTGATCGAGTGGCCGTCCCGGCCAAGGACCAGCCCGGCAGCTTGCTGTGCTGCGGAACGCGCCGAAGGCTCCAGCGCCCCCTTGATGGCCCGGGTGCAAACGAACGGAACGCCGGGGACATCTGGACAGACTGTCCGATTTGTGGCACCAGTGGTTGACGCGTAGGGACGCGATGCAACCCCACTCGTCGTTGAGCGGGAGAGCCCGAGCCCGGAGGAAGATCTATGCAAGACGATGCCATCCTAGAGGAGGCCCCAACGATCAGTGCGACGCGCGATGATCGCGACGACCACTTGCCCGAGACCTCCGCACGCATGCCCTCGACCGCAGAGCATCTAGATGCCGTGCACTCGCAAGGGCGCGCCGCCGGCAGCTCGACGCCGACCGAGCCACTGCCCCCGCATCAGCAACCCACTGCCGAGGCCCGTGTCGTTGCCCACCTGCAAGAACGCAGCAAGCTCACGCTTGGCGATCTGGCTCGTGCTCACCGGCTCGCCGATGAGGCCGGAGACCCCCTGCTTCCCATGTTGGTCCGACTGGGGCTGATCTCGGAACGGGACATGGCTCAGGCGATGTCCGAGGTCCTCGACCTCCCCCTGGCCGACGCCGGCTCGTTTCCCTCCGAGCCCGTGCGTGAAGACCTCTTCAGCCTGCGGTTTCTGAAGGACGCCAAGGTCCTGCCACTCTCCGAGGACGACGACGCCCTCCAGGTCGCCTTCGCCCATCCGATCGATTCATACGCCGTCTCGGCAATGCAGATGGCTGCCCGCAAGCCCGTTGAGGCGCGGGTGGCGATGCCCAGCGAGATCGAGCTCGCGCTCGAGCGTCTCTACGAGAAAGTCGAAGAGGCCCCCGAGACCGCGGACGAATCACTCGGGGAATTCGACGAGGAAGACATCGAGCATCTCAAGGACCTGGCGAGCGAAGCACCGGTCATCCGGATGGTCAACCAGCTCATCCAGCGGGCCTTGGAATCACGTGCATCGGACATCCACATCGAGCCGTTTGCCGACCAGCTCAAGGTGCGTTACCGGGTCGACGGCATCCTCAAAGAGGTCGATGCCCCGCCCGTGCGCTCCACCGCGGCAGTGATCTCGCGAGTGAAGATCATGGCCAAGCTGAACATCGCCGAGCGGCGCCTGCCTCAGGACGGCCGGATCCCGATCCGGATGCAGGGCAAAGAGCTGGACCTCCGCGTCTCGACGGTCCCCACCATGTTCGGCGAGAGCGTGGTGATGCGCCTGCTTGACAAGGAGAGCGTCCGCTTTGACCTGGATGCGCTGGGGTTCGACGGGTCAGCGCGGGAACGCCTGCGTGGCATCCTCGAGAAACCCTACGGGATCCTGCTTGTGACCGGACCCACGGGGTCGGGTAAAAGCACCACGCTCTACACGGCATTGAGCCGGATGAACACCGAAGAACGCAAGATCATCACGGTGGAAGATCCGGTGGAATATCAGTTGCCCGGGATCAATCAGATCCAGGTCAAGAGCTCGATCGGCATGACGTTCGCGAGCGCTTTGCGGGCGATCGTTCGCCAGGACCCGGACGTCATCATGGTTGGCGAGATGCGCGACCTGGAGACCGCCCGCATTGCCGTCCAGTCGGCTCTCACCGGCCACGTCGTGCTCTCGACCCTCCACACCAACGACGCCGCCAGCGGCGTCACCCGCCTCTTGGAGATGGGTGTCGAGGACTATCTGCTCACCTCCACCATCAACGGCATCTTGGCCCAACGGCTGGTTCGCAGGCTCTGCCCGAGCTGCCCGGAGACCTACGAGGCGCGACCCGAGCTGGCAGCGCGGTTTGCCTCGATCGGGGCCGCCCCCTCCCAGGTGCAGCTGCGGCGCGCCGTCGGTTGCGACGAATGCAACGGGACCGGTTATCGGGGTCGGCTGGTCATCACCGAGGTCCTCGTGATGACCGATCAGATCCGCAAGGCGGTGCTCAGCCACGCCACCGCCACCGAGATCCGCCGCATCGCTGTCCTCGAAGGGATGGAAACCATGTATCTCGACGGCCTGCGAAAGGCACTCCAAGGCCGGACTACGATCGAAGAGGTTCTGCGCGTCGCCGAGGCCGGCGACGCGCCGACCGAGTATTGACGTCGGCGGACCTGCGGCGTCCGCGACCCGAGCTGTCGAAGTCGGGTCGCGGCTCCACGCGCTGCCGCGGAATGACACTGACGGGGACCAAGTTGCCAAAATATCTGTTTAAGGCCGTGAAGCCCGACGGGGAATCGGTCGAGGGCGAGCAGGAGGCTGCCGACGAAGCCACGCTCGTGCGCCAACTCCAGTCGGAGGGGCTGATCCCGATCGACACCCGCTCTTCGGCCGGTTTGCGTGCTCGGTTGGGACGGGTGCGACGCCGACGCCTCACTCAGAAGGAGATCGGCATCCTGACGCGCGAGTTGGCGACGCTCTTGGAAGCCGGGATGACCCTTGACCGCTCGTTGCAGATCCTCGTGGCCCTCACCGGCGAGGAGCACCTTGTCAAGGTGTTGTCGGATCTGCAAAACCGGGTCAGGGGCGGGGCCACCTTCTCCAGCGCGCTCGAGATGCAGGACGGGCAGTTCCCCCGACTCTATGTGAACATGGTGCGGGCAGGAGAGGCCGGCGGCGCACTCGACCAGGTCCTCGATCGTCTTGCCGATTATCTCGAACGCTTAGCCGAGCTGCGCCAGACGGTCACCTCCGCCTTGATCTACCCCTCCATCCTGCTGGTGGTCGCCGGGCTCTCGGTGATCATGCTGTTGGTCTTCGTCGTACCCCAATTCACGGTTCTGTTCGAGGATATGGGGGAGGCGCTTCCGCTGCCCACAAAGATCGTCGTCGGGGCCGGCGACCTGTTCCGCAACTATTGGTGGGCCATGCTCGTCGGCCTCGCCTCGATCGCAGTGGTGCTGGAGCGCTGGCTTCAGGATCCGGCCGTACGCGAGCGGGTCGACCACCAGATTCTGGACGTCCCGCTGATCGGCGACCTCGTCTGGAAGATGGAGACGGCTCGTCTCTGTCACACGCTGGCCACGCTCTTGAAAAACGGTCTTCCCTTGCTGAGCGCCCTGACCCTGGCGAAAGAGGTGGTTTCCAACCGCAAGCTCTCTGGACTGCTGAACGAGGCCGGCGACGACCTCAAACACGGCCGGGGTCTCGCGGGCCCCTTGGTCCGCCTCCAGGCCCTCCCGGATCTGGCGCTGCAGATGATCCGCGTCGGCGAGGAGTCCGGGAGTCTGGATGCCATGCTGGCAAAGGTCGCGAGCATCTACGACCGGGAGACCCGCTCCAGCGTTCAGAGTATGCTGACGCTCCTCGAGCCGATACTCATCATCGGCCTCGGCGTCATCGTCGCAGGAATCATCGTCTCGATCCTGATGGCCATTCTGGGCGCGAACGAGCTGGTATTTTGACTCCAACCGAACCGAAAGACACGTCATCACGCTCGGCGGATCGGTCACGTCGGGCGGGCTGCTCGCGTTCGATAGCGCCTTGGTCCCACTTCGCCGGCACAATACAATGTGCACGGACAGAAACAAGCATCCCAGTCAAGCCATGTACGCCATCAAACACAAGCGCCATCGCGGTTTCACGCTCGTCGAGCTGCTCGTCGTCCTAGCGATCCTCGGCCTGCTCGCCGGGCTGGTCGGTCCACAGGTCATGAGCTTCCTCGGCTCATCCAAGACCAAGACCGCAAAGCTGCAGATCGAGAATCTCGCGGCCACCCTGGACATGTACCGATTGGAGGTGGGTCGCTATCCGACCCAATCAGAGGGTCTGCAGGCCCTCGTGGAACGCCCGGCGAACCTGCAGAATTGGAACGGTCCCTATCTGCGAAAAGGCGATGTCCCGAAGGACCCCTGGGGGTTCGACTACGAGTACCGGTTCCCCGGCGAGCACGGGGCTGTCGATATCTGGTCGCTTGGCGCGGACAATCGTGAGGGCGGCGAAGGCGAGAACACCGACATCCGCAGTTGGGACTGAACCCGTCACCTCAACCTGCGCCGTCGCGCATCGGGCTGCGCCGGCGACGCGATCCACGGCACCGGGGTTTCACCTTGGTGGAGCTGCTCGTGGTCCTGGCGATCGCCGCCCTGGCCATGTCCGCGGTGCCGCCGCTCTTCTCGGCCGCCCTGCCAGGGCTCGAGATGAAGGCCGCGGCTCGGCGAACCCTTCACAGCCTCCGATTGGCCAGGGAGTCGGCCATCCGGCAGGGCACGGATCTCGGTTTGGTCGTAGACGTCGAGGCGCGCCGCCTGGAGCTGCCGGGACACCGCGTGCTGACGCTCCCGAAAAGGCTCGACCTGACGCTGGAAGCTGCGGAGCAGGAGATGCTGGACGACCAACGCGGGGCAATCCGTTTCTTTCCCGACGGAAGCTCCACCGGAGGGCGGGTGATCCTGGCCTACGGTGATTCCGGCTATCAGGTCGGCGTCAACTGGCTCACCGGGCGGGTCCGCATGGCACCTTGGGTTCCGGAATGAAACACACTGCAATCAGGGGTCCGCGGGAGTCCGGCTTCTCCCTGCTGGAGGTGCTCGTCGCCTTCGCAATCCTCGCGATCTCCCTCGGGGTGTTGATGCAGATCTTCTCGCAGGCGACCCGAACCACCCTGGTTTCGTCGCAATACAGTCGTGCCGCCTCGCTGGCCGAGGCCAAGCTGAACGCGGTCGGGACCGAGATCCCCTTGGAGGAAGGCGCCGTCTCTGGCGATCCGGAAGACGGCATCGCATGGGAGATCACGATCGTGCCCGTGTCGCTTGGCGAGACGTCTGTTGACGCTCCCCCCGCCATGCCGTACCGCATCAACGCGACTGCACTCTGGCAGGATGCCGGCCGGGTGCGCAGCCTCACGCTAACGACCCTGCGCCTGGGCGAACACTTCTAGGGGCACTGTGCTGAACGAGCCGGGAAACGGATTCACCCTGATCGAGCTGCTGATTGCGCTGGCCATCGTCAGCCTCATCACGCTCATGTTGTTCTCCGGTTTGCAGCTCGGATCCCGCGCCTGGGAAGGGGTGGATGCGATTTCGGAGCAGGTGTCCGAGGTGCGGGTCGCGCAGGACTTTCTGCTGTGGATGCTGACTCAGGCTCGCCCAACGACGCTCACGCTCGATGGCGAGGTCGTCTCAGTCTTCGCCGGAGACAGCGAGCGCCTGGAGCTGGCCGCACCCCTGTCGGAGCATGTGGGCGTCCCCGGTCTATACGTCCTCCGCCTAGGTCTGGCGCCCATCGGCGATGGCCAAGGGCTGGTCCTGACGCACTGGCTGGCGCATCCGGAGGTGCTCCAGGGATCCAACGGCATCCCACCCTGGGAGCCTTTGGATGAGGACTCAGGCCTCTTTGTTGAAGATGAAGACTGGTCCCGCGATACCGACGCCGCAGCCGGCGCCTTTGGCCGGACCGTGCTGCTCGAGCCGGTCGGGGAGCTCGCAATCGCCTATTTCGGGATGGCCGACGGCGATCTCGAGCCCGACTGGCATGAGGAGTGGCTCGGCCAGTCGACCCTCCCGGCATTGCTGAGGATTCATCTCAGCACGCCGGCTCAGACCTGGCCCGATCTGGTCGTCAAACTGCCCGAGAGTCTCATGTGAGGGGGATGCGTCACAACGGCATCGCCCTCGTCCTGGTGCTCTGGGTACTGACCCTCTTGACCGTGATGGCCCTCGGGCTGACCGCGGCGCAACGCACCGAGACCGCATTGAGCGACAATCATGTCTCGGCCGCGCGCTTTCGGGCCCTGGCCGATGCCGCTCTAGCCTATACCGTCCTCGTCTTTGCGATGCCCCCGCCGGAAGCGACCGACCCGGAAGCCGCCGCATGGTTGCCCAACGGCGTTCCCCGGCCCTGGCGGATCGCGGGTTCCGACCTGCAGATTCGCGTCACCAATGAGACGTCGCGAATCGATCTCAATCAGGCCACTCCAGAGCTGCTCGCGGCCCTGCTTGTGGCGCTCGGCGCGGAAGACGCCGTCGCGGAGTCCGTTGCGGCGGCCATCGTGGATTGGCGCGACGAAGACGACCTGACACTCCTCAATGGCGCCGAAGATCGCGACTACCGCGATGCCGGACGCACAATCGGCGCAAAGGACGCCCCTTTCGTGATCGCCGAGGAGCTCCTCCAGGTCATCGGAATGACGCCCGAGCTGTATGAGCGCCTGGCCCCGGAGGTCAGTGTCGATATCGACGACGCCAATTTCGAAGAGCGGTTTGCCTCCGCCGCGGCCGTGGCCGCATTGGAAGGGATCCCTCTGGATGAGGCACAGGCGCGCGTCGCCGAACGCGACGCACCCCTGTTCGAGGACAGCGGCGGACCTCGCTTCGTCGATCGCGGAGGACCCCTCTATCGGATCGAGGTCGGCGAGGTCGGCCGGGGCCGGCTGGGCCGCAGGATGGAAGCCCTGATCGAGACCACGCCAGGCGAGCAGCCGCCTTATCGGGTGCGTTGGCGCCGATTCGGTCTGACAAACGCGCCCCCTCCGTCGAGCGAGCTGCGCAGTGATTGACTGGCGCACGGGCGCGCTGTGGACGTAAACTGCGGGGGCAGGTTGCCAGCGGTCGTCGCTCTCTGGCATCGGGTGACGACAACCGACGGTACCCGGTGTGCAACCGTCTCTTACCACGCGATGACGACCATCGACCATGGCCCTCCTAGATCGTCTCAATTTCTTGGTTAAGGGCCCACGGGGCGCTGGCATTGCGGCCCTTGACGGGGTCTATGAGGGCCTCCGTGAATCGCTCTCCGCCTGCCTGCCCAAGCGGGTAAGGCGCATGCTGGCGAGGCGCCGCCGGCGCCTCATCATCGAGCCTGAGCGTGAGGTGGCCCGGGTCGTCCTGGCGGTGGGTGAAGAGCGCGAGCCGGTCGGCGCGGTGGACCTGCATGCAATCATCCCTTTCCCCGACATCAGCCACTCCGGACAGGAGCGGGCCCCGACGCGCGAATTGATGCTGCCGCCTGACGCCATTCTGACCCGCAGGGTCTCTCTGCCGGCTCAGGTCCGAGGCAATCTTGCTCAAGTGATCCGATACGAGCTGGATCGCCTCTCACCGTTCCAACCGGATGAGGTCCTGTACGATTTCTCGATACGCCCCGGCCCGAAGGGCGCTCGCCGCCTGAACGTGGACCTGGCCCTGTGCCGCCGCGACCTCGTCGCTCCATGGATCAAGCGGCTCGGCGATGCGGGCGCACCGATCGATCGGGTTTGGTGGGATGGCGCATGGTCGAACGCCAACCTCTTGCCGCCTTCGGAGCGTCCGAAGCGCCGCTTGGAGCTCTTCAGTCTCGACAGGCTGCTCTGGACATCGGCGCTCTTGCTGGTCGCGGCCATTCTGATCGGCCCTTGGTGGCAGCGCCAACGGATCGCCGAGGCGCTCGACTCGCAGGTCCGGCACGCCCGGATCGAAGCCGTCGCGGTCGACGATCTGCGCCAGGAGCTGGAACGCGCCCGCTTGGGCAGCACGGCGGTCCTGCAGCAAAAATGGGACGAGCCGAATGTCCTCGTCATGTTGCGCGAGTTGACCGAGCGCATCCCCGACGACACCTGGATCCAGACGTTCGACTACAACGACGGCCGGGTCGAGCTGCGGGGTGAATCGGGCCAGGCCACCGCCCTCATCGCCCTGCTGGAGCAGGCTCCTGGGATGGATGAGGTCTCATTCAGGTCGCCCGTCACCCAGGTCCCGCAAACCGGCAAGGAACGGTTCAACATCTCGCTGCGTTTTTCGCGAACGAGGGAAGAATGAGCTCGCGACCGACGTCGAACATTCTGTGCGTCCTGGCCTGGGTCCTGATCATCACGATTCCCCTGCTGGTCACCGGAGCCCTGGCGATGTCCTGGACAGCGCAGATGGGTCGCCTCTCCGCCAGGATCGCAGACAGCGAGGATCAGCTCGCGCGTTATCGGCGAATGATTCAGACACTGCCGAGCCTTCAAGCCGAGCTCGAGCGTGTGCGCGCCAACGAGACCTTCAAGGCCTTCTATTTCGATGCCCCCACCCCCGCGCTGGCCGGCGCCGAGCTGCAGCGCCAGGTGCAGGATATCGTGAACGCGGCCAGCGGCCGCCTGATCAGCACCCAGCTCCTTCCCGGCCCCCCGGACGAGCGTCCTCCACGAGTCCGGGTCCGCACCCAGATCCAGGGATCCACCGAAACCCTGCTCGACATCCTCTATGATCTCGAGCAGCAGCGGCCCTTTCTGTTCGTCGATCAGCTCTCCATTCGGTCTTCGGCGCGTCCGCAACAGCCCGCACGCGACCCCAGAGGACGTGTGATCAGGCGCCCCCCCGTCAATCCCAGCGGCGAGCTCACGATGCGACTCGACATCTTCGGCTTTACACTCGGGGGTGACCAGTGACAAGGCTGATCCCCGGAGCCATCCTCGTCACCCTCGCGGTCGTCCTGATGGTGCAATGGAGAGACTGGCCTCCCGATCCATCGCGGGCCGGCCTGACCGAGCCGCCCGCGACGGACCCGGCGGACGGCAGGAAAGCCGAGGACGCCTTGGCCCGATTGATGCCGCCCGACCCGAAAGACAGCTACACGAGCGTCATCGACCGCCCGTTGTTCCGACCCCAGCGGCGACCGGAGGATCCGGATGAGACTGAGCCCCCGGACCTCGTCGGGCCGGATCTCGCGGCCGCGTTGGACGGAATGGATCTCAGCGCGGTGATCATCTCATCGGACCTGATCTCGGCCTGGGTGCAGGATCCGGGTCAGCCCCGACTTCGGCGTCTGCGCATCGGCGATGAGCTCGAGGGCTGGTCGGTTCAGGACATTCTGCCCGACCGAGTC
>NZ_JAJDNA010000064.1 GCF_022340925.1 Thiocapsa sp.
AGCCACCTCGTCGAGCCGTCTGGCCAGCACCGCGTTGTCGCTATAGGGATCAACGCCAAGGCGCGCGGCGATCTCGCGACGCTGCTCGGAATAGCCGAAGACGTCGGCGGCGGTGCGCCCGGCCAGCTTGGCCGCAAGCTCCGCACTGCTTTCATCGGGGACGGGGTCGGCTACTTCCAGGGGCGCGCCCGGCAGCCGGCTCCCGGGTCCGTCGGTCACCGCGGCCGGCGCGCTGTCCCCGGCATGGCGGTCCTGGACCGCCTGATAGCCGGTCTTGGCCGCGCGGACGGTTCGCTTGAAGAAGCGGCCGACACCGTCCGGGACACCCTTGAGAGTGTCGTCCGGGTTCTCGATCAGGTGCTGGAAGCTGTCCTTGAGTTGGCCGGCCGCGTGCTTGAAGCCGTCCTTCGCCAGGTCATCGGTGTCCAGCCGGGCAAGCTCCGCGAGTGCCGCGATCTCCTTGACACGCTCCTGGGCCAGCGCCGGCGAGCCTGGGCTGAAGCTGCCGAAGTCAGAGTCGATCGTGAAGCGGGTCAAGAAGCCGTCCGTCGGCACCCGATCCTGAACCCGGTGGTGCGGGCCGGACAGGGCCGACGCCGGCAGCAGGTCGGCTGCGTTCAGTGTCGGTGGAGGCTCGTAGCGCGCCAGCGGGGGCGATGTCTCGGTGGACCCTGCTGCCTCGGCGTCATCCAGGGCGGCCTGAGCCCCTGCGGCCAAGGGCAGAAAGAGCAGGATCGTCAAGCTGAATGGGGATCGGACTAAGCTCATGTCGGCGCGGGCTGGCGGTTGACGTGGGCAGCAACTGTAGCCGATCGGCGCGTCGGCGGCGACCGCCCGTGTTTTTCTGCCCGCGGACGGCAGCGATCTGGTACAGCGCGAGATTAGTCTCCGCTGCCGGCATTTCCGGAAGTTGCGTTCCATGCATTTCAAGACCAGACCGACCACGCCCGTGCGCCTGATGACTGGACCGGATCAGGCGCCAGTGGACCCGAGTCGTTTTCTCTCGCAAGTCGGCTGCCCGGCTCTCTCGGGAAGGCACGGGCGCGACCCGGATCCGGCTCGGACGCTGAGCGCCGGTCCACCGCAGGAGGGTCGGAGAGTCCGCGCCAGCGGTCAACGCGACCACCGCGGGTGCTGGTGGTCGAGGACGATGCGCTCAACCGCCGGATCGGGACCGAGCTCCTGGGTAGACTCGGCCTGAGGTCGGAGACGGCGGGGACGGGGCCGAGGCGCTCCGCCGGCTCGACCAGGGTCCGCGCGGTTTCGGCGTGGTGCTGATGGACGTGCAGATGCCTAGGATGGACGGCTTCGAGACCACCCGACTCAGACAGTCCCCGGCCAAACGCCTGCCGCCTGCACTCGAGCCGGCGCCTGCCATAATTAAGTTGGGCGCTCGGAGCACCGCGTTTTCGGGTCGGGCAGAAGCCGGGCAGGGTTCCGCCCCGCTGCTGCTCCGCCCAGATTCCTTGGGGACGGCCTTGTTCCCGGCACCAGTGGGCTGCGTTGCGGACAAAGCCCGGCCGGTGAGGACGCGCCCCCTCTCGCCAGAGACTCTCTGACGGCGATCAATCTCTCCATCAGGAGGATCATGCCAATGAAGATCCCCTTACAGGTCACGTTTCGCGGCTTTCCCCATTCCGATGCCGTGGAAGCGAACGTGCGGGACAAAGCCGACAAGCTCGACCAGTTCTTTTCCGACATCATGAGCTGTCGCGTGGTCGTGGAGGCACAACACAAGCATCATCAGCACGGCAATCTCTACCACGTCAGCATCGACCTGTCGGTGCCTGGACGTGAGCTCGCGGTCACTCGCGACCCCTCGGAGCATCAGGCCCACGAAGACGTCTATGTGGCCATCCGCGACGCCTTCGACGCCGCCCGCCGTCAACTCGAAGATTACGCACGGGAGCTGCGGGGCGACGTCAAGACCCATGAGCCGCCGGAGCGCGGCCACATTGTCGAGCTGGTGCCCGCGGAAGACTTCGGCCGGATCGCGACGCCGAATGGTCGGCTGGTGTATTTCCACCGCAACAGCGTGCTGGACGCCGATTTCGATCAGCTGCGAGAGGGCGACGAGGTCACGTTCGCCGAAGAGGACGGTGAGCTGGGCCCTCAGGCTTCGACGGTGCGCGTCACCAGACGACACTGAGCCCTGAGACGCCGATCGGCTGACGGTTGGTGGATAACGCCCCAGCAGCGGAGACCGCGCCTGCGCAAGAGCCGTCCGCCCTGCCCGGCCCTCCTGATCCTGACAGGCCTCGAGTCGATGCCGGTGAATCTGGTGCAGACCCTGCCCGCGACCACCTGAACGGCATCATGCCCGATCGCCGCGCCCTCGGGTCTGAGCGGGCCCGGAGTTGTTGGCCAGCGCGACGCGAGACGAACCTGGTCTCCGCAAGCATCCATCCAGGGGTTCACTCAGGTGCGGATGCGCCAGAGTCCCTCCAATCCGCGCCCAACCTGGCTCGAGAGGCCGCCAGGGCCTCGGGCAGCCAGTCCGGAAGCGGGGTCGGCGCGGCGTTCAGGGCCCAGCCGTTGGCCCGTGCCTCCGCTTCGATCGCTTGGATCCGCCGCCCAGGGTCCGGGTGGGTGTCGAGGAAATCCATGTGCAGCCTCGCGGTCGAAGCCGCCTCGCCGCCCAGGGTCCGGTAAAGGTCCAGCGCACCGGCCGCATGGCCATACACCGCTGCCAGACCCCGCAGACCGGCGCTGTCGGCTTGCTTCTCCTGCGTCCGGCTGAAACTGAGGCTTGTCAGCAGGCCCGCCTCGCCGATCACCTGCTTCGCGATGTCGTTGCTGGACACACCCGTCAGCGCACAGAGCGCCACGGCCATTGCGGCGCCCCGCCCCAGTGAGACCGTCGGGTCCCGATGCAGGACATGCGCGATCTCATGACCCATGACCATGGCCAAGGCATTCTCGCTGTCCATCCGCTCGATCAGGCCCCGATAGACCACCAGATGCCCTCCGAGCGTGGCCAGCGCGTTCACCGTCCCCTCGGCCGAGTAATACACCCTGACCGGCATATCAGGTCCCATGCCCATGGCAGGCGCGAGGCGATCGGCAAGCCCTTGAAGATAGACCTCGATGCGCGGCTCGATCGGCCCCGCTTCCTCCCTGAGCGCGGCAACGAAGGGGGCCGCAAGACCCACCTCGTAATCGAACGGGATGCGCGGAGCAACCCATCGCGCGGCCAGCCCCAGCGCGGTCAGGCCCGCCGCCAGGAGTCCCAACACCCCAGCCGTGAGCCAGACGAACTCGCGTAAAGGGCGCCTGGCGCTGTTGTTGATGCCCTCGGGGAGGCGCGGGTTGCGGTATTCGACCATGGTCAGTCCGCCACCGCGGTCCCGTAGGCCAGGACCTCGACGGTCCCGAGGGCGTTCTCTCCGCCCTTGGAGATGGACGCAGTCTCGATCTTCACGTTGAAGATCTTGCACGGGCCCAGGCGCTGGGCCTCCTCCTTCATGCGCAGGACGGCCTCCCGCCGCGCGCGATCCAGCAGCCCCTCGTAGCTGGTCACCCGCCCGCCGACCAGCCCACGCAGTCCGGCCACGAAGGCCTTAAAGTAATCCGCCGAGACACAGACGCTGCCGCTTACCAGCCGGCTCTCCCGCCATCGATGCAAATCCGGCGGGACCCGCGCCGAGAAGACCATGACCCGCCGCAGCGCCTCTTCCCGCTCCAGAATGGACTTGTAGTGCCGCCGCTCGGCCCCGCTCCCGAACGCATAGCCCAGCGCCAGCAGGACGAGGATGACCAGGATCCCGTTCACGGGGCATCCTCCAGACGCACCGCGGTGCCGTATGCAAACAGCTCGGCCGCTCCCTGGGCCACCGACGAGGTGGAGAAGCGGACGTTGAGGACGGCATTGGCGTTGAGCGCCTGCGCCTGGGCGACCATGCGCTCGATCGCCTCCTCGCGGGATTCCTGGAGCAAGTCCGTGTAGGCCCGCAGCTCACCGCCGAAGACGTTCTTGATGCCCGCCAGGATATCCTTGCCCGCATGCTTGGCGCGCACCGTGCTGCCCTGCACGAGACCCAGGTGCTCGACGACCCTGCGACCAGGGACGACCTCCAGATTCGTCAACAACATGAACGGGCTCCTCGGACTGGGGGAAAGGAAGGGTCGAGATCGCGGGATGCACCCTCCAGCCCTGCCGCGGGCAGTTCGGGTGTCAGTCGCGCGCCTGCCGGATCGCCCATCTGGAAAGTCGCGGCTGTCGGCCTTCCCTCAGGTAGACCGGAGCCCATGAGGGGCCTGCGCGAAGCAGGCGGCCACGCCGCACGGTGAGACCCGGCACACCCATCGGCATCCCGGAGGCGGAGCATGTGGACAGGGGATCGCTGCGCTCTCCCCATCCCGCATGCCGAGCGCCGGGGCCTGGGGAAGCCGCTGCGCTGCGGCCGGCCCTAGCGGTCCTTGAGCTCGCTGATCCGTGACTCGTACTCGGCCTTGATACAGCCGCGCTGGTCGTCGGACTTCCAGCAGTCATTACGCCCCTTCACCCAGCCGCGCTGCTCCGCCTTGAGCGTGCCCTGCTCACCGGCCGGGGTGTTCTTGAGCGCCGCGGCGTAGAGCTCGGCGAGGCTGCGGTCCAGCGACGCCAGCTCCGAGTCCTTGCAGATCAGCTCCTCCGCCTCATGGGAGGCCTTGCTGCAGTCGAAACTGGGCTGCGACGCCTGGGCAAGGGGGGCGGCGAGGCAGAAGACGCCGAGTAGCGTCAGGGTGTTCTTGGTCATTAACCTCATCTCCGGCTCTGGTCTGAGTCTGATGGGCTTGCACGGGCAATGGAGCTCGATCTAGATCAGAGCGGGCCTTAGCGGCGGCAGTCACCCTCTGTCAGATAGCGTCCGGCGACCCAGCCGGTGACCCCCTGGTATTCAACCTTGCACCAGCGCGGGTTCTCTCTCGCGCGCTTCTCCTGCTGCGCGGGCGACAGCTCGGTGAACGCCTGGAAGGTCAACCCTCCCTTGCAGCCGAGGTTGCGGATGCAGGTGCCGTCGCGCGGGATCTCGCCGACCTTGCGTGCATGGAGGCCCGGCTCGGCCCGGATGTTCAGGACGTCGCCTTGGGCGACGCCTTGGACCGCGTAGAAATCCGGGCCGTCCGCCTCCGCGAATACCGCTCCCGCGGTGTGACTCATAGCCAGACCGACCACGAGGCCGACGCGCCGGGAGCAGGGTGAACGCCCTTTGGCGGTCCGATCCCCCTTCGCCGGGCGAAGCACTCCGGACTTCCAATTGGCCGTGAGCAAGGTTAGTTTTGATCGGATGTCGTGCTCTCCGGAACGCCCGTCGCGCGGCAACCGGCGGGTCAGGATGCCTGTCCTGAGTGGATCAATCGTGGGTGCCGCTTGTGCTTCCATCTAAATTCCCCGGATCGATTCCCCGCGCACTCCGGCTTCTCATGCCGCTGTGGCTGTCCGCGTGCTCCAGCATCTGGAACGCGAGCGACCTGGCCGAATGGGTCAAGCACCGCGCCGTCGAGCAGGGCTGCCAGCGCGAGACCATCCAACTGGCGGAGTGGTACACCGAAACGGCCGAGGGGAACGTCTGGCGCGGGACCTGCCGGGACGCCCACGGGAGCTCCAAGTCGTTCGGGATCGATGTCGACCCGGTACGGAAGCCGTCGAAACCTACGACCTGAGCCGCCGGGTCTCATCTCTCGTCCGTTGCCTCTTCGACCTTCTCAGCGGCGTCATGGACGGCTTTCTCAGCGGAATCCGCCATCGTATCCGCACCTTCTCCCACCTCGTCGACACCCTTTTCCACGGCTCGACCCGTCGCATCCGCCGTCTCCGCGGCCTTCTCCTCGACCTGCTCGTAGCCTTCCTTGACGGCCTCCCCCGCTTCCATGGCCATCTCGCCAGCCTCCTCCTTGCCCGCCTCGACGGTTTCACCCGCCATTCTCTTCACCTCCGCGGCACTCTCCTTGACGGCATCGGCCGCCTTGTCCGCCGCCTCGCCTGCGGACTCCTGCGCTTGCTCCCCACAAGCCACGAGCATAGAGGCTGCAATCAACAGCGCCGGGATACGGATGGGTGATTTCGATTTCATCGTCATGCTGTTCTATTCTCCAAGTCAGATTACGCGCCGCTTCAATCACCTAAACACACGTCAACCGAGAGCGACGCACCCGCCCTTACAAACGGTTGCCCTGCACGATGGTCTCGGCATTGGCAACCCTGCCCTCGCGCGCCCGCTCCGGCGGCAAGCTGACGGGACGCCGAGAGCGTAACGGTAACAGAAACGTTTGGGGATCGGGGATACCCCCGCCAGAAAAAACCCGACCCGGTGAGGCTGAAATGACCGGCCATCCCGGCCCCGGCTTGACAAGTGGCTCAAGCGTCTAGGGCAGTGGGGCTGCGACCTCGAATTCCGGTCGAGACAGACGATCTTGGAGGCCGCAAAGAGGCCGCCCCCGGGATCCACTCTTGCAGAAATTCCGGGGGCGGTCGGCGCACACGTGATGGTGTGCGATGGGGCGCGGCAGGCGCGCCGATGGTTTTACTGCACCTCGATCCGCCGACGCTCGGTCTTTTCGGTCTTCGGCAGATGAATCTCGAGCACCCCGTCCTTGAAGTCGGCCTTCGCTTGTTCGAGCTCGACACCTTCAGGCAGCCGAATCGAGCGGGTAAAGCTGCCGCGCGCGATCTCGGACCGATAGTAGGTGCCCTTTTCTTCGGTCTCCTCGTGCTTGCGCTCACCCTTCAGTGTCAGCAGCTGACCGCTCAGCTCGACATCGAGATCCTTCTTCTCGACGCCCGGGACCTCTGCCCGCACCAGGATCTCCTCTTCCCGATCGATCACATCAACACGCGGCGTCATCTCCAACGTCTCCTCAAGACGACCCCACTCCGGCCACATCTCACGGAACGGATGCATCCACCCGTGGTGCCAACCGCGACGCATCAGGTTATCGAAGGCGCGATCCATCTCGTCGAAGAGTGTCAGCTCACGACGCGGGACCGCTTCCCCAATCGCTTTGCTTTTGGTTTTCATGGCAGTCCTCCTTTCTCTGTTACTCCCACTAAAAGTATAGCTCGAAAGCGCGCGCCTACAATTCTGGAAGCTCATTTTCATTCTTATAAACATGCTCTTATAGAGAAATACGTTGCTCCACGCGGGATGCGCTCAAGCGGCCAGTGCCAGCCGGCGCACCGCCGCGAAATCCGTCTTGCCGCTGCCCAGCTTCGGGATCGACTCGACCCGGAGAACCTCCGAGGGGATGCTGAGCGGATTCATGCCCGCCTCCACCAGCCGCTTGCGAATCCCATCCGCTCCAATCTCACCGGCGACCAGGAGCAGGATGCGCTCACCCTTGCGCTCGTCGGGGAGGCTCACCGCGGCGAGCTCCAGCTCGGGCTCACCCAGGGCTCGACGGATCTGCTCCTCGACCGCGCCGAGGCTGATCATCTCCCCGCCAAGCTTGGCAAAGCGTGAGTAGCGGTCGACGATGGTGAGGAAACCATCGGCGTCCAGGTGCCCCTTGTCACCCGTCTTGTACCAGCGCTGGCCATCCAGCTCGACGACCGCCTCGGCGGTCTTCCCCGGGTCCTTGAGATAGCCCTTCATCACCTGCACGCCCCCGATCAGGATCAGCCCGTCCGCGCCCGGCGGCAGGGTCTTGAGGGTCAAGGGGTCGACGATGCGAAAGCTGGTGCCCGGCAACGGTAGGCCCACGGTCCCCGGGCGTGAGCCGGACTGGATCTTCCAGGTCTCGGTCTCCAGCGCATCCGGGACGTTGACACTCGCCACCGGCGTGGTCTCGGTGGCCCCGTAGCCCTCGTAGATCGGCTTGTTGAATTTGATCGCGAAGGCCTCGCGCACCTCAGGTGCCAAGCGCTCCGCGCCGGCCACCACCACGCGCAGGGATTGGAACATGAGCGGGTGGATGCGCTGATTGCGGACATAGAGCCGCAGGAAGGTCGAGGTGCTGCACAGGACGGTGGCGCCGTAGCGGGCAATCGCCCTGGCGGTGCCGACCGCATCCGTGGGGTCGGGGTGACAGACCATGGGGATCCCCTCCAGCAGCGGCAGGAAGGTGGTCACCGTGAGACCGAAGGCATGGAAGGGCGGCAGGTTGGCCAGAATGAGGTCGTCCGCCTCGGTGTTCAGCACGTCCGAGATCTGGCGCACGTTGGCCATGATGTTGCGATGGCTGAGCTCGATCCCCTTGGGGGCTCCCTCGCTGCCGCTGGAGAAGAGGATGGCTGCCGTCTCATCCGGGCGGGAGGGCCGACCGAAGAGCCAGAGCAGGAACCGCGCCGGCAACAGGCTCGCGACCGCCAGCATGGCGAGCGCCTCCAGCTTGCCGATCTCGCTGCGCAGCCCCTCCATCGGATGCAGGGTCACCTCGGCGAAGGCGGCGTCCAGATCGATCCCGCGCTGCCGCAGCTTGGCGATGAAGCGCTCCGAGGTGATCACATGGCGCACGCCTGCGTTGCGCATCCCGGCCAGCAGAGCCTCGCTGCTCGCGGTATAGTTGAGATTGACCACCTGCTTGCCGACCAGGAGACCGGAGAGGTTCGCGATCGCGGCGGCGCTGCTCGCGGGCAACAGGATGCCGAGGGCAGGCTCACGCGCGAGCCGCCGGATGCGGCGGGCGAACAGCAGGACCGCGGTGAGCAGACGCCGGTTGCTCAGACGGGTGCCCACCGAGTCGATCACCGCGACCTGAGCGAGCGCCCGCTTCGCGGCTGCGACCCAGGCCGCGGGCAGGCTCGGCAGGGTCGCGGCATGGGTCTGCCAGGAGGTCACGGAGAGCTCGAACACCGCCTGCTTGACCCGCTCGGCGCTCGCCTCTCGGGTCAGCGGACGCCCGAAGGCGACCAGCACGTCGCGGCTTCGCCCCGCGCGGCGCATCGCCTTGAGCTTCTCGCTGGCGTAGGAAAAGCGGCTCCCCCAGAGACCGCGCAGATAGAAGGGCAGGATCACGCCGTTCGTCGCCGCCCGGGCGGATCGCTCGAAGCCGCGCTTGAACTCCGAGAGCTGTCCGTTCTTGCTGATGGT
>NZ_JAJDNA010000075.1 GCF_022340925.1 Thiocapsa sp.
GCCGTCGTTGCCATCAAGCAGGTGCCCGACACCAGCAACGTGCGGATCAACCCCGAGACCGGCACCCTGATTCGCGAAGGTGTGCCGGCCATCATCAACCCCTATGACGTGCACGCCGTCGAGATGGCGGTGCGACTGAAGGAACGCTTCGGGGGCCGGGTAACCGTGCTGACGATGGGGCCGCCGAAGGCCGCCGAGGCGCTCATCGAATGCGTCGAGCAAGGCGCCGATCGGGCGATCCTGATGACCGACCGCAGATTCGGCGCCGCCGATACGCTAGCCACCTCCTACGTCATTGCCCATGCCGTCCAGGCCATTCAGGCCGACGACCCGGTCGATCTGCTGCTTTTCGG
This sequence comes from Thiocapsa sp., assembly GCF_022340925.1. GTDB lineage: Bacteria > Pseudomonadota > Gammaproteobacteria > Chromatiales > Chromatiaceae > Thiocapsa. The sequence continues at coordinate 354 of NZ_JAJDNA010000075.1, forward strand.
CAAGCAGGCCATTGACGGGGACACGGGCCAGGTTGGCCCGGGAGTGGCAGTCCGGCTGAATCTGCCGCTGATCACCTATGCCGTCCAGATCGAGGCCTTCGACCCCGTGGCCCGCACGGCGATCGTCCACCGCCGCATTGAGCGCGGTATCGAGGTGCTCGAAACCGCGCTGCCCGCCCTGCTGACGGTCGAGAAGGAGATCGCCGCCATTGGGCGGGCGCCGCTGCCCAACCTGGTCCGTGCCGCGCGCTACCAGCCCGAGATCTGGGACGCCGCCGCACCCGTGCCATTCGACGCCGCCAAGATCGGGATCAAAGGCTCGCCCACCGTTGTCGTCAAGGCCTACACGCCGCCGCCCAGGGAGCCAGGTGAGCGGGTGGGCGTGGCCGAGCTCGGCCTAGCCGCGGTCATCAACCGGGCGCTGGACCGTATCGGCGCGGCTGGCGTGCTCGCGGAGCATCCCGAACCCTTGCCTGAGAATCGAGGTGCGGAATGAGGACCGGGCCTGAGGCCGAGGCGCGGCGGGTCTGGGTCCTGATCGAGCAGGAAGAGGGGATGGTCCATCCGGTCTCCTGGGAGCTGCTGGGCACGGCCAGGCGGCTGGCGACCGAGCTCGACAGCGCAAGCGTCGTGGTGGAGGCAATCCTCCTGGGCCACGCGGTCGGCCCCATCGCGCAGGAGGCCTTTCGCTACGGCGCGAGCCGCGTACACCTGATCGATGACCCGGTGTTGGCGGTGTATCGCAATCTGCCCTATGCCGCCGCGATCAGCCGACTGGTGCGGACCTACCGGCCGGAGATCTTCCTGATCGGCGCCACGGCCCTCGGGCGGGACCTTGCCAGCGCCATCGCCACCCGCGTGGAGACAGGGCTCACGGCCGACTGCACCGAGCTGAGGATCGATCCCAAGCTCCAGATCCTGGCCGCCACCCGCCCGACCTTTGGCGGTAACCTCATGGCGACCATCCACTGCCGGACGGACCGACCGCAGATGGCCAGCGTCCGTCCGCGGGTGCTGCCGGTGCCGGAGCCGCTGCCCCAGGCCACCGGGGCGGTCGTGCGCGCACCCCTGGGTATCTCGGAGGAGGAGGTTCCCGTGCGGAGGCTGCGGCTGATACCCGCCCCGCGGCGACTCAATCTGGAGCATGCGGATGTGGTCGTCGCCGGCGGCCGCGGCCTTGGTGGCCCCGACGGCCTGACCCTGCTGGAGGAGCTGGCCGATGCGCTGGGCGGCGTCGTCGGCGTCTCGCGCCCCCTCGTGGACGCCGGCTGGATCGCCGCCGACCACCAGGTCGGGCAGACGGGCAAGACGGTGCGGCCGAAGCTCTATGTCGCCGCCGGCATCTCCGGCGCCGTGCAGCATCGCGTCGGCGTGAGCAACGCGGACTTCATCCTCGCGATCAACACGGATCCCCAGGCGCCCATCTTTCAGATCGCCGACCTCGGCATTGTCGGTGACCTTCATGAGGTGATTCCCGAGCTGATCAAGCAGCTGCGTGAAGGAGCCGGCCATGGCGCCTAAGCTGGCGTTCGACGCCATCGTCGTCGGCGGTGGGCCGGCCGGCACGGCCGCCGCGATCACAATGGCCAAAGGGGGTCTGGACGTCATCCTGATCGAGCGGGGGCGCTTCGCCGGTGCCAAGAACCTGTTCGGCGGGGTGCTCTATACCCATGCCTTGGCCGAGGTCCTGCCCGATTACTGGGAGCGCAAGCCGCCCTTCGAGCGACCGGTGACCGAGCAGGGCTATTGGCTGTTGTCACCCGACAGCGCGGTGCGCATCCTCCACAAGAGCGAGCAATACAAGAGCGAGCCGGCCGAGGCCTATACGGCGCTGCGTGCACGCTTCGATGCCTGGTTTGCCGCTCAGGCGGTGCAGGAAGGCGTGCTCCTGATCGCCAAGACGACCGTGACCGATGTGCTGCGCGATCGCAAAGGACGGGCCGTCGGGGTCGCCACCGACCGACCCGAGGGTGATGTGTATGCCCCGATCCTGGTCATCGCCGAGGGCGTCAACAACCTGCTGACCCAGAAGCTCGGCCTCGCCAGGGGTGACCTGCCCCCTCGCTACGTCGCCCTGTCGGTCAAGGAGGTCGTGGGTCTGCCGGCTCCCGAGATCGAGGCGCGCTTCGGTCTGGCCGGCGCGCACGAGGGTGTCGCGATCGACGTCTTCGGCGATGCCACCTTGGGTCTGCCCGGCACCGCCTTCGTGTACACCGACGCCAAGGCTGTCTCGATCGGGGTGGGTCTCCTGCTGGAAGAGCTCGTCTACCACAAGCTGCGCCCCTACGAGCTGCTGGCCCGCTTCAAGTCGCATCCCGTGGTGCGCCCCTATCTGGCGGGCGGGACCTCGCTGGAGTACGGCGCGCATCTGATCCCGGAGCAGGGCTACGACCGCATGCCCGAGGTCGCGGCAGACGGGGTGCTGGTCGCCGGCGACGCGGCTTGTATGGTGGACGCCCTGCACCGGGAGGGCTCTAACCTCGCCATGACCGCCGGCCGCATGGCGGGCGAGACGGCGCTGGAGGCCCACCGGGAGCATGACTTCTCCGCCCGCTTCCTGCGGGCATACCGCCGCAGGCTGGAGGAAAGCTTCGTCCTCAAGGATCTCCGGCAGTATCGGCGCATGACCGACCTCCTGGACAGCACCCCTGATTTCATTGGGACCTACGTCAACTTCATCAATGAAGCCGCAGGGCGCTATTTTACGGCGCACGGCATTCCCAAGCGCGAGATGGAGGGCGAGATCCTGGGCCTGCTGCGCGAGCGACGCTCCTTCTTCGGCGTCGCCCGGGATATGATGACGCTGCTGCGAGGTATGAGAGGCTGACGATGAAGGCGCGCAAGCACCACCCATTGAGTCCCGAGCTGCAAGCCAGCCTGCCCCGCGTTGATGTGGACAACCTGATCACGTCGGTCAGGTACGATGTCGACGAGGACTTCGCACACCTGTCGATCAAAGACCACAGGGTATGCCAGGGCTGTCCGGCCAAGCCATGCCTGGACTTCTGCCCGGTCGGCGTCTATCGCCTGGACCGGCAGGACCGGGTGATGGTGGGCTATCAGGCCTGCGTCGAGTGCGGCAGCTGCCGGGTGGGCTGTCCCTTGTTCAATATCGGCTGGGCGCTGCCCCGCGGCGGGTACGGCGTCGCCTACAAGTTCGGTTAGGGGTCCCGCGATGCCGTCGTCTTCCATCGAGCAGATCGATCGGGCCGCCCAGACCCTGCTTCAGGCGCTCAGCGAGCACGGCGCCGCCCTGGCGGTCCACCTCGAAGCCGGCCATCTCGAGACCCTCAAGGCGGAGCTGACCACCTTGCGGCAGGCGCTGCTCGGTCTGGAGATGGGTCCCCTCTACTGGGACGCGGCGGGGGATGCAGAGGAGGACAGCGGCGGGGTCAAGGAGCCCGGGCCTTAGGGAAGCACCGAAATATTCGGCTGGACAGGCCGCTGAACATGAAGGAGAGCGGAAACCGCGTTTTCGCTCTCCGTGCTGATTCTCGGCCAGGATAGCCAATAAGTCAGTGTTTGTCCGGACTCTCGCCTGCAACTGCCAACGGGCTCCGCACCGGACGCGTGCCGGGTGCAGGTTGGGCGTGGGCGGACGGGCGCAGGCTGACCGTCGTCATACAGACACCCGTTCGATTCAGCGGACCTCGGTTTCCAACCGCCCGCTTGCCCCCTGGTTGTCCTCCCAGCGCACCGTGATCGAGTCCCCCGCCTTCCCATCCAGGATATCGAAGGACAGATAGGGGTCGGCGGCGACGCCCCAGCCCCAGTCCAGGGTGAGAACAGCTGATCCGTTGTGCTCGCACACCACCTCTCGGATGAAGTGGCGCGGCAGCAGGGCGCCGGTCGCCGGGTGTTTGCGGCTTCCCGTCTCCATCGGGTGGCGCATCAGCACCTTGACGTTGACCAAGCCGTCCTTGAGTCGGGCGCGTATCCGACCGGTGTCTTCGGATGCCATCTTGTCCTCCCGCTCGCAATGAAGGGGGGCGGCGTCAGCCGCCGCAGCCGCCCGCCGTCACCTTGACCGCGCGCACCGCCCGATAGAGCCTGCCCCCGGCCTCCGCGATGGCGATCAGGTCGCCGCTGCCGCCGAGCTTGAAGCGAAGCGCGAGGCGCGGTGCGACGGCAGGGGTGAAGCGCGCCCGGGCCAGCAGCGGGAACGGATTCGAGTCCGACAGCACAGTAATGGATTCCAGACCAGCCAGGTCGGTGCGCACCTCCACCGGCACGTTGCGGCCGTTCTCCGCAATCTCCGGTGCCTCGATGAGGATGCGACTGCTGTCGTCGATCTGGCGCTCGCCGAACAGCAGCCGCTGCGCGTCCGCCATCGCCTCCGCGTGGAAGGCGTCCGTCTGCCAGACGGCCAGGAGTGAGCGGGGGGCAAGGCCCGCCGCCAGGGACGCGGGCGCTGCAGCCATCGCCGCTTGAATGAGACTTCGTCTCTTCATAATGGATCTTCAGAGGTCCCAGTACATTGCTGTTTTATTTAGCTTGTAAGTCCAGGGGAGCCCGGCGTTCTTCCATCCGTTGACCACCCGTTCGCCCTTGTGGGGGCCCTCCTTCGCCGTGTCGCCTTCGAACCCGTCTGTCACCGAATAGACCTGACTGTAGCCGGCCTGGGTCAGGAGGTTGGCGGCCTTCGCGCTGCGGCTTCCGGAGCGGCAGAGAAGATAGATCGGGGTGTCCTTGTCCAGCCCCTTATCGCTCATCAGCTCGTTGACCCTCAGGGTGAACTCGCTGTTCGGCCGAAGCTTGAAGGTCTGCTTCTTGTCGTCCCATTCGTCGAAGCTCCCGGCGGTCATATAGGGGATGTTGGCGGCGGCGATCGTTGGCATCCCCACGAAGGCCACCTCGGCGCGGGTCCGTATGTCGATCAGGATCGCCTTGTCACCGGCCTCTTGGAGCCGCTTGTAGGCGTCGACCGCAGTGACATAAAGCCCGGGCTCGGTCCGTTTCTTCTCGGGCAGTGCCGCGTCGCCGCCCAGCCAGTTGGCGATCGCGCGCAGGGCAGGGGTGTCCGGAGGCGGGTAGCAGCCCTCTTCCTGGGCCTCGCCGACACAGAACTGCTCGTGCATGAAGCGCGTCTTGCCCGACTTCTCGTCGCCGGCAAAGATGGCGACGGCGTTCTCGAACAGATAATCAGCGGATTTGCCGCGCAGGACCGGAGCATACTTGGAGCTGGGATGGACGCCCTCGGGGCCGTGACAGTTGGTGCAGCCGTGCTGCTCGAAGAGCAGCTTCCCCGGGGGCACGGGCGGTGGCTCCGCAGCAAGCGGTGCGCTGATCAGCAGGGTGAGCAGTCCGGTGACGCGTGGCAGCTTCATAGCGATGTCCTCCCGAGCAAGACCAGTCGATGCCGCCGGGGCCCGCCGCGTGGTGGAGGGCCCTTGACCGAATCGAACGTAAGCCAACGGATTCCACCGATTCAAATCAGCACAATTTATGCACGCATTCGCGCAGCTTATAGCGGGGGAAAGTGCTCGGAATTGCGCTGATGTCGCAAAGACCCAAGTTTCCGCGAGTGCCCACGGCCGCCCGCGCCCCTGCCCCCGCGGGATCGGCGGAGCGGGCGAAGTGGGATGCAGAGTGGTCTGCGCCCCGGTTCCACAGGGGGCGCTGCTGGGATGGGGGGTGGCTGGGGCGGCTCACCCCCCGTCAGGTCAGTTTTCGACTGGTTGCGTCAGTACATCCCCACGCCGGCCCCCATCGTCGGAGCGACCAGCTCGATCATCTCGACGCCATTGATGCCCCAACCCGGATCGAGCCGGCAGAAGGCCGCAAGGTGGAAGGGGGTCTCGGCCGTGCCCGGGGGGAGGCCCGCGAGGATATCCTCAACGGAGATCACCCCTTGCGCCACCGTGATCCCGCCGACCTGCTGAAGCGCCAACGGAAGGGTGTAGGTGACATCCTCGCCGTCGATGTAGGTCCCCCACTTCTGATTGAGTACACCGTGGGCGGTGAAAAAGCACGCAGGGTTGACCATGACGGCATCCAGGGTGTTCTGGAGGTACACCTGGATCAGCCAGTCTCTCGGGCTTGTCGCGTCTGGCAGGTCGGGGATGTACGCGTCGATCGGACAGATGGCCCACGTCCTCTCACCCTCGGGCGGATTCATCAGAAAGTGCTCGTGCCACCGCATCCTTTCGGCCTGGGCGAGGAACGGGGCAACGCAGGACGACGGGTGCATGAAGTACGCTTCCTGCGCGACCGCGTCGATCTGGGATGTCGCGCCGACCAAGGTTAGGACGACGCCGGCAACCCCCGTGGAAAAGGCTTTCGTGTTCATGCTTGCCTCTGCCTCTCGGGCGGTTGATTGAAATGACGCAGCATTGACGGGGTGGACGTCACCTCGACAGGTAGAGCTCGATGACAGTCCGCCCCTTCTCGGTGCGGCGGACGCTCTGCATCCGACGCACCGGTTGCTCTTTCTGCGCCGCAAGAGCCATCAATTCGTACTTCGCCATTGCCAATTCCGGATCGTTCGGATCGGCGACCGGGACGCTCCAGGTCACCAGGCAGGTCGTCACCCTGCAATCGGTCGTGAGGGCACCGTCGAACCTCGCGAAGAAGGGTTCCGCTTCGTATGCCCGCGTGATCTCGTCCGCCGTGCGCTTGCCCCATTCGCTTGAATTGGATTCCGTCTCGAAGGTCGCCACGAGTGCGAGCCCGCGCTGCGGGGCGTTCGAGGCGGACTCCCGCCGGTGTGGGGTTGCTCCCCCCGGCGCAGGCCCCGGCCGGAACTGCGCCCCGACATCGGCACCTGGAGTAGGGGGGGGATGGATCTGTTGCGTCGGATCGGCGGCAGCGCGGGGGGCATGCTTGACCTTCCCGCCTGCTCCTTCCGTGATTGAAGATGGGGAGGTGACCCCTTCGAGCCTTCGAAGCACGGCTTCCAGGCGCTCGGCTTGCCGTTCTGCGAGAACGATCTGCGCTTCAAGCCGGATTTGCTGGGCGGCCAGACGGTGGTCAACGGAGACGAGGATAGAACTCAACCCAACCACCGCGGCGGCAGCCAACATCAAAACGGCGATCGTGGACTTGAGCCTCACCGCTGCTCTCCGCCTTCAGCGACAACGACCGCCGACCGAACAGCCCCATGTTGCGGTCACCGCTCCTCGCGGACATCACTGAGCGGAACATCCCGTCCTGCCCATGCTTTTGACCAGCCGGATGGGTGCCACCAGACACACCGCCGGCGAAGAGTCCCTTTCACTAATAAACTTAGCACACGAGCGGGAATTGGAGATTCCGGCAGCGTCTGGTTCTGGCGGATGGCCAAAAAAAAGGCCAGGCTGTTGGCCTGACCCCTTGCATCTCTCTGGTACCGAGGGCCGGACTCGAACCGGCACGGTGTTGCCACCGTCAGATTTTGAGTCTGATGCGTCTACCAGTTTCGCCACCCCGGCAATGCGACGCAAGAGTATACGCGCCGCGGCGGAAAATCCATATGTGACGGATACGTCATCGTTCCTCGAAGCCGGCGAGGCGATAGAGGCGACCGGCTTCCTCCGGGTCCTTGTCCACGCCGTGGCCCTGCTCGTACATCATGGCGAGCGTGGTCAGAGAGCCGACCAGGCCCTGCTCCGCCGCCTTCGTGAACCAGAGTACGGCCTTCTCGGGGTTCTTGTCGGTGCACTCGCCCTCCATGTACATGAAACCCAGGCCATGCTGGGCGAGCGCAATACCGGCCTCCGCGGCACGTTTCATGTAGGTGTAGGCGAGCAGCGGGTTCGGCAGCATGCCCAAGCCGTTCTGGGCCATGATCGCCATCCGGTACTGGGCGTCCGCGTTGCCCTGCTCGGCAAGCGGCGACAGAAGACCTGCAGCGCGGGAAAACTGTTTGGACTCGAAGGCCGTAACGCCACTGGAAAGCGCCATGTCCAGGTCGCTGATCTCTTCGCTCATGTCGTTGCTCCTCTAAATGTTTCTCTGTGAAGCCCGGATGCAGCGCAGCGGGATCCGGGTCGGTACGGCGAGTCCGATATCGTCGGCCAGGCCATCTGCGGTCGGATGGGGCTCAGACCGATGTCATGGGGAGGTTGACGAAGTCCAGCCACTGCTGCATCAGGGTCTCGTCGGCCGCCGCGATCGCGAGCCTGGGCGACAGGCTGAGTGTGACCGCCTCTGCGGCACCACGGCCTTCGTACAGTCGCGACGCCGCGCCGGCCTCTTTGGCGATCAGGCGCCCGGCGGCATAGTCCCAGAGCTTCTGGCCGCCATGGAGATAGAGCTGGTAGCGACCAGCCGCGAGCCAGCTCCAGTCCAGCGCGACCGACCCCAGGTTGCGCTGCGACCGGAAGCCGCCGGAACGGAACAGCGCGGGAACGCGCTCTGGAGGGAGTCGCTTCATGTCGATCATCGCCAGGCAATCGCCGAGCGTTGGGCCCGGCGATGCGGTGTGGATCGGTTCACCGTTCAGATACGCGCCCCCGCCGAGCACGGCGGAGAAGCACTCGTCGCGGACCGGATCCAGGATGACGCCCAAGGTCGCTCGACCCCGCTCGACGAAGGCCAATGAGATGGCGAAGCCGGGGAAGCCGCAGGCATAGTTGCTCGTGCCGTCCAGCGGGTCCAGGATCCAGACACCCGTTTCGGCCTCGCCCAGGAGGCGCTGCTGATCGTCGCGGGTCATTTCCTCCCCGAGCAGCGGGGTACTCGGGAAGTCGCGCGCGATGGCCTCGACCAGACGTGCCTGGGTCGCCAAATCGGCCTCGGTCACGAGGCTCCCGTCGGCCTTGCGCTCGGCCAGGATGCGGTGGAAGCGCGGCATGATCTCGGTTGCGGCAACCTCTCGCAGGAGGTCGCCGATCTGACTGGGGTCCGGGGTCATCTGAAGTTTCTCCGCGCCGGCAGCGCCGAACGGGCTCGCGTGGTGCTTGGTTGCCCATAACAGGTGAGGTGATCCCGGCGGGGTTGCAACCGCCGGGTTCCCGTCATCCACCGGCGGGTGTCCTGCCGGTCGAGCGAGTTGCACCCAGCGCCGCAGGAGACCGCGGGGCGCTGCAGAGTCGCGCTCCCGGACCTGCGCGCCGCCGGCGGTTGCGGCCGCAAGCCACTCATCGGGCGGGATAACATCACCCGGCGGGGCGCGCCGATGACCGACCGGTCTGCATGTCCCCCGGTGGTGAAACTGCGTTACCCTTAGCGAGCGGAGTGATCCGAACCCACGACGAGGAGTGCGCCGATGCCCCTACAACCCGTTATCCTTTCCGGCGGCTCCGGAACGCGGCTCTGGCCGCTCTCGCGCGAGGCCTATCCCAAGCAGTTCTTACCGCTCACCAGCGACCACACCATGCTCCAGGAGACGGTCCGGCGCCTGGATGGGCTCGACGCGGAGCACCCGCGCCAGGGGATCGGTCAAATCGCCCCGATCGTCGTCTGTAACGAGGCGCATCGCTTCCTGGTCGCCGAGCAGCTGCGCCTCATGGACCGGCGCGCGGCGGAGATCATCCTCGAGCCGAAGGGGCGGAACACGGCGCCCGCATTGACCCTTGCGGCGCTGGCCGCGACCCGGGGTGGGGCGGACCCGGTCCTGCTGGTGATGCCGGCCGATCATACCATCCGCAACGAGGCGGGCTTTCGGAGCGCGGTAGCCGATGCCTATCTGATCGCGCGCGAGGGCGCGGTGGTGACGTTCGGGATCGTGCCGAGCAAGGCCGAGACGGGCTACGGGTATATCCGGCAGGGGGATCGATACGAGACCGAGGGGGTCGCCGGTCGCGCCTACCTGCTCAATGGCTTTGTCGAGAAGCCGGATGGCGAGACCGCCGAAGGGTATCTGGCTTCCGGCCAGTACCTCTGGAACAGCGGCATCTTCGTCCTCAAGGCATCGGTATGGCTGGGATTGATCGAGCGGTTTCGGGCGGATATCGCCCGGGCGGTCGTCGCGGCATTCGACGGGGCACGCGACGATGGCGATTTTCGACGACTCGATGTCGACCGGTTCGCGGCCTGCCCGAGTGACTCGATCGACTACGCGGTGATGGAACCGCTCGCGGGTGACAGCTCCGCGGAGGGACCACCGGCGGTTGTCGTGCCCCTGGACGTCGGCTGGTCGGACGTGGGCGCCTGGTCCGCGCTCTGGGAGGTCCGTGAGCAGGATGCCGCGGGCAATGTGCTCGATGGCGATGCGTTCGTCCATGATGCCCGGGACAACCTGCTCATCGCCCGTCACCGCATGCTTGCCGCGATCGGGGTCGAGAATCTGATCGTGGTGGAGACCCCGGATGCGGTCCTGGTGGCGACCAAGGAGCGTGCCCAGGATGTCAAGGCCGTCACCCAGTTCCTGCAACGCGAGCAGCGCAACGAATACCGCCACCACCAGCGTGTCCACCGTCCCTGGGGATCCTACGAGTCGATCGGCCAGGGGCCGCGCTACCAGGTCAAGCGGCTGATCGTGAAGCCCGGGGAGTCTTTGTCGCTGCAGATGCACCACCACCGCGCCGAGCACTGGATCGTCGTCTCCGGGACCGCGCGTGTGACCTGCGACGAACGCTCCTTTCTGCTCACCGAGAATCAGTCGACCTACATCCCGGTGGGATCCTCGCACCGCCTCGAGAACCCGGGCACCATTGTGTTGGAGCTGATCGAGGTCCAGTCAGGGACCTATCTCGGCGAAGACGACATCGTGCGCTTCGAGGACCGATACAATCGGGGTGCGACCGAGGCGCATTGAGCCGAACACGCGGGGAAATGCCGGGCCTTTCCGGCGGACGCCTGACCCGCAGGCCCCGGCTCGGCGCGCCGCTTGGGCGGACGCACAACGTCCGATCCACCGCGCAGGGGCGCGTCGTCTGGCGTGCGACGCGTTCGGTCTTGTATTATCGCGGGCTTTTCCGCACGGACCCTCGCCATGGGATTCAAATGTGGGATCGTCGGTCTCCCGAACGTCGGCAAATCGACCCTGTTCAACGCCCTGACGAAGGCGACGATCGCCGCGGAGAACTACCCCTTCTGCACCATCGACCCGAACGTCGGTGTGGTCCCGCTTCCGGACCCCCGTCTCGACGTCATTGCCGCCATCGTCAAGCCCCAGAAGGTCATCCCGACCACCATGCAATTCGTGGACATCGCGGGTCTGGTGGCCGGTGCCTCCAAGGGCGAAGGTCTGGGAAACAAGTTCCTGGCGAATATCCGTGAGACGGACGCCATTGCCCACGTGGTGCGCTGCTTCGAGGACGAGGACGTGGTGCATGTCGCAGGGCAGGTGAACCCGCTCCGGGATATCGAGGTGATCAACACCGAGCTGGCGCTCGCCGACCTCGATTCGGTGGAGAAGGCGCTGGACCGGGCCGAGCGCATGGCCAAGACCGGCGACAAGAAGGTGCTCGCCCGTAAGGGGCTGCTGGAGCAGGCTCGTGCCCATCTCGACGCCGGTCGACCCATCCGATCCATGGGATTGGACCAGGAGGCGCAGCGCGAGCTCCGCGATCTCTTTCTCCTGACCGCAAAACCGACACTCTATATCGCCAACGTCGCGGAGGACGGACTCGTCGACAACCCCAGCCTGGACCAGGTGAAGGCACTCGCGGCGGAGGAGGGCGCGGAGGTCGTGCCGGTGTGCGCCGCGATCGAGGCGGAGATCTTCGAGCTCGATGACCAGGAGCGGGATGCGTTTCTGGCCGAGCTGGGCCTCTCCGAGCCGGGTCTGAACCGTGTGGTTCGGGCCGGCTATCGGCTGCTTGGACTGGAGACCTATTTCACCGCCGGCCCCAAGGAGGTGCGGGCCTGGACCATCCCTGCCGGTGTGCGGGCCCCGCAGGCTGCGGGGGTGATCCACACGGACTTCGAGCGCGGCTTCATCCGTGCCGAGGTGATCGCCTACGATGATTTCGTCGCCTACAGGGGTGAGCAGGGCGCCAAGGAGGCGGGCAAGCTGCGTTCCGAGGGGAAGGACTATGTCGTGCAGGACGGCGACGTGATCCACTTCAGGTTCAACGTCTAGGAGCCTGTCGGACCTGAGGCCGGTCGATCCTCGCGACAACGGTCGAGCCGAAGAGGCGCGAGGCTCCCGAGGGCTGAAGCGGATGTCCCGCACCTGGGGGTCATCCCCGGGGGTGGACAGGATCCGCGGCACCCGGACAGATCTCCGCGATCTGCCTGCGCATCGCCTGCCAATGACTGCCCTTCCAATAGACCCGGCCGCAGCCCTCGCACAGCCAATAGTCGTGAAGCGAGCGGCGAACGGCGGGCGGCACCCGGTCCCGGACGGCGCTGGGCGCGACCGCGACCAGGGAGCTGTTGCAGGCGATGCAGCGGCTGAACGGTCTGATTTCCGCGCACAGCTGCAGCCGTTCCACCAGGTACGCGAGCTGGGATCGGGTCGATCCGGGCCTGAGGTAGCAGCCGTGCGTGACCGCCCGGCGCATCAGCAGCTGGCGGTCGCGCGACAAGAGGATCCGGTGCTCCCGGCCGGCCACGGCCGCGAGCTCGACGTCGCCCAGGTCGTTGTGCCAAAGGGTATCGAACCCCAGCATGCGCAGTCGCCTGGCCAAGGCACCGAGATGGGCATCGGCCAAGAAGCGGATCTCCCGCAGGGCATTCGGCCTCACCCGCAGCACCGATCGCACGTCGAAGGCTTCGAACATGGGGTAGACGGCGATGCGCTCGCCGTCGCCGACCCTGGTCTCGAGGTCGATGGACTCCCCATCGCGCATGATCAGCTCGATCTCGGTGTGGGGCACCCCGCAGATCTCGATCAGATGGCGGACCGGTGCCGGGGCATCAAACGACATCCTCCAATCGCGCTGACGGCGCGCAGGCGGGAGGAAGTCGTTCAGCTCGGCATAGAATCGCAAGGTCGCCTGGCTCATGCCCCGATGATCGCACCCTTCGGGACCAACGGGCAGCTCACGGGCTCAGTAGCGGTAGGCCGATTCGATCCGTCCGCGCGTCAGCACGCCGTAGATGCGATTGATCCCGGGCGCGGTCATCCGCTGGACGTACAGCGCCTCCGCACCGCGGGACTGCAGGAGATCCAGGGCCTCCTGCAAGGTCGCCTGCAGGTGCACCGGGGCGAGCTCCAGCCGCTCCGCCGGGATCGCGAGCAGATCGATCTCTTTTGTCCGCTCGTCCAGCGACAGGGCGCTGGCCACGGCGATTCCGGGCAGCAGGTAAGCGGGTGCCCCGTCCGCATCCACGATAATCCACTCGGGTCCGTCCCGGACCAGACGCTCGGCCTCGTCCCGGCTCAGGACGGCGTCGTGACGCGCGAAGCTCGTGTTCATGGCCCCCGCGACGCCGCTGCGTCGAAGCAGGTGAACCACCGGGTTGGAGCGGTAGTCCAGCCCGTTTGCCCGCAGCGTCGTGAGGAAGATCGAGTCCTTGCCGAAGACCTCCTTGCTGGTCAGCCCGGCCAGGATGATCGCCAGCATGCCCGGCATGATGACGCCGGGGCTGTGGGTGAGCTCGACGATCGCGGTCAATCCCGCCAACGGCGCCTGGAGACTGGCGCCCATCATCGCACCCATCCCGAGCAGGGCGTAGAAGCTGGCCTGTCCGGGGTCGATGCCCGCGAAGGCCGCTGCTGCCACACCGGTGAGGTTGCCGATGACGGCACCCATGAAGAGCGCCGGTCCGATGGTGCCGCCGGGGATTCCCAGACCGGCGCTGGCGGACGTGGCGACCAGCTTGAACAGGAGCAACACCGCCAGAAACACCCAGGGCAGGGGTGCGGTGAGCACGGCGCTCAGCGTGTCGTACCCGAGCCCCATCACCTCGGGTACCAGGGCGCCGGTGATCCCGGCCACGACCCCGGCCACACAGACGCGCCCGAAGAAGCCGAGCCGCTTGCCCCAGCCGGCGATCGTCTGCAGCGCTTGGATATAGGCCGCCGAGAGTCCACCGGCAAGCAGCCCGAGGAGGATCACCGGCAGCAGATCCGAGAGCGCATAGAGCACGAAGGGCGGGATCTCGAGCACGGCTGCGCTGCCGAAGACGGCGACCGACACGGCATTGGCGCTGACCGCGGCCAGGATGATCGGAACGAAGCTCGCGACCCGGTATTCCAGCGCCAGGACCTCGAGCGCGAAGATGACACCCGCGAGCGGCGTATTGAACGAGGCCGAGATGCCCGCCGCGGTTCCGCAGGCCGCCATGTTGCGGATGCTGTTGTTGGGGATCGCCAGGGCCTGGCCGAGCAGACTGCCGCTGGCGGCCCCGAGAAAGACATGCGGTCCCTCGCGGCCGACCGAATGGCCGCTGACGATGGCAATCGCGGCGCCGAGGAACTGCATCACGAAGCCGCGCCACGTCATGTGCCCCTGATAGTACTCCATGCGCTCCATGACGCGGGCGACGCCCAGGACTTGGATGCCGTGCGCGAAACGAACGAACAGGAGTCCGATCAGCACCGCTCCGATCAGGGGGAGCACCAGACGCAAGGCCGTCGGGAGCGCCTCGTAGTTCTCGCCGTGCCCGGGGAGCATGGCCGACTGGGACCCCTCGACAGCGAGACGGAAGGCGACGATCACGACCCCGGTGGCGAGGCCGGTCAGGAGCCCCAGAACAGTGGGCCAAAAGAGCGCGTCCTGACGCGACAGGCGCAATCGCAGTGACTCCAGGGCTCGGTGCGCCCATTGACCGTGGCGTCCAGTGCGCATCAGGTCGGGTCGGGCACGTCAGCCGGATCGCACAGACACCGGGCCTGAGCGCTGGGAAAATCCGTCGTTCGCCGGTATATCATTGGGTCTCCGATATCATATAGGCGAGGAGGTGCTGTGATGGAGAAGGCGCACGAGGGCCACGAGATCTGGGTCTTCATGACCCTGGTGGTCGGGTTTGCCCTGTCTTTTCTGATCGCCGTGGTGCCCCATTTCGACGGTGCCTACCGGCTCGAGGCCCTGATGCTGGCGGCCTGGATGATCCCCTATACGGTCCTGTCGGTGATCGTCTGGTTCCTGCGCGGCCCGGTGCGTTTGCGCGCCCTCTCGGCCGTGGTCGGTATCCAACTGCTGACGGCGCTGCTCCAGCGCGGCCTGCTCGGCGGGCCGGATGGCATGCTCATGTATCTGGTGCCGCTTCTGACCGCGGTGGCGCTGGTGGTTCTGGCGCCGCAGATCCTGGGCCGACCGACCGACGGTCTGCTGGGTCCGCTGCTCAAACGGGTCGTCAAGAGGCCCTGACGGGGGCCGGCGCAGCGACGGTGTCGTCGCCCCGTTCGATGCTCCGTCAGCCGCCGCCCGCGGTCGAGATGGCTCGCGCCGGGCGCAGATTCTCGACGATGTCGAGGTTCTCCAGCTCCGCCGCCCGCTCGGGCGCGTAGCCCAAGCGGCGGTAATCCAGGATGCCATCCGGCGAATGGCACTCGATGCAGTCGCGCCCCTCCGCCTGGATTCCGTGGTTGACCATCAATGAGCCCATCTGGCGCATCCAGCGGGGCTCGACACGCTGGAGCTCGTCCCCGACCAGTGGGTAGTCGGTGTTCCAGCCCCCCTCCACCCCGAAGTACGCCATGAACTCGTCCATCATGTAGAGCTTGAAGGGCGTCTGGTACATGCGCACCACGATCGGGTCGCGAATCGCCTGCTTGACCGATGCCTTGCTGTCGCCGGTCTCGTAATAGGTCGCGTAGTCGAAGGGCAGGATCATGGCGCCGAACGGCCCCTGATTGCCCAGGTCTTCGTACATCATCGCGTTGAAGAGCTTGAAGGGGTAGATTCGGCTTTCGCCGTCGTTCATGTGCGCACGCAGGTTGCGCTCGAGCATCGTGCGGCGCTGCTCCAGCTGCTCGGGCGAGAGCTGTGACAGCGGGTCGGTCGCCGCGCGGACGTAAGCGTCGGCGTCGATGTCCGGGTAGTGTGCCTTGAGCTCGATCGCCCGCGCACGCACGGCTGCGATGATCTCGGGATCCTCGATGCGGGCGAGCTGCTGCATCAAGGGGTCGTAATCGTCCGAGCCGTTCGGGTTGTTGCCCAGGGCGTTGGCGAGGAAGGTGCCGTTGCCGTTGAACCAGAGGAAGGTGAACCCCTTGTTGACCGCCCCGGACCGATAGATGTCGGTAGGCTCGAAGATGCCTTCCTCGGCGTCCCAGGTGGGATGCACCCAGTCACGCAGCACCACGTTGCTGTCCTCTAGCTCCTTGATGTGACAGGTCTCGCAGGCGATCCGGGCGATATGTCCGTTGAGCAGGGCCTTGTGCTCGGAGCGGTTGTGCGGGGCGAGCGAGTGACAGGTCTCGCAGGAGACCTCCCGATCGGGCAGGTCGTTGGCCACCAGATCGACGCCCATCCGACCGCGCGGGATCTTGTGACCCGTCGGTACGTGGCAGTCGGTGCAGTGCAGGCCGGCCGCGGCATGCACGTCGTCGGCCGGGCTGAACGGGTTGCCGCGCTTCGCGCCCCGATGCAGCAGGCGCCGGTGACGCTCGCCGAGGGCCTGGGCCGCCTCGTTGTGCAGGTAGACGTCGCCGCCCATGTTGTGCTGGTGACAGTTCAGACAGTTATGCGTCGTCGCGCGCCCCACGGTCAGGGCGGCGCGCAGGCTGCGATCCTGATTCCAACGCAGCCCCACGTCGTCGCGGATCACGTAGCGTTGGTTCATGTCGTAGGCGGCGGCGTGACAGATCAGACAGTCGATCCCGTCCTTGGCCTCGCCGGGAACGTCGCCGATCGGCATCATCTTCTCGGTCGCCGGCTGGTAGTTGCCACCGATGTGGCACTGGCCGCACCCCTCGCTGCGCAGCTCGACCTCCCCGTGGGCCGATTCGGGGCGACTTTCCACGAGCGCCGACCACCCGGTCCAGGAGAAGCTGCCCGGGATCCCGCACGCGCGATTGATCTTGCCCACCGGGATGGGCCGGGCGCCTTCGGCGTTCACCTCGCGACCGTCGTAACCGAAGGTCGAGAAGCCCCCGCCGGTATCGCTCTGGAACTTGAAATGCACCGAGTTGACGATGTCCTCCAGGGTGTTGACCTCCGAGGTCCGTCCGTCGGCATGTCGGACCTGGATGGTCGCGTGGCACTGGAGGCAGGTTTGCGGGCCGTCGTACCGGCGGATGCCCGCATCACGGAAGTATTGGATGTGTGAGGGCTCGTGCTCACGCACAAAGGACGGCGTGCTCATCAGCATCTCGACCTTGACCTTGCGCGCGAAGGCGTTGTCATCCTGTCCCACGATCGCCGCGGCGGCCTGGTAACGCGCGGCCTGGGTGAGTGATTGCGCCAGGGCCTCGTACTCCTCGTCGCTGACCATCTGGCTGCTGGCATAGCTCAGAGGTGCGTTTGACTTGCCTACATAGGCATCGAAGACGACCGGATAGACCAGCTTGTAGAGGGCGATCAGGGTCACCAGGCCGATCGCGGCGGCGATGA
>NZ_JAJDNA010000112.1 GCF_022340925.1 Thiocapsa sp.
CTGAATTAGGGTGCTGCCTCCACACTTCAAACACCGTTGGAGCGCCCGCCATGGAACCGACCGATCCTGACCAGCCGTCCCGCACCGATGTCATCGGCCGCGAAGGTGTTGACATGACCGGCCCCTTCGATCCGCACGGCCGTTTTGGCCGCCTCAGCTATATTGCCTGGGCCGTCGCTGTCAGCTTCGGCGTCAACCTCGTTCAGATGGCGCTCGCCTTCGCGTTCGGCGTCTCGGCGGGCGAGCCTATCCCGGACACCCCCGCTGCAGCGGTCGTCACAGGGATCTCGCTTGTCCTCGGCCTCGCGGTGATGATCGCGACCATCCTGTTCTTCATCCGGCGTCTGCACGACATCGAGCTCAGCGGATGGTGGGCATTGTTGATGCTGGTCCCGCTGGTGAACGTCGTCTTCGGCCTCTACGGAATCCTCAAGCCCGGCACCGATGGTCCCAACCGCTTCGGTCCGCCCCGGCCGACAGCGGGGTGGGAGAAGTTGCTCGGGGGCATCGGCGCCGTGCTCATCGGCATCTCGATCGCGGCAGTGCTGATCGTGCTCGTCGCCGCCTTGATGAATCCGCAGCTGATGCAGACGCTCCAGGAAACCATGTCCGCGGCTTGATCGTCGGCAAGGCGTCAGACGAGGGTGCCCCGCTCGTTCGAGGCATCCTGAACAGGTTAGACTGCGCCCGACGGAATGAACGAAGGAGATGTGCAATGCGGGTCATGGTGACCGGGGGTGCCGGGTATATCGGCAGCCACACCTGCGTGGAGATGCTTGCCGCGGGAATGGAGGTCGTGGTCGTCGACAACCTGAGCAACAGTAAAGAGGAAGCGCTGCGGCGGGTGCGGGAGATCACGGGGCGGCCGTTGGCCTTCATCCAAGCCGACCTGCGCGATCGCGCGGCGCTGGATGCGGTCTTTCGGAGCGGCTCATTCGATGCCGTCGTCCACTTCGCCGGGCTCAAGGCGGTCGGCGAATCGGTGGAGATCCCGCTCGCCTATTACGAGAACAATGTCGGCGGGACGATCAGTCTCTGCGAGGCGATGGCCGCGGCAGGGGTCAAGAACCTGGTCTTCAGCTCCTCGGCCACGGTCTACGGCGACCCGGCAACAGTGCCGATCCAGGAAGGGTTTCCGCTCTCGGCGACCAATCCCTACGGCCGTTCCAAGCTCTTCATCGAGGAGATCCTGCGCGACCTTCACGTCTCGGATACCGATTGGAACATCGCCCTGCTGCGTTACTTCAATCCGGTGGGTGCGCACCCGAGCGGGCGGATCGGCGAGGATCCCAACGGCATCCCGAACAACCTCATGCCTTACGTCGCTCAGGTTGCGGTGGGTCAGCTGCCGCGGCTGCGCGTCTTCGGCAATGACTACCCGACCCCGGACGGCACGGGCGTGCGCGACTACATTCATGTCGTCGATCTCGCGCGCGGGCATCTTGCCGCGCTGCGCCGACTCGAGCAGGGGCCGGGGGTGGTCGTCTACAATCTGGGGACCGGGCGAGGCTACAGCGTATTGGAGATGGTCGCAGCCTTCGAGCGCGCCAGCGGGCGCCCCGTGCCATACGAGATCGTCGCGCGGCGGGCCGGAGACATCGCGATCTGCTACGCGGACCCCGCGCTCGCACGGTCGGAGCTGCGTTGGCAGGCGGACTTCGGGATCGACGAGATGGTGCGCGACGCCTGGCGCTGGCAGTCGGAGAATCCGCACGGTTTCAATGACTGAGCGGCTCCCATCGACGCGCCTGGTGATGAAGCACCCTGACTTCCCCCACTGCTGATCAAGGTCGCGCCCTGTTCCGCTGTTGAGCGGCACGTCCGGCGCCGGTAGGGAGGTACAGACAGAGGCGGGCGCCGCCGA
The DNA here is from genome assembly GCF_022340925.1 of Thiocapsa sp. GTDB lineage: Bacteria > Pseudomonadota > Gammaproteobacteria > Chromatiales > Chromatiaceae > Thiocapsa. The sequence goes on from NZ_JAJDNA010000112.1 coordinate 1,865, forward strand.
GCGCCGAGTCCTCGATGCTGAGTCGACCGCCGTAGGCGGCGCAGATCTCCCGGGCAACCGCGAGGCCGATGCCGTGTCCGGGGACTGCCTCGTCGGCGCGTGCGCCTCGGGCCTGGAGTCCCACGGCATCCTGCGGGGAAATCCCCGGTCCGTCGTCCTCGATCGCGAGGATCAGCGCCCCTGTGTCGACGCGTCCGAGCACATGAACCTGGCTCCGGCACCACTTGAAGGCGTTGTCGAGCAGGTTGCCGAGCATCTCCATCAGATCGCCTTCCACGGCGGGAAGTTGAAGCTCCTGCGGAACTGAAAGGGTGACGGCGACGCCTTTGTGGCGGTAGACCTTGCTCAGCGACTCGATGAGCCGCTCCGTGACGCGCCGGATCTGAACCGGTGGGGTAAGGGTGGCGCCCGGCAGGGCGCCGGTGCGGGCGCGCTGCAATTGGTAGGCGATGATGCGGTTCATACGCGCCAGCTGTTCCTCCACGATCGTAGCGGCTGCGTTGGGGGTTGCGACATCGCCAAGGGCGCCCCGGATGACCGCGAGCGGTGTCTTGAGGCTATGTGCGAGGTCGCCGAGCGCGTTGTCCAGGCGCGTCTGGCGCGCCTGCTCGTGAGCCAAGAGTCCGTTGAGGTTGTCGGTCAGGGCGCGGATCTCTCTCGGATAGGCGCCGAGGATCTTGGCCTGATCCCCGGACTCGATCGCGGCCACCTCGCTGGCGACCCGACGCAGTGGCCTGAGACCCCAGGCCAGGATGAACACCAGTGCAGCCAACGTCAGGAGCGCCGTGGCACCCAGCCAGCCGGCGAGGCTCGCGCGCAGACGCGCGACCTCTGCGTCGAACGCTGTCATATCCTCCGCAACCATGAAGACATAATCCCGCGGGGCCTCGCCGGTCGCCCAGGAGACACCGAATGCTTCGACCAGATAGCTGAGTGCGTCGCTGCCCGTCCTGCGCTCGAGACGGCGCTCGCCGGCCGTCAACGACATGGGGCTCGGTTCGGGGACGCCGACGGCGGAGTTGGATTCCCAGACCAGACGGTCGGTGCTGTCGAAGACGCGGGCATAGAGGCCGGAGCCCGGAAGGCTGAACCTGGCCTCGGCGAGCGTCTCTGGGAACACCAACCCGTCATGGTCCGCCTCGGCCGCCGCCATGAGGAGGAAGATCTGCGCCAGAAGGCGCTCCTCACGCGCGGATTGGGCGGTATCCCGAAAGGCATTCTCCAGCGCGAGGCTGGTGAGGACGATGAAGACCGCGAGGACCGCAGCAGCCGATGCGACGACCCGCGCGCGCAGCGACATCATCCGCTGTCTTGCCTTGAATCCGCGAAGGCGAGCGCCAAGCGGTAGCCGCGACCGCGCAGCGTCTCGATCGGCGCGAGCGAGCCGTCGGGGTCGAGCTTGCGCCGCAGTCGACCTACGAGGACCTCGATGACATTGCTGTCGCGGTCTTGGTCGTGGGGATACAGCCGATCCGCCAATGCGCTCTTGGAGAGGACGCCGCCGCGGGCGCTCGCCAGTTGCTCCAGGAGACGGTACTCGTAGGCGGTCAGATCGGTCGCGCGCCCGTTGATCCAGACCGACTGGGTGACCAGATCCATGTGCAACGGACCGACCCGCAGCTCTCGCGAGGCGGTTCCGCTGGCTCGGCGAACCAATGCGCGCAAGCGTGCCAGCAGCTCCTCGGCGTGGAAGGGCTTCACGAGATAGTCGTCCGCGCCGGCCTCGAGTCCCTGTACTTTGTCCTGCCAGCGGTCTCGTGCGGTGAGGATGAGAATCGGAAGGAGGCTGTCTTGGGCGCGCAGACGGCGGATGATCTCGAGCCCGCTGATCCCGGGCAGGCCGAGGTCTACCACGGCGGCATCGAAGGGGTATTCCGTAGCCAGATAGAGACCCTCTCGACCATCGCCTGATCCGTCCGCGAGGACGCCTTCCCGACTCAGGCGATCGACGATCTGTTGGCGGAGGTCCGCCTCGTCCTCGATGACGAGTATACGCATGCGGTCATCCCGGGCTCGGCAGCGGTCGCCGTACCGGCGCGAAAGGCACGGGTCCCTGCAGCGATCGCATTCTCAGCGTGGGCCTCGGGGCGGCGGTCAAGACAGGCTTCAAGACGACCGTCCGAGATTTTTTGAGGCACCGTCTGTCGTCGCGCCCCAATGGACCGGGCCTCAGCGGCCCGACCCCGCAACGAAGACATAACGGACCTCGCCAGCCGGGGTCAGGACCTTCACCTGATAGCCGCCGTTTGCCGGTTTGATGGCAAGCACCCGCCCGCCTGTCTTGCGGCGAGCGGTCTCCTCCGCTTGTGCCGGTGTCATCTGCTGTCCCTGCCGGGAATCGCCGCCCCGTCCGGGGGCGGCCCAGGTCGTCGGTATGCTGACGACCAGGATCAGGGTGACGAGGGCACGCGCGGGCGTTGGCATCTTGGGCCGGGCTCCGAGGTCGGGCATTGAGCGGGGAATCTAGCACAGTCGCCGCCTCCATCCGATCCCGGTGGGCTTCGGGACTCCAGTCCTCCGACCCCGCTTCCCGAAGGGGTCGGCTCAAGCTTCCTGGGTCTTGTGCCTCACCTCCAGCCGCCAAAATAGATCGTAATGCTGCCCCGCTGTCTGCCGACGTAGCGATACGGCGGCGCCCATCCGCGGATGGCATGGCGGCCTTGGGGAGCCGGATCGACGATGAACGGGCGGCGGCCGGATCTGGACCATCGCCGCGGCTGGCATGATTCGACCGGGGCGCAGCTCCGATGCCCGCATTCGCGAGGTCCTTTCGCCGAGGCCGGCGCCGGGATGATCAAGAGAGCGGTCAGGCCTGCCGCAGCCAGTGTGAGCGTAACGTGCTTCGTATTCATCCGATGTCTCCTGCCAAGCGATGAGACACCGAATGTCCCATCGTGGAGGTCATCCTAAGAGGGAGAAGCTGAACCGTCGCTGAACCGGTGGATACGGCCCCGAATCCGGGCGCGGGAGCCAGAGCGGACTCATCGGCTCGGGTATCGCCGCCGCCCGGGCAAGCAGGCGCTCGGCCAAGGCAGGCAGGCTCAACGGCGCGCCAGGATCAACAGGTCGTCACCGCGTTGGATCCGCAAGCTCAGGAGCAACCCGGATTGTTCCAGTACCCGGGCCACGTCGCGGAGACTTGCGACTCGCTGCCCGTTGACCTGGAGGATCCGGTCGCCTTCTCGCAGACCGGCGTTCCAAGCGGCGGTGCCGGGCTCAACCGTGCCAACCGGGAGTGCAGGGACGCCGCCGCGGCGATCGAGCTCCCCCAACAAGGCCCCGGCGAGACTCGGGGCGACGCGGCGACCCTCGACAAAATCCCGATAGGGGTCGGCGATGGTCCCGTCGACCCGACGGACCTTGCCGCCGCGCAGGATGTCGAGCTGGACGGCCGCCCCGACCCGTAGCAGGCCGAACCGGTTACGGAGATCCGCAGCGCCTTTGACGGCAGCCCCGTTGATCGTCAAGATCACATCGCCCTCGCGAAGGCCGGCGGCTGCGGCGGCCGACTCGGGCTCCACTCCATTGACCACGGCCCCGTCGCGCAGGTCGATGCCGAGCGCGCCAGCCAGCTCTGGTGTCAGATCCTGGATGGTGACACCGAAGAGACCGCGTCGCACGGTGCCATGATCGACGAGCTGCTCCATGATGGCCCAGGCCATGTTCGCGGGAATCGCGAAGCCAATCCCGACATTTCCACCCCCCGGGGCCAGGATCGCGGTGTTGACGCCGACGAGCTCGCCGCTTAGGTTCACCAAGGGTCCGCCCGAGTTTCCCGGGTTGATGGAGGCATCGGTCTGAATGAAGCTTTCATAGCCCTCGATCCCAAGTCCCGAACGACCCAGCCCGCTGACGATACCGGAGGTGACCGTTTGACTGAGGCCGAAGGGATTGCCGATCGCGACCACGAAGTCACCGACCTTCACTGTGTCCGAGTTCGCGACCGGGAGCGCGATCAGGTCCTGGGAAGGGATGCGCAGGACCGCGATGTCGGTCTCGGGATCCGCGCCGACCAGGTCTGCGATCAGGCTGCGCCCGTCGTGCAGGGTGACCCGAATCTCCGTCGCCTTCGCGATCACATGCTGATTGGTCAGGACGAGGCCCCGCTGGGCATCGACGATGATCCCCGAGCCCAGGCTGTTTCCTTCGCGCCGCTGCTGCTGGGGTGGAATGTCGAAAAACCGGCGGAAGAAAGGGTCGCGCATCAGTGGGTGCTCGGCCGCCTCGATGCGCGTGACGGTGGAGATGTTGACGACCGCCGGAACGGCCCGCTCCAGCATCGGCGCGAGGCTCGGCAGCGGTTGATCATCGACCACCACGGGCAGGCCCGCGCCGGCGCTCCCGCTGGCGAGCACGGCGAGGAGGATCCAGCTGAGTGCGATGGAGCTTGAGAGGCGCATGGGTCTGAACATGACTTGGACGTGTCTGCCTTGAGATCAGATGAACATTTGAACCGCAAAAGTGCACGGAACGCAAAGGGGTGTAACCCGCAGTATGGGTCCCCTCAACGGGCGCCGTCCTCAGCCGCTGGACGAGCTGCCCGCTGTGGTCGGAGGGCACGGAGTGACGAGGCGCGTATGAGACCCCCGTCCCCCGGCTTTGGTCGGGCAGCCGCAACGCCGACCCGGCGTGCCTGGGGAACGCAAGGCGCCGGACAATGCATGTTCATCACAGAAACAAGCCGGGCGAGCGCCCGGCTTGTTGACGGCATCAGCAGCCTGCGGGTGACGCGGATGAGCCGCGTGAGGCGGCCGCCCCGGACATCAGGCCGCTGCTTGGCCTTGCTTGGCGTCGGTCTCGATGAAGCGGCCGGGCTCGCCGCGGATCTCGATCTTACGAGGCTTCATGGCCTCCGGGATCTCGCGGCGCAGGTCGACATGCAGGAGACCGTTCTCGAGACGCGCATCCAGCACGCGGACATAGTCGGCGAGCTGGAACTTGCGCTCGAAGCTCCGGTTGGCGATCCCACGATAGAGATACTTGGTCTGGCTCGTCTCCTCATTCTCGGAGCGCGCCCCCGAGACGGTCAGGATGTTCTCCCTGACCTCCAGGCTCAGATCCTTCTCGGTGAATCCGGCGACCGCCATGGTGATGCGGTAGTCGTTCTCGCCGCTGGCCTCGATGTTGTAGGGGGGATAGCCGCCCGGCTCGGAACGATAGGCCGTCTCCAGGGCGGAGGACATCCGATCGAAGCCGATCATGGAACGGAAGAGTGGTGAAAAGTCAATGTTTGTCATGAACATATCCTCACGTTGAGCAATATGGGACGGTGCGTTCGAGTGAACCGCAACTCCTGCAGACCTCTCTGGAGCGACTGCATTATGTAAAGTAAAGGCGGGGTGGGGCGATGTCAAGGGGCGCCGAGATCCAGCTTTCGCGGATCTATTCGTGCTCGCGAGTCATCGGGCGAAGCGCGAGATTCCCTCATCGGCGGCTCGCCGTTCCCACCCGTCGACGCGAGCCGGCTATTCCCTCGCCCCGATTTCGGCGTTCTATACTCTGGTTCAGATGCACGATTTCCAAGCGTCCAAGCCCGAGGGGGACGGCGATGACCAGTCTTGCAGCCGGCGCAGTCGAGCAGTTTGTCGCGGAGTCGCTCGACACCCACGGGCGGGATCCGCAGCACCTCCTCCAGCATCTCATCCGGGTCCAGCATCGTTTCTCCTATGTACCGGAACAGGCCGTGGAGGCCTTCTCCGGGGCGCTGGACGTGACCCGGACCCAGGTGCGCGCGGCGATCGCCTTCTATGCCTTCCTCCACGAGCGACCCCGCGGTGACTTCGAGATCCGGTTCAGTGACAACATCACCGACCGGATGTTGGGGAGCCAGCGCCTGATCCGCCTGCTGGTCGGACGTCTCGGTCTGGATGGTCTGCCGGATCGGGGGCATGACCTGATCCGCCGGGACGGGCGCGTCAGCGTCGGTCTGACCTCCTGCACCGGGATGTGCGACCAGGGGCCAGCGCTCCTGG
>NZ_JAJDNA010000129.1 GCF_022340925.1 Thiocapsa sp.
GCGCCGGGCCACGACCCGGATCGGCGGGTAAGAGTAACAAAGCACCCCTGCGAAGACAAACCCCGCCGGCCCCTGACGCCAGGCAGGACGGCCGGCGATCGCATCGACCCGGCGGAGCGGGCGTGGCAGACTCCTCACGGGCCCCCGGGCCGGTGCAGCCCGGGCTGCGTCAGAGAATCGCGCAAGGCTCCAAAACCGCTTCAGGGAGATGCTGATTGGTTGGCCATCCTGGCCAACAATCAGGCGGAACCGGAAAACGCGGTTTCCCGGTTCCTTCATTTGCTTGTCGCTGCGTGCTTGAACATGGCGCGGCGTCCTGTCCCGAACGGGAAGCGCTGCATCCTTCAGCGCTGCCTTGAGCTCGCCGAGACCCCATTGTTGGATATGCGCAAAACGACCCCTTCGATCCTACTCCTCGCAACCCTGGCGACGGTCCATCCCGGTCGCCTCGCGGCCGAGCCGCCGTCCCCTGCGGCGGAGCCGAGCGCCTGGACCCGGGCCCTCGAGGCCGCCGGCGAGTGGTGGGAGCGCTCGCGGGCCTTCGCCGATCGCGCGGTCTCGGATGCCCGGGAGGTCTTCACGGACGACCAAGACTTCGGCCGAGTCTGGGAATCCGTGGTTCCCAAGCTGGACGAGACACTGCTGCTGGAGGAGCGCCAGGGCGAGCTCCCGGAGAAGACCTGGATCGGGACAGACCAGCGCTCCAATCGCGCGGCCATCAACGCCCTGCTCGACGAGGCGGTGCAGATCCTGTCCATCTCCCCGATCCAGGATTATCGCGAGCGCATCCGGGCCCTGCAGTCCGACATCGAGCGCGCGCGTGCCGAGATCGCCGACGCGCGTCAGAAACGGGTCGCCGCCCCGTCCGAATCGACCATCAAGAAGACGGTCGCCGACTACGATCGGATGATCGAGACGCGCGAACGCGACATCGATCGGCTGAATCAGGACCTGGCCGCCGTCAGGCGGACCTTCGCCACCGAGCTGGGACAGATGGGCCTTGACCTCGGTGAGGATCAGGTCGAGTTCCTGCTCTCGACCGTGGTCGGCGACAACATGGTCGACCTCGGCGTCCTGTTCGACAACGTCAAGGCCATCACCGCGCAGCTCGAGGAGCTGGTGGCGCAGAGCGGGGAGGACCTCCAGGGCGCGAAGCGCTACTACGGCCTCTATGTGATCCTGCTGCAGGCCCTGAGCCGGATGCACCTGCAGATCGAGGAGGCGATCGGCGAGCAGTACGTCCCGCAGATCGACAGCATCATCGCACGGGCGCAGGAGCTCTCCGGCGAGACCCGTCGCTTGCAGCGCGAGGCCCCCGCGCGGCGGGATCTCCTTGCGGCCAACCTGGCCGCCCAGCAGATGACCATCGAGGCCGCGACCATCTACCGCCGGTATCTCAAGGATCAGGCGACACAGGTGCGCCAGGCCCGCAACGAGCTGGAGAAGGATATCGCGGCGGCCTGGAACACCTATGAGACGGTTCGGGTCTCAGGTGAGCTGGTCAGCCTGGTCCGGTCCAGTCAGCAGCTGCTCGAGGGACTCATGAACCGCCAGGTCCCTGCCCTGCGGCCCTTCGAGAACCTCGAGATGCAGCGGGAGTTCCAGAAGCTGACCGAGCAGCTGCGTGCCGAGGGCCGCGGTTGAGTGCGCGCCGGCACGCCTGCAGTGGGAGTGAAGTGAGAAGATGAAGATCGCCCGTTTTCGCGACCCGCAGGGCCGCATCCATCACGGCGTCCCGGTCGACGCCGCGCGCGCGCGCCGACTCGGCGGCCACCTCTTCGAGGGACTGATCGAGACCACGGACGAGCTGGTGGTGGAGCGCTGGCTCGCGCCGGTCTTGCCGATCAACATCTACGGCATCGGGCTCAACTACCGCGCGCATGCCGAGGAGACCGGGGCCGAGATCCCCACGCAGCCGGTGGTCTTCATGAAGCCCACCACAGCGATCGTCGACCCGCAGCAGCCCATCCTGCTTCCGCGCGCCTGCGACCGGGGTCCCGAGGTCGATTACGAGGCCGAGCTGGCGGTGGTGATCGGGCGCAAGGCGCGCGACGTGCCGATCGACTCGGCGCTCGACTGCGTGCTGGGCTACACCTGCGCCAACGACGTGTCGGCGCGCCGCTGGCAGAAGCAGGGCGGCGGCGGCCAATGGATCCGCGGCAAGAGCTTCGATACCTTCTGCCCCCTCGGTCCGGTCCTGGTCACCCGCGACGAGATCCCCGACCCGCAGACCTTGGCGGTCACCTGCACCCTGAACGGCGAACGGGTCCAGACCGGCCATACCAGCGACATGATCTTCAGCGTGGCCGAGCTGATCGCCTTTCTGAGCCGCGACACCACGCTCCTACCGGGCACCCTGATCGTCACGGGCACACCGCCCGGGGTCGGCTTCGCGCGCACGCCGCCCCGTTTCCTCCAGAACGGAGACCGGGTGGCCGTCGCGATCGAGCGCATCGGCACCCTCGAAAACCCGGTCCGCGCGGCACCGGCTGACGCCGAGGCATGAGTCATGCCTCAATCCGGAAGGTGATGAGCGCCATACCTCAGCTGATCCCCGGCGTGCCCTCCCTGGCACCGGGCCCAGGAAGTCCCCCGGAACATGTCCGGGGCAGCCTCTGCCGGGGCGACGAGGCAGTCTGGTCGATCACGCCGTCATTCCGCCTGGGACACGAGCCCCCCCAGCGGGACGTAGCCGAAGACGATGTCCCCTTCGGTGCCGTCGTCGAGCGCGATCTTGCCGATCCCGTTGCGGCCATCGCTGGCGCGGATGATATCGGCCCAGCCGCTGCGCCCGTCGTCGCAATAGACATCGAAGAGTGCGTCCACCGAGCCCCTGAAGACGTCGTAGCCGCCGCGGCAGTGGTGCCGTCCGTTCGAGACACGGAAACTGGCAGCGAAGGGCGACGAACGGTAGTCGCCGAGGTAGATGTCCCCGTCCATGAGGACCGCGAAAGGACCCGAGGTGGAGCCGCCCGGGGGGAGTCGCTCCAGCCGAGCTTCATCGATGTCGTCCAGCACACGACTTGCACAAGAGGAATAGGACTCGAGGTCCAGATGCGCGCAGAGGCGCTCGGCATAGTCCATGGGCGAGACATTGGTGGTGATCGCGCCCAGATGATTCGGCGGCACCAGAGCGCAGCCTCCGAGCAGGATCGACAGCAGGGCAACAAGAGGTGGTCGGTTCATGGGCATCCTCCGCGCAAAACGACCGGCAAGCGTCACGCGCCGGACAGGCGAGAGTGGACACCGCCCGCGTCCGCTGTCGGGCCTGCCGCACTCGCATCCCTGCCTGTCTGGCTCGGCATCAGTTTAGGCCCTTTCGGCCCGATCCGGGGAGCTATTTCGGCGCGCCGGGGGCAGGCCGGGGGGCGATTCGGCGGCCCACGCGATGCCGCATCTCGCAAACTGGACGCCAACACCCTGCACCTTCGCCGACTTTGCGGCTACAGTTGTCACCATGGCGAGCCCCGGATGGGGCTGCCGAGCACCTCGATCCGAAACCCGACATGGAGCGACGCAGGGATGTACCCATGCCCCCCCTACACAGCACCAAGGCGTTGCGTGACCCACGGCCGAATCGGCCGCACGAAGCGCACGATCTCCTTCCTGACCCTTCTCGCCTTCCTCCCGCTGCTCGGAGGCTGCTCGCGCCCCTTGGTCCTGGACGCCACCCTCCCGCAGCAGATCAACGAGCTCGGCTGCATCAGCGACTGCCGGGCGACCAAAGACCAGTGCGATGCCGATGCCCGTGTCGACTATCGCCAGTGCCAGGCCGGCTACGGCGAGGCATTCAGAGACTATCGCTGGTGCCTGGCATCGAGCTTCGAGCGCAGTGAGTGTGGCTATCCCTGGTGGTCCTGCGCCGAGAACCTCCATGGCTACTGCGCCAATCGCGCAGCGGAATGCGAGGAGGGCTGCCGCTCCGCGCGGCCCGCAGGCTGAGCCCGGAAGCTGC
>NZ_JAJDNA010000135.1 GCF_022340925.1 Thiocapsa sp.
GAGACTCGCCTCCATGTGGTGAAAGGAGGCGAGAGCCTGACCTCTATCGCCCGTGCCCACGGGGTGCAATCGCTGGCGCTTGCGGACTGGAACGGGATCTCCGCTCGGGAGACACTGCTCCCGGGTCAGACCTTGCAGATCGTGCCGCCAGACGACTCGGCAGTGGTCAAGCACCTTGTCGTAAAGGGCGACTCGATGACGCGGATCGCTCGACGTTACGGCGTCAGCGTCCAGGACATCCAACGCTGGAATCGCATCGTCGACAGCGATCTGAGCCCAGGCGACCTGATTCTGATCTATCCGACCGAGTCGCCACCAACCTCGTAGGGCCGCCGTATTCAGGCTTCGTCTCGCGAACAGGGACCCTTTTCATCGGGCGCACCCCGAGATCGAGTCCCGCATTCGGCCTCCCAGCCGAGCGAAACGGCTTCTGCGGGATCCAGGCGCTTGCCTGCGCTGCTTCTGACAGCGGCGCTGTGTGCCGGCTTCGATCACGCGTACGGGATGTCATACCTCCCGGTACTCGCGCCTCCGACGCCCGCGCCTGTCGACGCCCGCACGCCGCAGAAGGCCGCGGCGGGCATGGCCGACCGCGTGGTCATCAAGAAGGCCGAGCGTCGCCTCTACTTGATGCAGGGAGATCGACCGATGCGGACCTATGATATCGCCCTCGGCTACCAACCGATCGGCCATAAGGCACGCGAGGGCGATGGGCGCACCCCCGAGGGGCGATACACACTTGACTGGCGCAGCGCCAAGAGCCGCTTCCACAAAGCGTTGCACGTCTCCTATCCCAGCGCGCAGGACGAGCGACGCGCTGCGCATCGCGGGGAGAATGCCGGCGGCATGATCCTGATACACGGACAGCCGAGCAGCCGAGATGGGGCGACCCGGATCGAGGGCGACTGGACGCTCGGCTGTATCGCTGTCTCCGACGCAGAGATCGATGAGATCTGGAAACTGACCCGCGACGGAACACCGATCGAGATACTGCCGTGATCTTTAATGCGTGGTCCAGCGGCGCGAGGTGAGCCTCGCCGATCTGCTCTGGCTGTTCATCTATCTCGACGTCCTCAGCGAGGTGGGGGCCTATCTGAAACCCGGGACCTTGCCCATGCGTATGCCGCTTTATATCGCAATGGTCGCGCTGGCACGCCACCTCGTTCTCGACATGAAGGAAGATCACCGCAATGGAGATCATCGCCACCTCCGTTGCCATTCTAATCCTCGCGACCGCAGTATTGTTGATCCATTACGGCCATGTGCGTTTCCCCTATGACAGCCCGCCTCGCGAGGATGGCCAGACTGACCCTTGTGAGGCATCGATCCGGGATCCACAGACGCCGACCTGAGCAAGTGGAGAGGATTGACGAACCTCGCCCGGATGAGAGTCATGTTGCATGGGGACATCGAAGGGCGCCGCAAGAGACAGGCTCCCAGCGCTCCGATACCTGGGTCAGCTGTCACCGGCGTGATCCTTGCCGGAGGTCGAGGGCGCCGTATGGGCGGCTTGGACAAGGGGCTGATCGGATTTGCGGGGCGTCCACTGGTGCAATGGGTGATCGACTCACTTGCACCCCAGGTCGGTTCGATCATGATCAGCGCGAACCGCAACCGGGACGTCTATGCCCGATACGGCCTGGAGGTAGTGAGCGACCCGGAGCCCAGCTACAAGGGGCCGCTCGCTGGGGTCCTCAGTGCGATGCGCGCAGCGCGAACCGACTGGATCCTGACCGTCCCGTGCGACGGCCCTTTTCTGCCGGGCGATCTGCTGACGCGGCTGACCAAAGCCATGTCCACCGGGGATGCGGAAATGGCGGTGGCGGCAACCGGCGGGCGAATTCAGCCGGTCTACAGCCTGCAGCCCGTGACGCTCAGCAGCGAGCTAGCGGCCTTTATCGCGAAGGGGAGCTATAGGGCCGCGCAGTGGATCGGCCGGCATCGCTGCGCGCTGGCGGATTTCAGTCATCAGCAACAAGGTTTCGCCAATGTCAACTCCCACGAGGACTTGGAGCGACTTGCCCGCACGCTGGGCCTTCCTGTGAACGCCCCGAGCTCGGACTGATCCACGTCTTGTCGGCGACACGACCAGCGCGTGTGATTCCGACCAACCGGCTGGCCCCAGAGCCCCCCGGTCGTGCCCGGCGCACCCCTGAAGGAGACCAGGCGCTGGTGTACTGGCCATCCCGGCCAGACGATCGGCACGGCCCGAAGAACGCAATGTCCCGACTGCTGCGTTTTAGGCGACTCAGGATCATCGAAGATGCCGGGGCATCCCTGCCCCGCGGGAAACCCGGTCAATCCGCGTTTCCCAGTGGAGCGCGTCGGCTCGCTTACGAGCGCACTCACTCCGGGGTGACATTCTCCGCTTGCGGCCCTTTCGGACCTTGTGTCACCTCCATTGTGACCCGTTGGCCTTCGAGAAGCGTCTTGCGGCCAGAGCCGTTGATGGCGCTATGATGCACGAAGACGTCCTTGCCGCCTTCGCGCTCGATGAAACCGTAGCCCTTCTCGTCATTGAACCACTTGACCGTCCCGGAAACCAATTCACCTGGCATATCAACCTCATCACTTAACGGACCAACCTGGGTTGGCTTTACTTAAACCCAGCCTTGCGAGAAGGCCAGTGTTACCTCCACCCTCGATCGAGTGGAATCTGAATCTCAACTGACTGACTCAGTCTGACTCATGGGGCCGGCAGGGAGCCATGTTGAATGATTAAGCGGCTCGACGCTCACGCAGCATGATAGACCCGAAACCGCGTCATCCCTCCCCGCGCGATCCAGCTGAAGTGGTCCCATGGTTTAGCTCGGGAAACCTCGATCCAGCGGGCTCATCGGTGGTGGATTATGCGTCCGGCATCCAAGACTGTAAACCGCACGGTGCAGCGACGCGACGCGCGCACGGGAATTTCACGATCAGCAGCACACGGGATGGAATCAGAGATCGGAATGACAAGCGGACACCTGGATTCGAGCGCAAACGGCCGCATCAGGTTTGAGCCGCCCACTGCATCAGGTCCGGCTTATCTGGTCTTGAGTGCGACGACGATACGGCATCTGCGCCCTAGTGTAGCGCGAAATCGGCGAAAATCTGCGTGAACCCACGCGTCGACAAGAAAAGTTCACGCCCGCCCCGGAATCCCTGGTGCAGCCGATGCCTCGGGGAACACGCCCCCAGAACGCCGATCACGACAGGCTCCTAGGCCCGCAGACAGTGCACCACACGCGACATGCTCAGGCGTTTCTCTTCAGGGTAGGTGCGGGCGCACGCGTCCACGGCATCGGGACAACGTGGGTGGAAAAAACAGCCCGATGGCGGATCGCTCGGCGAAGGCATGTCGCCGTCCAGCCGAATGACCGCGCGGCGCCGCTGGGGATCGACCACCGGGACCGCCGACAGCAATGCCCGTGTGTAGGGATGCCGGGGATCGTCCAGGATCTCGTGCACACGGCCGCGCTCCACCACGCGACCGAGATACATGACCGCCACCTCATGCGCCAGGTAGGCGACCACGGAGATATCGTGTGTGATGAAGAGATAGGCGAGCCCAAGCCGATCCTGTAGGTCCTTGAGCAAGTTGAGGATCTGGGCCTGAACCGAGACATCGAGCGCACTCGTCGGCTCGTCGCAGATGATCAGCTTGGGCTCGACCGCGAGCGCGCGAGCGATGCAGATGCGCTGACGCTGACCACCCGAGAACTCGTGGGGGTAGCGCGCGACGGCGTCCTCATCCATACCGACCAGGTCCAGGAGCTGCGCGACCCGCCGCATCCGGCCCGACCGGGACCGCTCGATGCCGAGCGCCTGAAGGCCCTCGCCGATCACGTCGCCCACCAGCATGCGTGGGTTCATGGCCGCATAGGGGTCCTGGAAAATGATCTGGAGGTCTTTGCGGAAGGGGCGCATCCGGCGATGCCCCAAACCGACCAGCTCCTGGCCGCAATATCGGATCGAGCCCCCACTCGGCGTCACGAGCTGTAAGATACCTTTGCCGGCGGACGTCTTGCCGCAGCCTGATTCGCCGACCAAGGCCAGGGTCCGCCCCGGCTGCAGCTCGAAGGTGACACCATCGACGGCGCGGACATATCCGACCACGCGCCTGAAAACGCCGCTGTGGATCGGGAAATGGACTTTCAGCTCATGCACCTCCAGCAGACGGTCCGAATCCCCCCCCCCTGCCGGGGGAGCGTCGAGGGGTCGAGCGGCGCCCGCCGCCTGGCGGCTCAATCCATCGGGCTGCGTCTGCCCCTGGCTCCAGAGGTGACAGCGAACGCCTTGTGCGGGCCCCAGATCGCGCCAGATGGGCGTCTGGTGGCGGCACTGCGGCATGACCGCATAACAACGCTCGGCGAATCGGCAGCCGGAAAACGCCTGATGCAGGTGAGGGACCCGTCCTGGGATGACGGCGAGCCGCGCACTGCGCTTGTCCGCACTTGGGACACTCTCCATCAACTGGCGGCTGTACGGGTGCGCCGGCGCCGCGAAAAAGGCATCCGTGGTCGCCGTTTCCACGATCTGCCCCGCGTACATGACCGCCAATCGATCGGCCGTCTCGGCGACCACGCCCAGATCGTGGGTGATCAAGAGCACGGCCATACCCGTCTCGCGCTGCAAGTCCTTGAGCAGCCGCAGAACCTGGGCCTGAATGGTCACATCCAAGGCGGTGGTCGGCTCGTCGGCGATCAGAAGCTGCGGACCACCTGCCAAGGCCATGGCGATCATGATCCGTTGCTTCATCCCGCCCGAGAGCTGATGGGGATATTCTTCAACACGTCGCCGGGGGTCCGGAATGCCGACCGCCCGCATCAGGTCCAGGACGCGTTCCGGGATCCGCGCACGTGACCGATCCTCGTGGACACGAACCGACTCCGCGATCTGGTCTCCCACGCTCATCACGGGGTTCAGAGAGGTCTGTGGCTCCTGGAAGATCATCGCCAAACGACCGCCGCGGACGCGACGCATCTCGCCCTCGGTCAAGCGCAGCAGATCACGCCCGGCGAGACGGACCGAGCCCGCGGTGATACGACCGGATGACGGCAGCAGGCGCATCAGCGAAAGGGCCGTCATCGACTTGCCGCAACCGGACTCGCCCAGCAATGCGAAGGTCTCCCCCTGGCGGATCTCGAGGTCGACGCCGTCGACGACCCTGGACGGCCGCACGGCATCGCCGAGCAGGGTGGTCAGCCCCTCGACCTGGAGCAGAACGTCCGGCAGCGAGGCCGGCTCGCGCTCGGGCCCGGCAGTCTGCAACCCCGTCATTGCGCGCCCCGCAGACGAGGGTCGAAGGCATCGCGCACCACGTCGGCGAAGAGGTTCGCCGCGAGCACCAGGGTGAACATGAATACGAAGGCCGCGGCCAACGACCACCAGACAACCGGGTCACGCGCAAGCTCAAGTCTGGCGCTATTGATCATGTTCCCCCAGGAGTTCATGGTCGGATCAACCCCGATGTTGATGTAGGACAATACGGCCTCAGCGAGCACGAGACCGCTGAAGTCCAACACCAGCGTGATTAGCACGACGTGCATCACGTTCGGCAGGATGTGCCGACCGATCAGGGTGAAGTGCCCGACCCCCAAGGCGGTCGAAGCCTGGACGAAGTCGACCTCTCTCAGCTTGAGGGACTCGCCGCGCAGCAGTCGACAGAGACCCGTCCAGCTGGTGACGCCGAGGATCAGGACAAGGAACAGCAGTCGGAGGTCGGCGCGCTCGACCAAACTGGCAAACTCGTCGGCATGGTTGCTCATGTAGACCTGGAGCAGCAGGATCGCCGCGGCGATCAAGAGGACGCCCGGTATGGAGTTCAGCGTCGTGTAGAGATACTGGATGATGTCGTCCACCCATCCTCTGAAATAACCGGCCATAATCCCCAGCATCACGGCGGCGGGGAGCATCACCAGGGTCGTCAGGGTGCCGATCAGGAGACCGGTCCGGATGCTCTTGAGGGTCTGGTAGAAGACGTCCTCGCCAACCTTGTCGGTCCCGAGGATGTGATACATGCGCGACAACTCGACCGCGACCGCGCTCACCAGGAGCATCAGGCCGAGCACGACGAAGGCGGTCCGCCACGGGATGAGGGTCCGTCCCGCCAGGATGTCAGAGCGCGTCTTCGCCGGCGGCTCACCGCGCACGCGGGCGATCCACCGGATGAGTCCGGCGCAGACCAGCGCCCAGATCAGCAGCCCCTGCAACGCCCCCTTGAGGCCTCGCCAGGCGATGTCGCCCCCCCGCTGACGCGCCGGATCAGCGAGGTGCGCGCCACCGTGATCAAGCCTGGGGAAGTCACGCACCAGACTGCCGTCCGGCTGCTCGATCGCCTCCTTGACGAAGAGATGGGTCGCGAAGGGCGCCGAGTAGGTCTTCTCCTGGCGCTCGCGCAACCCAGCAAGCGCAAGGTCGAGCAGGCTCAAGACCTCGGGCGCAAACTGGACGCCCGCACCGGCCTCCGCCGGCTGGGGGAGCTTGAGGCGGAAATGAACCGTGTCGAGCAGCCCGACCGCGACGTAGAAGCCGAGGACGACGATCGTCGCCACGCCGACGCGTGCCCGGACGACCCGCCGCCAGGGCGCACGGATATGCTCGTGACGCGAGGCGTAGAGCGCGAAGGCGGCCATCAAGCCCAGCAGCACATACACCAGACCATCGGTCCAGAGGACGACCGGCAGGAAGGGCATCAGACCGTCCCTCTCATTGCAGCCTCACTCGCGGGTCGACCAGGGTGTAGGAGATGTCGGTCAGGATCAGACCGACGATATAGAGCACCGCGCCCAGGAACACCATCGAGCGTACGATGGCAAAATCCTGCCCGTTGATCGCATCGATGGTATAGCTGCCCAGCCCCGGGATCCCGAAGAAGGACTCGGTGATGAGGCTGCCCATGAAAAGCAAGGGGAGCACCACCACCACGCCCGTCAGGATGGGGATGAGTGCATTCTGCAGGACGTGTCGGAAGAGGACACGGCGCTCACTCAGGCCCTTGGCCCGCGCCGTGCGCACATAGTCCTTGGAGATCTCCTCGAGAAACAGGGTGCGGTACCAGCGGGTCCCTGACCCGATCCCGCCGATCACGCCGACGATCACAGGGAGGATCAGGAACTTCCATGCCTCCACGCCGGTGTCATAGCCGGAAATGGGCACCAGATGGAAGAGCTTGCTGAGGATGAACTGTCCGCCGATGATGTAGAACAGTCCGGAGATCGACATCATCGCTACGAGGAGCACCACGCTGCCGAGGTCCAGGTAGGTCGCCCGAAAGAAGATGATGAAGAGCGCATAGGAGATATTGAAGGCCAGGCCGACCATCAGCACCGGGACGGCGATCGCGAGACTGGGCCACATGCGCTGGGAGATGTCATAGCCGATGTCCCGCCCGTTGTCAGACGAGCCGAAATCGAACACGAACAAGCGCACCGACTTGTCGAAAAAGATGGTCTCGGTGAGACGCCGAAGCCCGGATGCATCCGGATTGTAAAGGAGCGGACGTGCATAACCCTGCTCCTCTTTCCAGGTCTGGATGGCCTCCTCGGTCACCCGCTTCTCGCCCAGGTGCATCCGCGCCATGTCATCGGGCGAATTGACCACGAAGAAGAGCACGAAGGTGATCAGGTTGACGCCGATCAGAATCGGGATGGCATAGAGCAGCCGGCGAATGATGTATGCGGTCACAGCGCCGTGCTCCGCTCACGCCGGCGCGCCAACCAGAGTGCAGGCAGAACCAACAGGAGGAGGAGTCCGGCGAGCACCCACAGTGGCCAGAGCACCGGCTGGTTCCAGTCATGGCGAAGCTGCCGGCGCAGATCCGGGTCGATTCGCCGGTACTTCAGGGTATTGTTGGCCATCTGATTCGGATTGGCGTTGTACATCCATTGGTGGTGCAGGCTGAAGGCCTTGGGATTGAAGCCCCAGATCCAAGGTGCGTCGATACGCGCGATCTCGACCATACGGTCGATCGCCGCCTGGCGCTCGGGTCCATCGTCCATGAAGCGCATCTCATTGAACAGACGGTCAAACTCCGGGTTGGAATAGTTCGCCGCATTCTCACCCTGATGCTCGACCTTGCCATTGGGTCCGTAGAGAAGGAACAAAAAGTTCTCCGGATCCGGATAATCCGCGTTCCAGCCCCACATGAAGACCTGGCCGGTTCCGTTGCGCACCTTCTCCTGGAAACGGTTGTAGTCGGTCGAGCGAATCACCAGCTCGATGCCGAGTTTTGCGAATTGTTTACGGATCCAGCTCAAACGGGCGCGGTCGTCCGGACCGGTGGCGACGGCCTCGTAGTTGATGCTGAGGGCGCGCCCGGTGGTCTGATCCCGGCCTCCCGGGTAGCCCGCCTGCTCCATCAGGACCCTGGCCTCATCGAGACCACGACGGACCGCTCGGCCGTCGACCCATTCAAAGACGAAGGGATTGATCCCCGCCTCCCCTTCGCGGTGGCCGAAGATCCCCGGCGGAATGGGCCCTTGCGCGACGAGCCCCCGCCCGTTGGTGAAGATGGAAATGAACTCCTCGAAATCCACGGCGATCGAGATGGCCCGTCGCAACAGGCGGGCCCGCTCGGAGTTGCCGCCGACCACCGGGTCCAACATATTGAACCCCATGTAGAAGACGGACGGCTCGATCGACGTCAGCAGGGAAATGCCGCGGTCGCGCATCGAGTCGGTCAGGATCGGGTTGCCCTCCGAGTCGATCTGGACCGCCTGATCGAAGGCGTCGGAGGAGATCCCCGAGCTGTCGTAATAACCCTGCAGGAACTTGTTCCATCTCGGGATGTTTTCCTTTTCGAGACCGTAGACGGCGCGGTCGATGAATGGCATCGCCCTGCCGGCATCGGCGAGGATTCCGGAGGACGCGTCTCCGGGCATCCCCTCGCTCGGATAGGGCTCGGCGCGGAAATTCGGGTTGCGCTCTAGCACCATTCGGAGATTCGGATTGTTCTCGCCGAGCATGAAGGGACCCGTCCCGACCGGATACCAATCCAGCATGATGTTGCGCTCCCGCAGACCCGGCTGGGCGTAGAAGACGTCCGCCTCCCAGGGCATTGGTGCGAAAAAGGGCATCGCCAGCCAATAGGCGAACTGCGGATATTTCCCTTTCACACTGATGCGGTAGCTGTACCGGTCCAGGGCTTCGACACCCTCGATGGTGGCCTTGCGCAGGCGCTCGACACGCCGCAGCGGATCCGCCTCGGGCGCCGCCTCGAGCCTGTCAGCGAGCTCCCGAAACCCGACGATGTGCTTCTGCATGACACCGGCGATCGGAGAGTGGGACCAGGGTGCAGCCAGGCGTTTGATCTGGTGAACATAATCTTCCGCACACATCTCGCGCGTCCCGGTCTGCGCGAAGTCGGCGAGCCGATTCACGTCACCCAGGTCACGCGGCGTGAGGTCATGATAGCGGTAGCTGCCGTCGTCGCCTTTCGCGAAAGCCGGATGGGGCTGGTAGCGGATCCCCGGGAGGATTCGAATCAGGTAATCGCTGCGATGGATCGACTCTGCCGGGGCATCCGCGGGGAGGGCTTGACCGTCGGCGTCGAAATAGCGTGGCTCGGGCACTTCCCGCGCCGTCAGCGGCACGAGTCGGTAGGGCCGCAATAGAAAGTGGTATTGAAGCGGGGGCTCGTAGATCTGCGCCAGGAACGCATACTCGTCCGCGCTGTAGGAGCGAGCGGGGTCCAGGTGCTTTGGCCGATCGGCGAACGAGCTGTACAGGGTTGTACTCGTCTCATCCGCCCCCCGGTAGGGATTGTTCCATGGCACCTCGCCACACCCAGCCAGCAGGAACGCAAGCAGTGCCAGTGCGGGAAAACGCCAAGCTTGGCTCAGTTGGATTGACCGCACGCCTTAACCTTTCACCGATAACCGAGTTTCTGTAATGTTAGCCGCGCGCGCCGCGTCTGAGACGGCAACTGCACCGGCCCTGTGAGATCAGGCCGAAGGCTGATCCATCAAGGGTCGATGGAAGTCAGCACCACACGGATTCGACGACACACGCGTCGTCAGCGCCACCAACTCAGAGGTAGAGACATCGAGCCATGGGATTCCTAAGCGGAAAGAAGATCCTCATCACGGGCGTCGCAAGCAACAGATCCATCGCCTGGGGTTGCGCGCAGGCCATGCACCGCGAGGGTGCCGAGATCGCCTTAACCTACCAGAACGACAAGCTCAGATCCCGCGTCGAAGAGATGGCGAGCAAATGCGGCTCCGATCTGACACTCCCGCTGGACGTCGGCAGTGACAGCGACATCCAGGCCCTGTTCGACTCACTGGGCGAGCGCTGGGACGGATTGGACGCCATCGTCCACTCGGTCGCCTTCGCGCCGCGAGACCAGCTCGAGGGCGACTACGTGGACAGCGTGACGCGCGACGGGTTCGCGACGGCGCACGATATCAGCTCCTACAGCTTCGCGGCCCTCGCGAAGGCGGGCCGGCGCCTCATGCACGGGCGAAGCGGCGCCCTGGTGACCATGACGTACCTGGGCGCGGTGCGGGCGGTTCCCAATTACAACGTGATGGGGGTCGCGAAGGCGAGTCTCGAGGCGAACATGCGCTACCTGGCGGCGTCCCTGGGACCGCAGGGGACGCGTGTCAACGCCATCTCCGCCGGACCGATCCGCACACTGGCCGCAGCCGGCATCTCCGATTTTCGCGACATGCTGAAGACAGTCGAGGAACGAACCCCGCTGCGTCGCAACGTCCGCATCGAGGAGGTCGGGAATGCCGCGGCCTTCCTGTGCTCGGACCTCGCGAGCGGTATCACGGGCGATGTCTTGTATGTGGACACCGGCTACCACATCCTCGGCATGGGCTGAGCCCTCGACCACCCGCCGATTGCCCCCGAGAACATCGCGAGTGCGGACCACCGATGGATCAAACAAAGCGCCGGCCAGCGGATCGGAGGAATGGCGCAGCTAGGCCCCGATCCGCACGCTCAGAGACCGCCGGCTCGGGAGACGCTGATCGATCGGCATGTCCCGCGGGGCAGGATTCCCCGCCATTTTCGAAAGCCGAAGCGTCTGAAGCTGAAGGAGCTGGGAAACTGCGTTTTTTCCAGCTCCGCGCCGATTATTGGCCGGGAGGGCCGATCAATCAGCTTCTCCCTAGAGATCCGGGCCGGACTTGACGGGACGACGCTCGACCTTTGCTCGCCGCTCGATGTCCCCGAGCATGGCCTCATAAGCCTGACGGCCCAACAGCTGGGCCAACACCTCGGCGCCGGGCGAGGAGCCATCCGCGTCTGCCTGACTCACTTCGCCGTCCTCGACGCCCGTGATCTGAACCACGGCGACGTCGCCGTTGTCCAGCATCGCCGTGCCGACGCTGGGAACGCCAGCCTCGGGGGGCGGGAGCCTGAAGGCGAGGTCTCGAACGGGGGCCGGCACGCTGGGAAGATCGCGACCGACGAAACCCGGCGCCTCGACCGCCTCGTCGGGAACGGCCTCTGACCAGGGCACACCCTGACGCAGCTGCTCAGCCGCGGTTTCAGCCGCTTCCAGTGTCGCCTGACGTGCGCGCTCGAGACGCAGCTCAGCGACAATCTCGTCGCGCACCTCGTTGAGAGGCTTGGTGGCAGCCACGCGATGGTCGGCAACACGAAGGACGATCGCGCGCAGGACCTCGGGTTCCGGCTCAATAAGGTCGCTATTGGCGCGACCGACGAGGACATCCTCGCTGAAGGCGGCACCGATGACACGCGGGGTCCCCAGAATGCCTTCGCCGCCGTCGCGCCCTACCCAGTCGCTGTGCTGGATCCGGAGCCCGAGCGCGTCCGCTGCAGGCTCCAGACTATCCGGCGACTCGTAGGCCAGGTTCGCGAGCCTTTCCCCGAGGTCATAGTACAGCGACTCGGCGCGCTGCCTCGACAGCTCGGCGCGAAGCTCCGCCTTGACCTCGTCGAAGGGTTTCGTCTGACCCGGGACAATTTCGGTGACTTCGATGAGATGGTAGCCGAAGCGCGTACGAACCGGCTCGCTGACCTCGCCCACGGAAAGCCCAAACGCCACCCGGTCGAACTCCGGGTCCATCATCCCCTTCTCAATGGTCCCGAGTGAGCCGCCCTGGCTTGCACTGCTCGGATCCTGGGACTCCCTTTCCGCGACATCGGCAAACTGCTCGCCGGCGATGATCCGATCACGAATCGTCTGAACCCGCGTCAGCACGCTGTCCGCAGCGGCTTCGTCGGCGTCTTGAGGCACGGACAGGAGCAGATGACGCACGTTTCGTCGCTCGGGCTGGCCGAAGCGGGTTTGATCGGCTTCATAGGTCCGACGCACCTCCTCCTCGGAGATCTCCACCCCCTTGGCGAGCTCGGCAACGTCCAGGACCAGATAGTCCAATTTCACCATCTCTGGGTTCTGGAAACGCGCCGTGTTAGCCGCGTAATATGCCTCGATCTCCTCCTCCTCGACGGGGGCATCACTAAGGTAGTCAGCGGCCTGGACCCGGGCGTACACAAGCTCACGCCGCTGGCCGATTAGGCGCTGGTAGTCGTCAAGCTCCTTGCGCGTGACCAGCTCGCTGCCGACGACCGCCCTGAGCAACTGTTGCCCGACGAGCTCCTGACGCAACCGGCCCTCGAATTGCGCAGGCGACAGGCCCTGAATCTGCAGGAGCCGTTCGTATGCCTCTCGATCGAAGCGCCCGTCACGCTGAAAGGCGGGCTCGGAGAGGATCTGAATGCGGATCTCCTCGTCCGACACCCGCATGCCGATCCGGTTGGACGCCTCCAACAGGAGCGTCCGCCGAATCATGTCGTTCAGAACCTCGGAGCGAAGCCGACCCTCGTCGAAGGCCGCCGGGTCGTACGCTGCGCCCAGGCGTTCGCGAAGCTCGATGCGCGCCTCCTGGACGCGGCGATCAAGGTCGCGCTCGGAAATCTCGATCCCGTTGACCTTGGCGATGACGGGCTCGCCGCCGACCCCCAGGTAAGATTGGATTCCCCAGAGGGCGAATGGAATGCTGATGAGAATGACGATCACCCAGGCGATCCAGCCTTGGGCACGTTCCCGGATGGCTTGAAGCATGTCTGTAAGGGCCGCTGACGAATGGAAGCGGGGCGCGGATTGGGGACACCTCCCGGTGTGTCCCCAACATCTGAAGATGGCGGAGCGGACGGGGCTCGAACCCGCGACCCCCGGCGTGACAGGCCGGTATTCTAACCAACTGAACTACCGCTCCGAGAAGCCTTGGTGGGTGCTGCAGGGATCGAACCTGCGACCCTCGCCTTGTAAGGGCGATGCTCTCCCAGCTGAGCTAAGCACCCTCCGGGAGATCCGTTATTGTACGGCGTCTTTCAGGGCTTTACCAGGCTTGAAAGAAGGACTCTTGGACGCCTTGATCTCGATCGCGGCTCCGGTCTGGGGGTTGCGTCCCGTGCGCGCGGCGCGCTCCTTCACCGCAAAGGTCCCGAAGCCGATCAGAGACACGGTGTCGCCTGACTTGAGTGCCACGGCGATCCCATCGGTCAAGGCGTCCAACGCCTTCGATGCAGCCGTCTTGGAGATGTCTGCGGCATCCGCCATTTTTTCGATAAGCTCCGACTTATTCATCGATCCCCCTGTCTACTCATTAGATTATGGGCCATTGCCACAGACCACCACGGCGGCCGATCCTCACGACCAGTCGTCTATGCGGCTGAACCCTCCTTTCCACCAGCTTGGCTGATCTACGACGCATGCTAAAACGGAGTCCGCAATAGGGCAACAGGCTTTTTCAGCTAGGAGGGTGCGGAAGCGCATCAGGTGTCGCGAGGGAGACAAATCGAGGCGCTACGCATGTGGCGGTGTCGCCCGACAAGGGGGACGGATCCAACCGACCTTGGCAACGCGCCGCAATGCGGAGGGGGTGCGCGCCGAGTCGGGTGCGGTCTGAAATGCCGGGTATCGGTCGCGCTGGCTCTGGCGTCGGGATTCGCGGATCAGCAACGCGGCCCCTCCAAACAACCGGCGGGGGGGACCGTCACCTCAGCACAGATGCCTCAGTGGTGCAGTCGCGCGCTCTGGTCACGAGCGGCATCGCTCGCCGTTTCGCGCGAATCCTCCTCCTCCGTCACCGGATCGTTCCCCTCGACCTTCTTGACTCCCGCTCGGGACGGTTGCTCGGTCAGCGCGATGTCCAGGACCTCGTCGATCCAACGCACCGGATGGATGTGGAGATGCTGCTTGATGTTCCGCGGGATCTCGGTGAGATCGCGCTCGTTCTCGAGCGGGATGATCACTGTCTCGATGCCACCGCGATGGGCGGCCAACAGCTTCTCCTTCAAACCCCCAATCGGCAACACCTCGCCCCGCAGCGTGATCTCGCCAGTCATGGCGACGCTCGAGCGAACCGGAATCTTGGTCAGAGCCGATACCAGCGCGGTGCACATCGCGACGCCGGCGCTCGGGCCGTCTTTGGGCGTGGCACCCTCGGGCACATGGATATGCACGTCGACGGTGTTATGGAAATCCGCCGGGACGCCGAGTGCCTCGGCACGCGCCCGAACCACGGTCATGGCGGCTTGGATGGACTCCTGCATCACATCACCCAGTTGACCCGTGTAGGTGAACTTGCCTTTGCCCGGAACCAGCGCCGACTCGATACGCAGCAGCTCGCCACCCACTTCCGTCCACGCGAGCCCTGTGACCTGCCCGATCTGGTCGCGCTCGTCGGCTCGACCATAGCGGAAGCGCTGCACCCCCAGATACTTCTCCAATGATTTCGCACTGACGGTGGTCGCGGCATCGCGCTTCTTGAGCAGCACCTCCTTGACGACCTTGCGGCAGATCTTGGAGATCTCGCGCTCGAGATTGCGCACCCCTGCCTCACGCGTGTAGTGCCGGATGATGTCGCGCAAGGCGCTCTCGCGGATCACCAGCTCGCCTTCTTTGAGTCCATTGTTCTTCATCTGTTTTGGAAGCAGGTAACGCTCGGCGATCGCGACCTTCTCATCCTCGGTGTAACCCGAGAGGCGGATCACCTCCATGCGGTCCAGGAGGGCCGGGGGGATATTCAGGGTGTTGGCCGTGCCGACGAACATGACCTCGGAGAGGTCGAAATCCACCTCGAGGTAGTGATCGTTGAAGGTATGGTTCTGCTCAGGATCCAGCACCTCAAGCAGCGCGGAGGCCGGATCACCACGGAAGTCCATGGCCATCTTGTCGATCTCGTCGAGCAGGAAGAAGGCATTGCGCGAGCCGGCCTTCGACAGATTCTGGATGATCTTGCCGGGCAGAGCGCCGATGTAGGTGCGACGATGGCCGCGAATCTCCGCCTCGTCGCGGACTCCGCCAAGTGACATCCTCACGAACTTGCGGTTGGTCGCACGGGCGATGGACTGACCGAGCGAGGTCTTTCCCACGCCGGGGGGGCCGACGAGACAGAGGATCGGTCCCTTGAGCTTGCGCACGCGCTGCTGCACCGCGAGATACTCGAGGATCCTCTCCTTGACCCGCTCGAGACCGTAGTGGTCATTGTCCAGGACCGCCTCGGCCACCTGGATGTCGTTGCGGATGCGGCTGCGCTTCTTCCACGGCACTGCCACCAGGGTGTCGATGTAATTGCGAACGACGGTCGCTTCTGCCGACATCGGCGACATCAGCTTGAGCTTGTTCAACTCGCCCTGCGCCTTGTTCTTGGCTTCGCGCGGCATTCCGGCGGCCTCGATGCGCTTGGCCAGATCCTCGATCTCGTTGGGCGCATCCTCGAGCTCACCAAGCTCCTTCTGGATCGCCTTCATCTGCTCGTTCAGATAATATTCGCGCTGGTTCTTCTCCATCTGGCGCTTCACGCGCCCGCGAATGCGTTTTTCCATCTGCAGGATGTCGTTCTCGGACTCCATCAGTCCCATCAGGTGCTCGAGCCGCGCCTGCACGTCGATCATCTCCAACACGCGCTGCTTTTCGTCGAGCTTCAACGACATGTGGGCCGCCATGGTGTCGGCCAGCCGGCCCGCCTCGTCGATGCTCGAAAGCGAGGTCAGGACCTCGGGCGGGACCTTCTTATTGAGCTTGACATACTGATCGAACAGCGTGACCGCCGAGCGCATGAGGACCTCCTCCTCGCGCTCGTCGACTTCCAGGGTCTCGGTCATCGGCTCGATGCTCGCCGAGAAGGACTCTTCCGTGGTCAAGAAGCGCTCGATTCGCGCGCGCTGATTGCCCTCGACGAGCACCTTGACGGTTCCATCGGGCAACTTGAGCAGCTGCAGGATGTTGGCGAGCGTGCCGATATCGTGCAGATCACTGACACCCGGGTCGTCCACATCGGCGCTCTTCTGGGCAATCAGCAGGATCTGCTTGTCGCTCGCCATGGCCGCGTCAAGCGCACGGATGGACTTGTCGCGGCCGACAAACAGCGGGATGACCATGTGTGGATAGACGACGACGTCCCGCAGCGGCAGGACAGGAACCTCTTGTTGCGTTCCGGACGCCGGGATGGATGATATCTGGTTCTTCGCCATGGAAACCCGTTCTCATGAAGTGTACGGCCTACGACGACCTCATCCGAGTGCAGTGCCGCAACCGCGGTGCACCCAGGAGCGCCGGTAGACTCTTTTGATCAGCTAGAAATCAGGGCGCCCAGTGCCGACTTCAACAAACTCTGAACTGGGCGGGGGCCACGCGCGTGACGCGCGCGGTTTCGGACAATCTTCAGTCGGCCGCTACGGCTTGCTTTTCAATGCCGTCGTAAATCAAGAAGGGCTTGTTTTCCCCCGCGATCACCGAGGCGTCGATCACAACCTTTCCGACATGGTCCATGGAAGGCAGGTCATACATGATGTCGAGCAGAACCTGCTCCATAATGGTTCGCAGGCCTCGGGCACCGGTCTTTCGCTCCATCGCCTTGCGGGCAATCCCTCGGAGCGCATCATCGCGCAGCTCGAGCTCGACACCCTCCATCTCGAAGAGGCGCTGATACTGCTTGACCAGTGCGTGCTTGGGCTCGGTCAGGATCCGCATCAGCGCCGGCTCATCCAGCTCCTCCAGGGTCGCCATCACCGGGAGGCGGCCCACGAACTCCGGAATCAAACCATAACGTATCAGATCTTCCGGCTCCACCGCGCTCAAGAGCTCGCCGATCTGGCGACGGTCATCTTGACTCCGAACCTCCGCGGAAAAGCCGATGCCGGTCTTGCGTGACCGGTTCTGAATGACCTTATCCAACCCGGCGAAGGCGCCTCCGACGATAAACAGGATATTGGAGGTGTCGACCTGCAGGAACTCCTGCTGCGGATGCTTGCGCCCGCCCTGCGGCGGCACCGATGCGATGGTGCCCTCGATCAGCTTCAGCAACGCCTGCTGGACCCCCTCGCCGGAGACGTCGCGAGTGATCGAAGGATTGTCGGACTTACGCGAGATCTTATCGATCTCGTCGATGTAGACGATCCCCGTCTGCGCCTTTTCGACGTCGTAGTCGCACTTCTGAAGCAGCTTCTGGATAATGTTCTCGACATCTTCCCCGACATAGCCGGCCTCGGTCAGGGTCGTCGCATCGGCGATGGTAAAGGGCACATTGAGGAGCCGGGCGAGGGTCTCCGCCAACAGGGTCTTTCCCGACCCCGTGGGCCCGATCAACAGGATATTGCTCTTGGCGATCTCGATGTCTTCCTTGGCCTCGGCGACCTCAAGACGCTTGTAATGGTTGTACACCGCAACCGACAGAACCTTCTTGGCCTGTTCCTGCCCGATCACGAACTCGTCGAGCCGGGTCTTGATCTCGCGCGGCTTTGGCAGATTGCTCGTTGCCTCACCGACGCCGTCCTGCATCTCTTCGCGGATGATGTCATTACAGAGCTCGACGCACTCGTCGCAGATGAACACGGAAGGACCGGCGATGAGCTTGCGGACCTCGTGCTGACTCTTGCCGCAGAACGAGCAGTAGAGAAGTTTCCCGTCTTCGCTCTTGCCGTGACTGTTTCCACTCATCGCGGATGACTCCCGTGGGGTCGGTTGTGGTCAGGGTGTCGGCGTCCGTGCTTGGCCAAGCTCAATCATAACGGTTTACTGTTAGATGGCAAGGCGGTGAAAGGCGCCGGACAGACTCGCGGACCTGGGGCCCCGACCAGGCCGCCCGGCCTTCGGCGAAGCGCTCGGGCGAGGCTCAGCTGTCGCCCTGCAGCAGCAGGGGGCGATCATCAGGTCTTCGCCGCGGCCGGCCCCCGCTCGGTGATCACTTTGTCGATCAACCCGTAAGTCTGAGCCTCCTCGCCCCCCATGAACCGGTCACGCTCGGTATCGTCGGCAATTTTCTCGATCGGCTGACCCGTGTGCTTCGCCAGGATCTGGTTCAGTCGGTCTCGGATGTAAAGGATCTCTCGGGCGTGAATGTCGATATCGGTCGCCTGTCCTTGGAATCCCCCCAGCGGCTGATGGATCATCATGCGGGAGTGGGGAAGGCAGAAACGCTTGCCTGCCGCGCCACCTGCCAGCAGCAAGGCGCCCATACTGGCGGCCTGACCGATGCACATGGTGCTGACGTCAGGACGCACGAAGCGCATCGTGTCATAGATGGCGAGGCCCGCGGTGACGGACCCGCCCGGCGAGTTGATGTAGAGATGGATATCCTTGTCCGGGTTCTCCGATTCCAGGAACAGCAGCTGCGCGACGACCAGGTTCGCCATGTGATCCTCGACCGGCCCGACGACGAAGATAACGCGCTCTTTGAGGAGCCGCGAGTAAATGTCGAACGAACGCTCACCGCGAGCCGTCTGCTCGACGACGATCGGAACCAATCCAAGTCCGGCGGGCTGCCAGTCTGAACGACTCGATAGATGATTCATGGGACGCATCACAACCTGTGTCTAACGGAGTTGGCGAGGCGCTGATCGGCTCAGCTTGGCCTAGGTGGGCGGGAACACCCCGACGATGTCTCAACGGCACGCAGCCGGCAACCTCGGTGCGGCAGGCGTCATGACGATGTCATCTCAGGCGGAATCTCGTCCGCCGACACCCGACAACCCCGGTTCGCGATACCGACCAACCGCGCACCTCGGCGCAGAAGGCCCTGCACCGGCCCGATCAGGCAACGGACGCTGACTCGGTCACCTCGGCGAAGCTGAACGGCTGGTCTTCGACCGTCACCTGGCCCAGCACCCAGTCGACGACCTGACCCTCGAGAACGAGGCTTTCGATCCCGCTCAGACGCTTGCGGTCGGCATAATAGTAGTCGATCACTGCCTGGGGGTGATCATAGGTCGATGCCATCTCTTCGACGGCGGCTCGCACACGTTGGGGATCAACCCGGATCCCCTGCTGCCGCACGATCTCCCCGATGATCAGCCCCAGCGAGACACGGCGGCGCGCGGCCTCGTCGAACAGTCCTTCCGGAACGGGAAGGTCCTTGGAGCGCAGTGAGTCGCGCATCTGCTCGCTCATGGATTGGATCTCTTGCTGCACCAAGACCTGCGGGAGCTCGACATCGTGGGTCTCGAGAAGCAGCTCCATCACCGCTTCCTTTCTGCGGGCGTCGAGCCGCTGCTTCAACTCGCGCTCCATGTTCTTGTGCACGTCCTCGCGAAAACGCGCCACATCCCCGTCCCCGACCCCGAAGGACCTCGCGAGATCGGCGTCGACCGCGGGCAGCTCCGACTCCGCCACCGCCTCGACGGTGACGTCGAAGTGCACGGGTTGACCCGCAAGCTGCTCGACCCGGTAATCGTCAGGAAAGACGAGATCCAAAGGGCGTTGATCGCCGGGCAACGCGCCGACCAACCCTTCCTCGAACCCCGGGATCATCCGGCCCGCCCCCAGCTCGATCTGGGCACCGGAACCCGATCCGCCCTCGAAGGACTCACCTGCGACCGTACCTTCGAACGAGATGGTCAGGCGGTCACCCATCGCGCCGGGACGCTCCACGGGCTTCCAGGTCGCGCGCTGACGACGCAGGCGCTGGATCACCGCCTCCAGGTCGTCGTCGGTGATCTCGGCCTTTGGGGACTTGATGACCCGTCCGGCGAGGGGCGCGAGCTCTAATTGGGGCAGCACCTCGAAGGTCGCGGTGAAGCCGAAGCGCCGCTCGTCGGCGTCGACCTCGGGCTCGATCCGCGGCATGCCGGCCGGGCGGAGCGATTCGCGTGCGAGCGCCTCGGAGAAGCTGGACTCCACCATCTCGCCGAAGACCTCCTGATGCACGGCGTCTCCGAAACGCTGCCTCAGGACCTTCATCGGGACCTTGCCCGGACGGAAGCCGGGCAGGCGTGCGCTGCGGCCTAGCTTGTGCAGGCGCTTCTCAACCTCGACCGCGACCTCCTCCGGGGGCAGATCGATCTTCATCCGCCGCTCGAGCCCTTCGCCCGCTTCCACCGAAACCTGCATTGATTGTCTCCCGTCGGTACCGCTCGCTGATTGGCTCCGCAGATTGCCGAGTCCTGGCTCGGGTGAGATGCCCGCAGCCCATGAAAGCAGGCCAGTATAGCCCGATGGTAAGAAATGCTCCAAACTCCGACCGGACTCTGACGCGCCCGCGATGAGAGTCGGCTCGCTCGCGCCGGGGCAGCCGATCAAGATCCAGATCGAGCTCGGCTGCGGATCTGTCCGCGTTGGCCGAGTCCCTCAGCGCTGCGACAGCGCCGGGACGCTGCCCCTCAAGGGGCATCCACGCCTCGCTCGTGCTCCCCCGTACGTCGCAGCTCCCGCTTCAAGATCTTTCCGGCGGCGTTTTTCGGTAATCCTTCCCGGATCACGAACCGACGCGGCACCTCATGCTGTCCCAGGTGCTCCCGACACCAGATACGCAGGTCCGCCGCGCGCGACCCTGAGCCCGAGCGCAGAACCACGTGGGCGACCGGCACCTCGCCGTGCCTCGAATCCGGATCCCCGACCACCGCCGCCTCGACGACCGACGGGTGAGCATAGAGCACCTCCTCGATCGCCCGCGGATAGACGTTCATCCCGTTCGTGATGATCAGATCCTTGATCCGGTCCACCAGGTAGACATACCCGTCGGCATCTCGATAGCCCAGATCTCCTGTCCGAAACCAATCGCCAAAAAATGACTCGCGCGTCGCTTCGGGCTGCCTGAAATAGCCCTTCATGACGCTCGGGCCGCGGACACAGACCTCGCCGCAGCTTCCATCGGCCACCTCCTTGCCCGCTCCATCGAGGATGCGGACCTCCACCGTCGGGATGGGCAACCCGATCGAGCCCGGTTTGCGTACGCCCGCGACCGGATTGACGCAGGTGACCGGTCCGCACTCGCTGGGCCCATCCCCTTCGAGCACGGGGATCCCGAAGCGATCCTCAAATGCGGCCATGAGCGCGGTCGGCATCGCCGAGCCCCCGCTCACGCAGACCCGCACCCCGCTCCAATGCGCGACCGTGTCCGGATCAAGTCGCAGCAGCAGGCCGTATAGGCTCGGGACGCCTAAGAAGACGCTGGCGCCGTGGCGCGCGATTGCCTGAGAGACCAATCTCGGCTCGAATCTGGCGACCGGGACGATCCCGAGGCCATGGACCAGCGGGGTCAGGACACCAACCGTCGCCGCGAACGCGTGGAACATGGGCAGCACGACCAAGACCCGATCCGCACTGTTGAGCGCCAGTGCGACAGCAATGGCGTCGGCATTCGCGAGCAGGTTGGAATGGGACAGCATCGCGCCTTTGGGGCGACCGGTCGTGCCCGACGTGTAGAGGATGGCCGCGATCGCCGCTTCCGGATCCTGGGGGCAGGCTGGTGCCGGGCCTCGATGGCGCATCATGACGCCGAAGTCCTGCACGGATGGATCAGCCGGACCGTCGCCGCCGATGCGCACCCGCAGGTCGACCCCGACCAGCCCATCGAGTGCCGCAGACGCAACGGCCTCGAGGGCCGCCTGATACAGCAGCCCGCTCGCACCGCTGTTGCCGAGGATGAAGCCCATTTCCTTGGGATTGAGCAGGAGGTTCAGCGGGACCAGGGTCGCTCCGGCCTTGAGGATGCCCAGGTAAGCCACGACGAACTCGGCGCCGTTGCCGCACAACAGGGCCAGTCGCGCCCCGTCCCGGACGCCGGCCCGGGCAAGGGACGCGGCGACACCATCCGAGGCCCGGTCGAGCGCGGCGAAGCTCCAGTCGCCCCGGTCCTCGAAGATGCAGGGGGCGCTACCACGCAACGCCGCGACCGCACGGAAGCGCGCGGGGATATCGGCCGGCATCGTCTCGACCGCCATCGAAGACGCAGTCAGATCACCTTCGAAAACCCGATCGGCCCCGTCTTGGTGGCCAGATAGGCGTCAAATACCATGCAGATGTTCCGAACAAGGAGACGCCCGCGCGGCAGGATGCGGATCTGACACTCATCGAGCTCCAGGAGCCCATCACCCGCCATGCCCCTCAGCTTCGACAGGGCATCCGCGAAATAGTCATCAAACCGGATCTCCCAAGCCGCTTCCGCGGACGGGATATCCAGCTCGAAATGGCAGATGAGACGGGTGATCATATCGCGACGGATCAGGTCGTCGCGGGTCAGCTCGATCCCACGGAACACGGCCAGGCGCCCGGCATCCAGATCGTCGTAGTATTCCTCGAGCCCACGTCGGTTCTGTCCGTAGGTGTTGTCGACCTTCCCAATCGACGTCACCCCGATTCCAATCAGATCGCAATCGGCGTGAGTCGAGTAGCCTTGGAAATTGCGATAGAGGGTCCCGGCTTGCTGGGCGAGGGCCAGCTCGTCATCGGGCCGCGCGAAGTGGTCCATTCCGATGTAGACGTACCCGGCGTCGGTCAGCCGTTCGATCGTGGACTGCAGGATGTCCAGCTTGACCTCGGGGGCCGGCAGATCGGCGGCATTGATGCGACGCTGTGGCTTGAAGCGTTCGGGCAAATGGGCGTAGTTGAAAACCGAGAGCCGCTCCGGATCGACCGCGATGATGCGCTCGAGGGTGCGGGCGAAGCTGTCGGGCGTCTGAAACGGAAGACCGTAGATGAGGTCGATGCTGATCGAGCGGAAACCCTCTGCCCGAGCGGCCTCGAGCACGGCCATCGTCTCGGCCTCCGTCTGGATGCGGTTGACGGCAGCCTGAACCCTGGGGTCGAAGTCCTGGACACCCAGGCTCATTCGATTGAATCCCAAGCGCCGGAGCAAAGCGACCCCGGCTGCATCGGCCTCGCGTGGATCGATCTCGATCGAATACTCGCCGATCTCATCGTCGGCCAACGTGAAATGACGACGGGTCACCTCCATCAGCTCCATCATCTGATCGTGACTCAGGAAGGTTGGCGTCCCGCCGCCCCAATGCAGCTGCTCGACGACGCGAGCGGAGTCGAAAAGCTCGGCCTGCAGCGCCAGCTCACGATGGACCCGCTCCAGATAGGGCGGCGCCAGCGATCGATCCTTGGTCGCAATCTTGTTGCAGGCGCAATAGAAACAGACGGTATCGCAGAACGGGATGTGGAAGTAGAGCGACAGCGGACGACCGCTCTGGTTGCTGCGCTCGCAGGCCGCGCGATAAGCGGCGATACCGAACGACTCGTCGAACTCCACCGCGGTCGGATACGAGGTGTACCGCGGTCCGCTTTGATCGTAGCGACGGATCAGATCCAGATCGAATGAGATGCCTTGCTCCACCGTTCAACCCTCCAGCCGCGGTGTGTCGGTGGCGACGCCCGCTCGGTCGTCTTCGTCAGGCCTTGCTCAGGCTTCATCCCCGCCGCTGTCGAGCCCGCGGCGGTGCGTCTCGTTGATCCGCTTGAGCAGGGTATGGAATGGAATCTCTTCCGCGTATTTTTCGGCCAAGTCCATGAAGAGGAGGTCCTCGCGGCCGAAGGTGTAGGCCCCTTCCGGCATCGCGGCGTCCAGCGCTCGAATGCCTTCTTGGCGTGGATCCAGGAAGGCCGGAAATCGGGCCATGTCCTCGATCTCGTACTCAAGACAATCGCGCAGGTCGGCGACCTCGAACACAGCCTGAGCGACCCACTCGACATACTCACCGGTGCTCGCAGCACGCCTCAGGCTCATCGACACAATGCCTCATCGAGCTCCGAGCGGTGACGTTCGAGCTGCTCGCGTGTCAGCAGGAAGACGCCCTCCCCGCCGCGCTCGAACTCCAGCCAAGTGAAGGGCACGGCCGGCAAGCGCCGCTCCAGCTCGACGGCTGAGCTCCCGACCTCGACCACCAGAATCCCTTCCTCGGTCAAATGGTCCGCCGCAGCGTCCAGGATCCGAAACACCAGATCGAGTCCATCGTCGCCACCGAGCAGCCCGACCTCGGGCTCCTTGCGGTACTCCTGCGGTAACAGGTCAAACGCGTCACGGGAGACATAGGGCGGATTCGAGACGATCACATCGTAGCGGTCGCCCGACAATGACGCAAAGAGGTCCGACGCCAGGACGCGTACCCGGTCTCCGACCTGGTGGCGTTCCACGTTGCGCCTCGCCACCTCCAGCGCGCCCGACGAGACGTCCACGAGGTCGACATCGGCATCCGGAAGATAGATGGCGGCCGCGATCCCGATGCAGCCGCAGCCGCTGCAGAGGTCGAGCACACGACCGATCATCTCGGCATCGATCCAAGGTTCGAAGCCCGCCTCCACCAGCTCCGCGATCGGTGAGCGTGGGATCAGAACCTCCCGGTTGACCAGAAACTCCAGGCCGGCAAACCAAGCGC
This sequence comes from Thiocapsa sp., assembly GCF_022340925.1. Taxonomy (GTDB): domain Bacteria; phylum Pseudomonadota; class Gammaproteobacteria; order Chromatiales; family Chromatiaceae; genus Thiocapsa. The sequence continues at coordinate 24,559 of NZ_JAJDNA010000135.1, forward strand.
GTCCAGTCAGGTAGGCCGCCGGGATGCGGTCGGACACCCGCCGCTCGATCAGCTCGGTCACCAGTACACGTTCGGCCGGGGTCAAGCGACACTCGCGAAAATTCGGTGGCAGTCCGGGACCGAGGCTCACCGCACCCAGCACCAGGTGCGCGGCCTCATCGATGGCGTTGTCGGTTCCGTGTCCAAAGGACACACCTGCCGCGTTAAAGCGACTCGCGCCCCAGCGCACAAAGTCTTGAATCGTGATCAAACCGTCTGGCTGCTCGGCCATAGAGCGAAAACAGGTTCATCAAAGCGGTGGCCCCAGCACTGCAGGATACCACTACCGATCGCGCCTGTTCAGCCCCGTTGCCAAGGGCGGGCTTTGAAGTCAGTCGCCCTGACCAAGCGACCCTACAGCCGGAGGAATGCCCCGGCATCCGAACGCCGGGGCAACCGATCGGTTCCGCTCAGGCCGCCCTGCGTTTGGCACGGTCCTCAAGATCGCCGACCTCGATCGTCGGGGAACCCGGTCGACTCCGACCTCGGTCGACCAGATCCTGAAGCGTGATGTCGCTCAAGAAGCGGAAGATCTCATCGCTGAGCTGGTCCCACAGATGGTGGGTCAAGCAGCGCTGACCGTCCCGGCAGTTCTCCCGCCCGCCGCACCGGGTGAACTCCACCCATTCGTCGACCGCGCAGATGATGTCGGCGATCGAGATCTCACTGGCCGGCTTACCAAGGTAATAACCCCCGCCTGGGCCGCGCACACCGCGCACCAGCTTCTTGTTTCGCAGCGCCGCGAACAACTGTTCGAGGTAGGAGAGCGAAATTCCTTGATTCACCGAGACGTCCGCCAGCGTCACCGGCCCGTTGCCGGAATGCAGCGCGAGGTCGAGCATGGCGGTAACCGCGTATCTGCCTTTCGTCGATAGTCTCATCTTAGGGATGCCTGGATAGGGTGAGCCGTGGGACGAGCACGAGACGAATCGGCGCGTCCTTGTCCCAAGTAAAATAGTCAACAATCTTGACATTTCAATACTCCGAGGCTCAAGACGTTCGGCGGCTCGCCTCGGCGGGGATGGGAAGGGGCCGATCGCGACGTTTGTTCCCCCCGCCGAGGGCATGCCGGATCAAAGACAGGTCGAGACCCGCGCATTGGGCTCGGGGAGCCGCTCGGCGACCTCTACGCACCCGAAGCCGTGTCCTTGCCGCAGACAGTACCCCAGCCACTTGGCGAGAAACAGGTTGACTTGCCACTTTGCCGCCAGAGCGGGGGACTGGTAGTCGGCACGCAACGGCAAGATGGTCTGGCGGAGGTCGAGGACCTCCACCTGTCGGGCATCGTGGTAAACCCTCAGCCGTGCATCGGGGTCAGCATAGACCCTTGGCTCGCCATGGACCGGGAAGAGATGCGTGAGACCGATGGTCGTCGTGAAGCGGGCCTGCTCTTGCACGTCCAGATAGAGCTCAACGGCCTCTGTGCTCCGCGAGGTGTAAACACCTGAGCGAGCCCGCAGATCCGGGACAAGACGCGAGAGCCGCCCGAAGTTCTCCTCGCAGAGTCCCATAAGCGCACCGACGTTCGGACGGCCGGAGAGAATGGAGGCAACTGCCGAGGCATGATAGGCACAGTGCATCGATGGCAGTCCCCGCGGAGCAGATCCAGGCACACTGGGCCGCCCTAAGCCTGCTTGGATGACTGCGCGTCGATTTGGCGCTTGACCTCTGCCATGTCCAGCTGCTTCGCCTTGCCCAAGAGCTCGCGGAGCTGAGCCTCGGGCAACGCGCCGGGCTGAGAGAAGATGATGATCTGCTCACGAAAAATCATCAGAGTGGGGATGGAGCGGATCTGGAAGTGGCCCGCAATCTCTTGGTGCTCTTCCGTGTTGAGCTTGGCGAAGACAACGCCTTGGACGTCGTCCGAGACCTTGTCGTAGATGGGGGCAAAAGAGCGGCAGGGACCGCACCAAGGTGCCCAGAAATCGACAACAACGAACTCGTTGTCCTGGATGGTCTGCTCGAAATTCGCCCTGTCAAGCTCTATCACCGCCATGCTGGATGTCCCGGAACTGAAGAAATTGAGACGATACTATCAGACTCCCCCGACCCCCGCAGTTTCACGCGTTCGCGACAGGGACTTTCAAACGACCTTCTGAGATCCCAGCGCCTCGAGCTTGGCGATGATCGCGTCGCGGATCCCTTCCACCGAGCCGATCCCCTCGACCCTCACGTAGCGCGGCGCGCCCTCGCCGCCCTCCTCGGCCCAGCTGGAGTAGTAGCGGATCAGCGGCTCGGTCTGCGCATGATAGACCTTCAACCGCTCCCGCACCGTCTCCTCGCGATCATCGTCACGCTGAATCAAGGGCTCTCCGGTCTCGTCGTCCTTGTCCGTTTCCTTGGGCGGATTAAAGAGCACGTGATAGGTCCGGCCTGACGCCAAGTGCACCCGCCGGCCCGACATGCGCCGGATGATCTCTTCGTCCGGCACATCGATCTCGACGACGACATCGACGCCGACACCGGCGGCCTTCAGCGCATCGGCCTGACCAAGGGTCCGCGGGAAACCGTCGAACAGATAGCCCGCTTTGCAGTCATCTTCGGCGATACGGGACTGGACCATGCCCATGATGATCTCATCGGACACCAGACCGCCTTCGTCCATGATCTTCTTGGCGGCCTTGCCCAGGTCCGTGCCCTGCTTGACATGCGCCCTCAGCATGTCGCCCGTCGAGATCTGCGGGATCTTGAAGTGCTCTTTGATGAATCCGGCTTGTGTACCTTTGCCGGCGCCGGGGCCGCCCAAGAGGATGACGCGCATGTCGCTATTCCCAGTTTCGTTGTATGGTCGAGGGAGTGTGCCACAGTCCCATTCACCAGGGCCACTGCGCAGAATCCATACCTGGATAAGCCTGCCGCATCGCTGAGCCAGTGATGGCGGTCAACCGCCGGCGATCATCATGTTGAGCATCAGCTTGTTCAGGCGCGCGACGAATCCCGCCGGGTCATCGAGCTGGCCGCCCTCGGCGAGCTGGGCCTGGTCGAAGAGGATCAGGGCCAGGTCCGAAAAGCGGTCGTCCTGGCTCTCGGCCTCGAGACGCTTGACCAAAGGATGGTCTAGATTGACCTCCAAGGTCGGCTTGCTCTCCGGGGCGGTCTGGCCAACCGCCTTGAGAACCCGTGCGAGATGGGCACTCATGTCGTGCTCGCCGACGACCAGGCAGGCCGGCGAGTCGACCAGGCGTGCACTGGGCTTGACGGCCTCGACCCGCTCGCCCAGGCTGGCCTTGAGTCGCTCGAGCAGATCCCCGTGTGACGCAGCCGCCTTTTCCTTCGCTTCCTTCTCCGCCTGACCGGCCAGCTCACCGAGATCCAGATCGCCCTTGGCCACGGACTGGAGACTCTTGTCCTTGTACTGGCCCAGGTGGCTGACCAACCACTCGTCGACCCGGTCGGAGAGAAGGAGCACCTCGATGCCCTTCTTGCGGAAGACCTCCAGATGCGGGCTGTGCCGGGCCGCCGCAGGCGTCTCTGCGGTGATGTAGTAGATCTTGTCCTGCCCCCCCTTCATGCGCTCGAGATACCCGTCGAGGGACTCGCGCTGCGCATCGCTCTCACTGTGCGTGCTGGCAAACCGCAACAGACCGGCGATGCGCTCCCTGTTCGCGAAGTCTTCGGCCGGACCCTCCTTGAGCACACGGCCGAACTCGTCCCAGAACTCGCCGTACTTCTCCGGCTCGTCCTTGGCCAGCGTCTCCAGGAGGCCAAGCACCCGCTTGGTGTTCGCCTGACGGATGGTATCGATCTTGCGGTTGTGCTGAAGGATCTCGCGCGAGACGTTCAGCGGAAGGTCGTCGGAGTCAACAACGCCCTTCACGAAGCGCAGGTAGTGCGGCATCAGCTTGTCCGCCTCGTCCATGATGAAGACGCGGCGAACATAGAGCTTCACGCCATGTTTCGGGTCACGTTCCCAGAGATCCCACGGCGCCCGCTTGGGGAGGAAAAGCAACGCGGTGTACTCGTTCGTCCCCTCGACCCGGTTGTGGGCATAGGCCAAGGGCACGTCGAAGTCGTGCGAGACATGCTTGTAGAAGTCGTGATACTCCGCCTCTGTGATCTCTGACTTGTTGCGCATCCAGAGCGCCGTCCCACGGTTGACCTGCTCATACTCGGGGTGTGCATCCTTCGCCTCCTGGGTCTCGTCGCCATAGTGCTCCTTGCGCATTTCCACCGGCAGGGCCAAATGATCTGAGAACTTACCGATGATGCCGCGCAGCCGCCAGGCGTCGAGGAACTCCTTCTCGTCGTCCTTCAGATGCAGCACGACATCCGTGCCGCGCCCGGGCTTCTCCAGCGTCTCCAGCGTGAAGCTGCCACGGCCGTCAGACTCCCAACGGACGCCATGCTCGGCGCCGAGTCCGGCGCGGCGGGAGATCAGCGTCACCCTGTCCGCGACGATGAAGGCGGAGTAGAAACCAACCCCGAATTGGCCGATCAGCTTGCTGTCCTTCGCCTGATCGCCGGAGAGGCTCTCGACAAAGCGCCGCGTGCCCGAGCTCGCGATACTTCCAATCGTCTCGATCACCTCTTGACGGCTGAGCCCGATCCCATTGTCCGATACCGTCAGGGTGCCGGCATCGCGATCGACCTCCACCCGAATGCGCAGGTCGCTCTCCCCCTCGTAGAGTCCGTCGTCGCTCAGCGCCTCGAACCGCAGCTTCTCTGCCGCATCGGAGGCGTTGGAGATCAACTCCCTTAGAAAGATCTCCTTGTTCGAGTACAGGGAACGGATGACGAGATCGAGCACCTGGCTGACCTCGGCCTTGAACTCCAGCGTTTCTTTGTGCGCTTCGACTGTCATAGTGCGTAGACACCTCACTCTTTCGTCAATCTGCAGAGGACTCAGGGGACGGAAGCAAACCCGCCGGCACCTGCTTTATGGCGTGTGATCCGGCAACCGCGCGAGCCGCGGCGGTATTGTCGCACGGGCCTCCGGGGATACAATGCCGTTGGAAACGTGTGACCGCACGGCCGGGTCCGGGCCCCGAAGACCAAGAGCAGCGACGGATGCCGTGCGCATCGGATCGCGCCGCGAGGCCGCTCGCGTCCATCAGTGCAGGCCCAGTCACTCCAAGTCAAGGGGTTGAAGATGCAACCGCAAGTCGTCGACACAACACCATTCGAGGGCCAGCGCCCTGGTACCTCGGGGTTGCGCAAGAAGGTCGGGGTATTCCGGCAGCCTCACTATCTGGAGAATTTCGTTCAGGCGATCTTCGATACCCAGACGGACCTCGCCGGCGGCGAGTTGGTGGTTGGCGGCGATGGCCGTTATTACAATCGTGAGGCAATCCAGACGATCCTGCGCATGGCCGCAGCCAACGGGGTCAGACGCGCCTTGGTCGGTCGCGGTGGGATTTTGTCGACCCCGGCGGCTTCCTGCGTCATCCGAAAGCGCCGGACCCAAGGCGGGATCGTCCTATCGGCGAGCCACAATCCCGGGGGACCCGAGGGAGATTTCGGGATCAAGTTCAACATCGCGGCGGGCGGACCGGCACCCGAGTCGGTCACCGAGGCCATCTTCGCGCGCACCCAATCGATTCGCCAGTACCGGACCCTCGAAGGCACACCGACGAATCTCGACGAGATCGGGCGCACGCGCGTCGGCGACATGGAGGTCGAGATCATCGACCCAGTCAGCGACTATGCCCAGCTCATGGAGTCCTTATTCGACTTCAACGCGATCCATCAGTTGTTCAACTCCGGACTCTTCCGGATGCGTTTCGACGCCATGCATGCCGTGACCGGCCCCTACGCCGTGGAGATCCTGGAGAGCCGGTTGAAGGCCCCGCCGGGCACCGTGATGAACGCCGAGGCGCTGGAGGATTTCGGCGGCGGCCACCCAGATCCGAATCTGGCCCACGCGAAGGCCCTGGTGGCGCTGACCAAGGGACCGGACGCCTTGGATTTCGGGGCAGCCTCCGATGGCGACGGCGACCGCAATATGATCCTGGGTAAAGACTGCTTCGTCACCCCCAGCGACAGCCTCGCCGTGCTCGCCGCAAACGCGCACCTGGTCCCGGGCTATGCCTCGGGTATCCGCGGGATCGCCCGCTCGATGCCGACCAGCCAGGCCGCGGATCGGGTGGCCGAGCAGTTGGGCGTGGAGTGCTTTGAAACCCCCACGGGATGGAAGTTCTTCGGGAATCTGCTGGATGCAGGCCGGATCACGCTCTGCGGAGAGGAGAGCTTCGGGACCGGATCGGACCATGTCCGCGAGAAGGACGGACTCTGGGCGGTCCTCTTCTGGCTGAACCTGTTGGCCGTGCGTCAACAGTCAGTGGCCGAGATCCTCAGCGACCACTGGCGCCGTTTCGGACGCAACTTCTACACCCGGCACGACTATGAGGCAGTCGACGCCGCCGCCGCGGAAGGCCTCATGCATCACCTGCGGATCCTCCTCCCCGATCTCCCGGGCCGGCGCCTCGGCGAGCAGATCGTCCGCTATGCGGACGATTTTGCCTATACCGACCCGATCGACGGCAGTCGCTCCGAACGACAGGGTATCCGGATCGGCTTCGAAAACGGGGCCCGCATCGTCTTTCGCCTGTCGGGCACAGGCACGGAGGGCGCAACCCTGCGGGTCTACCTGGAGTCCTTCGAGCCGGATCCGGCTCACCACCATCGCGACACCCAGGAGGCGATGCGGCCACTCATCCTGGTTGCACGCGAGCTCGCCCAGATTGAGGCCCGGACGGGGCGTCTCGAGCCCGACGTCATCACCTAGGAGCCTGTCTGATCGGCAATCCCGGCCAATAATCAAACGGGCATCCTCCCCGCACGGGAAGCGCTGAATCATTCAGCGCTTCCGCAGGTAGAAGCGGTCTCCCGGCTCCTCCATGTTCCGTTGCCGAGACGACTGATCGTGTCCAGTCGTCGTCACCCGTCCCCGCCGGGGCGAGCGCGCGACCGGGCCTCGGTCCGGTCAGTCCCCAGATCCGCGTCAGGGAAGCGGCGCGGGTCGATCTCGTCTTCATCCATCAGGATCCGCCGGCCGTCCCCCTCCAGATCGTCGTATTGACCGGTGCGGGTTGCCCAGAACAGCACGGCGACCGCCGCCAGGCCGAGGACCAGCATGCCCGGGATCAGGCCATAGATGACTTCCATCGCTCGATCAGACCTCCGTCTCAGGGCTTGGGCCCGCGCGCAAACCGACTCACCTCACACCCGAACCGGCCGGCTTTCAAGCGCTTCGCTCGCGTCATCGCAGGCGACCCGGCCCGCGCCGCGGCCCCGGGACACTCCGTTTGAGTCGAGAAAGGGACGAATCCGGGCCGAGTTGCCGATCACGGCCAGTGAGCTGAGCGGCATCGACACAGCCGCGATCAGAGGCGTGATGAACCCGGCCATCGCCAGCGGGACCATAACCAAATTGTAGACAACAGAGATCCCCATGTTCTGGCGAATGGTCCGAAGGGTTCGGCGCGACAGTCGAGCGGCCTCTTCGACCCGTTCCAGCCCGCTCGACATCAAGACGATGTCGGCACTGGCGATCGAGACGTCGGTCCCGCTGCCCATGGCGATGCCCACATCGGCTCGCACCAGGGCAGGCGCATCGTTGACACCGTCACCGACCATGGCGACGCGGTGGCCATTGCGCTGAAGCCCAGCAATCACCTGATCCTTTTCCTCGGGCAGGACCTCGGCGATCACCTCCACTCCACCAAGCTTGGCCGCGATCGCCTCGGCGGTCTCGCGCCGATCACCCGTCAGCAGCGTGACCCTGATCCCGCGCGCGCGCATCCGGCCGATCACCTGCGCCGCATCGGGGCGAAGTGGGTCCGCGACACCCATCCGCAGCACCTCCTCTCCAGCCACGGCGCAGTGCACCAGACCGACGTCGCCCGATCCCGGGACCCGCCCTTGCCCCCCCGCCCAGGGACGCACCCCATTGCGGACCAACCAGTCCCGACTGCCTGCCAAGACCTCGACGCCGTCGACACGGCCCTTGATCCCGAGACCGGCGGCGATCTCGACCTCCTCGACCGCCGCCATGGGCCCACCCACCTCGGCCCGCGCGCAGAGGTCCAGGATGGCGGCAGCCACCGGATGCTCGGAGAACCGCTCCAGCGCGCCGAGCCGCCGCAAGACCGAGCGCGCCTCGTCACCAAGGTCGTTGATCGCAACGGGCGTCCACCGGGCCACCTCCGTCGCCAATCCGGTCACGGTCGGGCGACCCACGGTCAGGGTCCCCGTCTTGTCGAAGACGAAGTGATCGATCGAGGACAGACGCTCAAGCACGGCGCCGTTCTTGACCAGGATCCCACGCGATGCGCCCAGCCCGGTCGCGACCGCCACCGCCATGGGTGTGGCCATTCCGAAGGCGCAGGGGCAGGTGATGATGAGGACCGCGGTGGCCGCCATGATGGCGACCTCCATGTCGACTCGCAACCACCCGAGGAAGGTCAGCATCGCCAGCCCGAGCGTGACCGCCACGAACCAGGGCACGATGCGGTCGGCCAAGCGCTGGATCGGGGCGCGACTGGCCTGGGCATCCTCGACCAGGCGGATGATGCGACCGAGCGCGGTCTCGCGCAGCAGCGCCTGGATGCGAACGGTGAGCACGCCTGCACCGTTGATGGTCCCCGCCACCACCTGATCACCGATCGATTTGGCGACGGGGCGCGACTCACCGGTCAGCATCGACTCGTCCACGCCACTGCCCCCGGCGATCACCTCCCCGTCGACCGGAATCCGCTCGCCCGGCCGCACGAGGACGCGCTCGCCGAGCCGCAAGGCGCGGATCGGCACGACGGACTCGGCCTCACCGGCATCCCCCTCGAGCCGCGTCGCAACCCTGGGCTGGAGGTCGAGCAGACGCTGGGTGGAGGCCACCGCCCGTCGCCGCGAGATCGCCTCCAGATAGCGGCCGACCAAGATGACGAACAGGAAGTTGACCACGGTATCCCAGTAGACATCGCCGACGCTGGAGAGTCC
>NZ_JAJDNA010000040.1 GCF_022340925.1 Thiocapsa sp.
CTCGAGCCGACGGCCGACGGTTTCCGCAACTATTTCGGTAGCGGCAACCGCCAGTCGCCCGCGGAGATGCTGGTCGATCGCGCGGACCTGCTGGGGCTGACCGTCCCGGAGATGACGGCGCTGGTGGGCGGCATGCGCGCCTTGGGTGCCAACGCCGGTGGTGTCGAGTACGGCATATTCACGGACCATCCCGGTACGCTGAACAACGACTTCTTCGTCAACCTGCTCGACATGGGAACGAAATGGTCGAAATCGAACAACGCCGACGGCATCTACGAGGGTCGCGACCGTGTCACGGGCGAGCTGAAGTGGACGGCGACGCCGGTGGATCTGATCTTCGGATCGAACGCCGAGCTGCGTGCCGTCGCGGAGGTCTATGCGTCCGACGATGGTGACGAGGAATTCGTCCGCGACTTCGTCGCTGCATGGAACAAGGTGATGACGGCCGACCGCTTCGACCTTTCCTAATTCGACGAGCAGAAGGAGCCGAGCCGAGGCCGGGCGACGCCGGCCTCGGCTCGGTCCAGGTGGCCAACGGACTCGGCATGCCCGCAATCGATCAACGACACGTCTACGATATTGAGCAGGCGGAACCCAATGAAGGCCTATGTCATCGCCCCCGACACCCAATCCATCGACGAGGGCGCTGCCTTTCAGGACGTGGAGGTCGGCATCGAGGACCTGCGTGCCCGGACCAAGTACCTGTAGCCTCCTTTTTGGAGCCCGCATTCGGCTCGCCCCGGCCTTCGGCTCCTATCCGGAAGCGAGGCTGCCGGCGCTATCAAGTCTCTGTGGCACTTTGACGACGACACCGGGCCGCGAGGCCGCGACCAGCCGGCCCACCACCGCCGCCGGCACGCCGGCCAGCCGCAGGGCCTCGAGGGCGTTGTCGAGGCGCTCGGGCGCGAAGCAGATCAACAACCCGCCGGAGGTTTGGGGATCGGCCAACAGCAGGCGTTGCCACTCCTCCAACGCGGGGTCGAAGTCCAGCCGCCCGAGATAGGCCTCGTAATTGGTCCTGGCCCCGCCGGGGAAGAGACCCAGACGGGCCATCTCGAGCGCCTCGTCCAGCACCGGCACCGCCGGAAAATCGATCTCGGCACCGAGTCCCGCACCCTCCGCCATCTCCAGCAGATGGCCCAACAGGCCGAAGCCGGTGACATCGGTCGCTGCACGTGCACCGTGCTCCACCATGATCTCCGCGGCCCGTGCATTGGCCGTCAGCATCAGCTCCGTGACCAGCCGCGTACCTTCTTTAGACAGGCGCTCGTTCTTGATGGCGGTGGTCATAACACCGATGCCGAGGGGCTTGGTGAGCACCAGCAGGTCCCCGACGCGTCCGCCACCCTTGAGCGTCACCTGATCGGGATGGACGATCCCGGTCACCGCCAGGCCGAACAGGGGCTCCGGGTTCTTGACCGTATGCCCGCCCAGCACCGGCACTCCGACGGCCGCGGCGCCCTCGACCAGCCCGCGCAGCACCTCGGCGAGCACGTCGAGCGGCAGGCGGGTATCCGGGAATCCCGCCACCGAGAGGGCCGAGATGGGCCGTGCGCCCATCGCATAGATGTCGGAGAGGCTGTTGATGGCGGCGATGCGCCCGTAGTCATAGGGATCGTCGACCACCGGCGTGAAGGCATCCACCGTGGTCACCAGTGCGAGATCCTCGCGCACGCGAATGACACCGCAATCGTCCGGGGCTTCAAGCCCCGTGATCACGTCCGGGTGGGTGCTGATCGGCAATCTGCGCAGAACCTGCGACAGCTCGGCAGGGCCGAGTTTCGCCGCTCAGCCCGCGCAGGTCGCGAGCTGCGTCAGTCGAATGATCGTGGTTTCTTTAGGGTCACTCATAGCGTTGTCATCGACGCACGAAACAAGAGGTGCGGGGCCGATCGACCGGAGTCCACAGGCCCCACGACGCGAAGGCACACAGGCGCCGAGACTCGGGTGGAACCAAAGGGGACGGATGGCGGAAGAGAGCAGGAGTCGAACCTACCAGGGACCGCTTGACAGCCCCTCCCGGTTTTGAAGACCGGGCGCCCCACCGGGGAACGATCTCTTCCTTTGTTCATCGCGAGATCCACTGATGGACCGCGCTTTCGGGACGCAACAGGTGGTCGTCTCGAGCGCGGCGAGTGTAGCCGATGCGATCGAAGAACTCGAGAATCCGGATCGCCACCTTACGGCCCCCGCCGCCGTCGGGGAAAATGATGTCACGAAATGGGGCAGCGCGTGCGGCACCCTGCTCCTCGTTCAGCTGCTGCACGATGCTGGCCAGCTGCGCAACAGCGTTGGCGGTGAAATAGTGATCGTGCGCGACCGGGTAGAGCTCTCCGGCACGGGCGACCCGCTTGAACAATTGCCGTACGGCCGCCTCCGGCGTGCCCGATGCCTGGTGCACGTCACGGACCCGCGGCGGATTGAAGGGCTGCGTCTCCAATAGCGGCTTGAGCTCGGCATAGAGCTCGCGGTCGGCGGCGGTGAGGCTGACGCGATGGCTCGGGAGGTGCAGCCAGGACCGCGTCTGGGTGATCGCTTCAGCGGCAAGGAGCTCGGCAATCAGGGCATCGAACGCCGGACGCGCCAGGTTGATCGAGGTCATCCGACGCAGCCGCTCTGGCTCGACACCGATCATGTCGGGGGCCCGTTCATGCTCACTGGCCAAGGCGACGAGCAACCGGGACTTCAGCGCGGCCCAGGCCGGTCGTGCGACGCCGATGGATGCGTTGCCGGCCTGCTGGATCACGCGCAGATCGGTGCGCCGCCACAGTGTCTCAGACTCTGCGTCGCCAAGGTTCCAGCTCAGGGAGAAGCGATCGAGGTCGATACCGGCTGCGGCCTGGGTGGCGAGGACCCCGAGTGAGACGGCCGGATCGTCCACCCGCATCCCATCGAGCAGCGCCAGGCGCTCGGGTGCGCGCTTGTGGCGAGTGGGGGGAAAGATGTCGAGCACCCGGCCACCGGCGACGGTACGCTGCGCGCCCGCATCCCGCAGGACGAAGCGATCCCCGCGCAGCGCCAGCGTGGGCTGCTCCAGCAGGATCTCCACCAGCGCCGTGTCACCGGCGTCCACCTTGCGACAGTCGAGCAAGGCGACCCGCCCGATGACGTCCTTGGTCCCGAGGTGCACATGCACGCTCTGCATGTGAGTCAATGGCTTCTGGTTTGGCGGCACACGCAGCTCGCCCTGAAGGCGCGACAGGGGGATTGCGAGCGCGGGATCGACCACCCACATCCCGCGCTCGATGTCACTCTTATCGAAATCTCCCTTGAGCGCCAACGCGCAGCGCTCGCCGGCCTGGCCGCGCTCGGCAGGTCGATCCTGAACGTGCAGACCGCGCACCCGTGCCTTCAGACCGGGTGGTGAGATCATCACCGAATCGCCGACGGCGATGGCCCCGGCTTGCGCGGTGCCCGTCACGACCGTGCCCACGCCCGTGAGCGAGAAGCTGCGGTCGATCGCCAGCCGAAAGCGCCCCGCTACTGGTCGCCGACCGAATGCCGCAGCCGCGGTCTCCAAGTGGGCACGCAAGGCGGCGACCCCTTCACCCGTACGGCCCGATACCGGGAAGAGCGGACTGTCGGAGAGACCGGTGCGAGCCAGGAGCTCGGCCACCTCGCCCCGTGCTTCATCGAGCCGATCCGGCGAGACGGTATCGGACTTGGTCAGCGCGACCGCACCCTGAGTCAGCCCGAGCAGGTCGAGTAGCTCGAGGTGCTCACGCGTCTGGGGCATCGGACCGTCGTCGGCGGCGACGACCAGGAGGACGAAGTCGATGGCCGTCGCACCCGCGAGCATGTTGCGAATCAGCTTCTCATGTCCGGGCACATCGACGAAGCCCAGCACCGAGCCATCGGCGAGCGGTGCATAGGCATAGCCCAGATCCAAGGTGATGCCCCGCGCCTTCTCCTCCGGCAGACGGTCCGCATCCACGCCGGTGAGCGCCTTCACCAGCGTGGTCTTGCCATGGTCGATATGGCCGGCGGTCCCGATCAGCATGGTTTCAGCCTGCCTTCAGGTGCGCGAGCTGGCGGCAAAACTCGCTCTCCTCGCCTGGGGCAAGGCAACGCAGATCCAGGAGCAGCGCGTCGTTCTCGATGCGGCCGATGACCGGACGGCGAAGTCCACGCAACGCCGCCTCGATCCGATGGAGCACGCCGCTCCTCCTTCCTTGCGGGCGCACGGCAAGGCCGGCCGAAGGAAGCCGATCGATGGGTAGCGAGCCGGAGCCGATCTGAGACTTGAGCGGGACGATCTCGACGTCGACCGGTAGCCCGGACAGGGCATCTCGCAGACAGTGCTGCAGCCGCTGCGCGGCGCTCCGGATCTCCGGCTCGGGACGGGTCAGCTGCTGCAGCGCGGTCAGGCGCTCGTGCAATCGATCGGGGTTACGGTAGAGGCGGAGCACGGCCTCGAGTGCGGCCAAGGTGATCTTTCCGACGCGCAGCGCGCGCTTGAGCGGGTTTTTCTTGATCTCGGCGATCAGGTCCCCGCGACCGACCACCAGTCCTGCCTGGGGGCCACCCAGCAGCTTGTCGCCGGAAAAGGTTACCAGGTCGGCGCCGGCGGCGATATTCTCGCGCGGTGT
>NZ_JAJDNA010000136.1 GCF_022340925.1 Thiocapsa sp.
GCCAGGACCGTTTCTTGCCCCCATTGCGGAAAACCCGTGGTCTGGGGCTCGACCTCCCCCTGGCGGCCGTTCTGCAGTGAGCGTTGCCGCCTGATCGATCTCGGTGACTGGCTCGACGAAAACCACCGGATCCCCGATGCGCCTGAGGGGACCGGCGAGGAGCCGCCCGGGACCGACGCGCCCCATCGGGCACATTGAGCGGCCTGGAAGCGCCGGCGCGTCGAATACCGTCGTCTGCGGATCACGGCCCTGCTCAGATCTCCGGCCAGAGTCCTCGGATCGCCGCAACCCCTTGGGCACCGTGCGCGATGGCTACCTCGAGGTCCGCGGTAGTCAGCCCGCCAAGTGCATAGACCGGGAGCACCGCGGCCTCCGAGAGCTCGGCGAGACCTCGCCAACCGAGCGGCTCCGCGCCGGGGTGGGACGCGGTCCGCCTGATCGGCGAGACCACCCCATAGTCGAGTCCGAGGCGCGCGGCCTGCGCGAGCTCCGCGGCGTTGTGACAGGACGCACCGACCAGGTCGTCGGGCCGGCCCGGCCGCTCGGTGAGACGCATGAGGGTACGCGTGGTGAGGTGCAGGCCGTGACGCGGCAGTCCGATCGTCTGCGCCGGGTCGCGATTGAGCAACAGACGCGCCCCCGCTCGCTCGCAGAGCGAAAAGGCGCGCTGCGCAAGGTCCCGGTAATCGGGGGCGGGCAGCGCATGCGCGCGCAGCTGGATCAGCGAGAGGCCGCTCTCGAGCGCGCGCTCGAGGCGTTTCAGGAAGACGGCGGGCTGGACTGGATCCCGCCCGGTGATGAGAAAGAGGTCGGGTATCCGCAGTGCCGCGATGATGGGTCGGTCGGCCGCCGGAAAACAGTCAGGATCCATCGACTCTGGGCGAAGCCAGGCCAGCGGTTGCCCCTCTTGGCCAACCGGGACGCCGTCGTAGCCATGGACACGCCGCACATCCAAGAGGACGCGCCGGTCCGCGTAATCGTGTCGAACCCGAATCAAAGGCCGGCTGGCCCGGACCCGGATGCCCAACTCCTCGGCAAGCTCGCGTGCCAGACCTCGCTCGGGGGATTCGCCGCGTTCCAGCTTTCCGCCCGGAAATTCCCAGAGTCCTCCCTGGTGGAGATGATCGGCTCGCTTTGTGACCAGGACCCGCCCCGCCGCGTCGCTCAGGGCACCCACCATGACATGGATCGCCTTAGGCTCAGCTGCGGTATTCGGCGTTGATTCGGACATAGTCATAGGAAAGATCGCAGGTGAGCACCCGCGCCTCTGCGAGTCCACGGCCGAGCGATACCCGGATGAGGATCTCGGGCCGGGCCATCACCGCGGCACCGGCTGCCTCGGTATAGTCCGGCGCTCGGCCCCCAGCCTCGACGATCAAGACGTCGCCGAGGTAGATGCGAACCCGCTCGATCTCGAGGTCCTGAATACCGGCGCGACCGACCGCGGCGAGGATGCGCCCCCAATTGGGATCGGACGCAAAAAGGGCCGTCTTGACAAGTGGTGAATGGGCGATGGTGTAGGCGACTGAGCGCGCCTCGTCGGCGTTCGCCGCGTCGTCGACCCGGACAGTGACGAGCTTCGTCGCACCCTCCGCGTCGCGTACGAGCGCGGTCGCCAGATCGACGCACACCGCCTCGACGGCCTTGCGCAGGGCAGCGCCATCGGCTGTACCCGTATCGCGAACAGGAGGATTCCCGCATGCACCGGTGGCGAGCAGCACGCAGGCATCGTTGGTCGAGGTGTCCCCGTCGACGGTGATGGCGTTGAAAGAGCCCGCGACGGCCGCGCGCAGGCAATCCTGAAGCAAGGTCGGCGACACCGCGGCATCGGTCGCCAGAAAGGCGAGCATGGTGGCCATGTCGGGACAGATCATGCCGGCACCTTTTGAAATCCCGGTGACGCGGGCGGGACGCCCGTGCAGCTCGAACTCGCGCGAGACCAGCTTGGGTACCCGGTCGGTGGTCATGATTGCGCGCGCCGCGTCCGGCCATGCGCGCGCATCCAGCCGATCCATGAGGTCCGGCAATGCGGCGGCGATCCGTTCGACTGGGAGGTGCTCGCCGATCACACCGGTCGAGAATGGCAGGACCTCTTCGGCAGCACACTGGCCCACCCTCGCGAGGGCAGCGCAGCTCGACTCGGCATCCTGGATCCCGCGTCTGCCAGTACCCGCGTTGGCATTGCCTGCGTTGATCAGCAAATAGCGCGGCGCTGTCCGACTCAGGTGGGCCTTCGCGACGTGCACAGGTGCGGCACAAAAGGCGTTGCGTGTAAAAACAGCCGCGCAGCCACTCCCCTTGACGACCTCGATGATCACAAGGTCATCACGCCCCGTGTAGCGAATCCCGGCGGCCCCGGCAGCCAGGCGCACACCGTCCACGAGGTGACCAGGCGGACTGGGTCGGGTCATGACGTCACCATCGCTCAAGAAACGCGACAAGGCATCGCTCGGATCAGGCGGAAGATTCAGCGCTGACGGGCCAGGTCCTTCCCGGGCGACTCCGCTCCAAGGCGAATCTCAAGTCGCCCTGCCATGACACTGTTTGTATTTCTTGCCGGAGCCGCAGGGGCAAGGCTCATTGCGGCCCACCTTGCGGCCACTCCGAACGTAGGGCTGATGCTGCGACTCTGCGTCGCCACGACCGACTGTTTCACCCGCCTCGGGTTCGCTTCCGCCTGCACTACCGAAACCCTGAAACGACTCATGCTTGAACTCGAACTCCCGATCCATCACGGGAGCGGTCCCCACCGGCGGCGCGGGGAATCCATCCGGCACCTGCACCTGGAGCTTGGCGAGGGTGGTCACAACGTCCTGCTTGATGCTATCGAGCATCGCTGAGAACATCATGAAGGCCTCACGCTTGTATTCCTGTTTGGGATTCTTCTGCGCGTAGCCGCGCAGATGGATACCTTGACGCAGATAATCCATGGCTGCGAGATGGTCTTTCCAATGGGTATCGAGCGTCTGCAGCATCACCGCGGTTTCGATCTGACGCATGGTTTGCGACCCGACGAGCCGTTCCCGCTCCGCATAGGCCCGGGCCAGCGTGTCATGAATCCGCGTACGCAGGCTCTCCTCATGCAGGGACTCGTCCTCGGCGAGCCAGTCGCCAATCGGCCAAGCGCCCCCGAACTGCTCGGCCAAAATGGCGCCGAGGCCCTCGACATCCCATTCTTCCTCAAGGCTTTCTGGTGGGATGTAGGCGTCGATCAGACGCGTCAGAACATCATCACGCATGGCCGTAACGGTCTCCGAGACATCCGCGCTGTCCATCAGCTCTCGGCGCTGCCGGTAGATGACCTTGCGTTGATCGTTGGCGACATCGTCGTACTCCAACAACTGCTTGCGGATGTCGAAGTTACGGCCCTCAACCTTCCGTTGGGCATTCTCGATCGCCTTGGTGACCCAGGGATGCTCGATCGCTTCCCCCTTCTCCATGCCGAGCTTCTGCATCATCTTCCCGACGCGCTCGGAGGCGAAGATGCGCATCAGATTGTCCTGTAGAGACAGATAAAAGCGCGATGAGCCCGGGTCGCCTTGGCGACCGGACCGCCCACGCAGCTGGTTATCGATGCGCCGCGACTCATGACGCTCGGTGCCGACCACATGCAGGCCGCCCGCATCCACCACCTGGGCATGGCGTCCCCTCCAGTGGGACCGAATGGTCTCTTTGTCGGCATCCGGGCCCGCCTCCTCGAGCTCCGCATCCAGGTTGCCGCCGAGCACGATGTCGGTTCCGCGACCCGCCATGTTGGTGGCGATCGTGACCGCACCTGGCCGTCCAGCCTGGGCGATGATCCCGGCTTCGCGCTCATGTTGCTTGGCGTTCAGGACCTCGTGGGCGATCTTCCGCTCGATGAGAAGTCCATCGATGAGCTCAGAGGTCTCGATCGAGGCAGTCCCGACAAGGACCGGCTGACCACGCTCCACACAGTCGCGGATGTCCTCGATGATGGCCTCATACTTCTCTTCCTGCGTCAGGTAGACGAGGTCGCCGCGGTCCTCCCGGATCATCGGCTGATTGGTCGGGATGACGACGACCTCGAGCCCGTAGATCTGCTGGAACTCGTAGGCCTCGGTGTCGGCCGTCCCGGTCATTCCGGAGAGCTTCGGGTAGAGACGAAAGAGATTCTGGAAGGTGATCGACGCCATCGTCTGGTTCTCAGGCTGAATCGTGACGCCTTCCTTGGCCTCGACCGCCTGATGCAGGCCCTCCGACCAACGCCGCCCCGGCATGGTGCGCCCCGTGAACTCATCGACGATGATGACCTGGCCGTCGCGAACGATATAGTCGACATTCCTCTGAAAGAGGGCGTGAGCCCGCAGGGCGGCATAGACGTGGTGCATCAGGGCGATGTTGGCGGGATCGTAGAGACCGTCACCCTCGCCAAGGAGTCCGATCTCGACCAGCATCTCCTCGACATGCTCGTGACCTTCTTCACTGAGGTAGACCTGACGTGCCTTCTCATCGACGGAGTAGTCCCCGGGACCGAAATCCGGCTGACCCTCCTCGTTGGTGATCGGCGGCTGGCGGCTCAATCTGGGGATGATCCGGTCGATCTGCGTGTAGAGATCGGTGCTGCCCTCGGAGGGCCCGGAGATGATCAGCGGCGTGCGCGCCTCATCGATCAAAATCGAGTCGACCTCGTCGACAATCGCATAGAAAGGATCGCGCTGCACACGCTGCTCGGCTACGAAGGCCATGTTGTCGCGCAGATAGTCGAATCCAAACTCGTTGTTCGTGCCGTAGGTGATGTCCGCGGCGTAGGTCTCTTTGCGCGAGACCGGACGCAGGTGCCGGTGGCCTTGACCGCTCGGCGGCTCGTAGGCGGGGTCGAACAGATAGGAGGCCGCGTCAGGCCCCAGACCGCCCGAGGAATTGATCACTCCTACGGAAAGACCGAGGAAGCGGTAGATCTGCCCCATCCAGGCCGCGTCTCGGCGTGCCAGGTAATCGTTGACGGTGACCACATGCACCCCCTTGCCCGGGAGCGCGTTCAGGTACGCGGAGAGGGTCGCAACAAGGGTCTTTCCCTCACCGGTGCGCATCTCGGCGATCTTGCCGTCATTCAGCACCATGCCCCCGACCATCTGTACGTCGAAGTGGCGCAACCCCAACGTGCGCTTGGAGGCCTCGCGCACGACGGCGAATGCCTCCGGGAGCAAGGTCTCGAGATCGACACCGCCACGCAGGCGTTCGCGTAATGCTGGGGTCTTGGAGGCCAGCGCGTCATCCGGGAGCCGCTCAAGCTCGGACTCGAGCGCGTTGATCCGCGCCACGGACTTCAGCAGTGTCTTGACCAGCCGTTCGTTACGGCTGCCAAAGACCTTCTTGAGCAGGTGTCTGACCATCAGCTGCCTATGCGCCCTCTCCGGAAAATCCCACGATGATACCGGAATTCAATGACAGCCGCAGAGGCGAACGCGCGCCATCGGGCACAGCCTCAGTTCTCCAGCATACCCGGACAAGCGGCCGAGTCCCGGGCTAAATCGGGCCGAAGCGGGGGGGCGAGCGGCCGCGCCCGACTCGGCGCCTGAGCGCGTGACCCGGGTTCCCTCGGGGCCGCTCGACAGAGAGTCCTATCCGGGCTGATCGTCCGAGGTGCCGGCCAGGATGGCGCGAGGCTTGCGGTCGATATAGCGGAACGGGTCGACCGGCTTGCCGTCTTTCCGCACCTCGAAATGGACGTGCGGTCCAGTCGCGGTCCCAGACGCTCCAACGGTTGCGATCTTCTGTCCCTGCCGGACCAATTGACCGTCCTTGACCAGATTTTCGTGGTTATGCGCGTAGCGTGTCACCAGCCCGTCCACATGCCGAATCTCGATCATGCGTCCGTATCCCCCCTGGCGACCACTGAACGTCACGACCCCATCGGCAACCGCGACGATCGGGGAGCCGCGAGGACTGGCAAAATCGACCCCCTCGTGAAACAGGCGCGTCTTTTTTACCGGATGGATCCTGAAGCCGAAACGGGAGGTGATGTAACCGGACCGGACTGGCCAGCCTGAGGGTCCGGCCTGTGCGGTGAGCTCCTTCTCCATGACGACCCCTTCGAGGATCTCGAGCTTCTGCCGGCGGTCTTGAATCTGGGTCGCCATGCTGCCAAGCTCGCTTGCGATCTCGCGAATGGTGTAGTCGCGGGCCGGCCCGTCCTCTGCCCCGCCCCGAGGCGGAGGGTTATCGAAGTCAAATTCCTCGTCACTTAGTCCGGACATCTGGACGAGCCGTTCGCCGAGCGCGTTCAACCGTAGGAGCTCGGCCTGCATCTCGCCGAGACGGACAGCGATGGCGTCGAGGTCGTCGTCAGGGGCTCCAGGGGCGTTCTGGGGGGGGGCTTTTTCGGGGGAAAGGAGGCCAACGAAGGTCTGACTTGGAAGGCTGTCTGAGAATGTCGGTAGGTTTAGATATTGACCAACCCAGAACCCGAGCCCTGCGCCGGCCATGGTGAATAGTGTGGCCGCCAAGAGCGCGACAACGGCCTGTCCACGAACGGTTTTTCGTCGATCGAGGTGGTACATCGTTTTCTCTCTACGTTGGGCTTGTCGGGATGAATCGTGGTCTCATGCCGCGCATGTCGGCAACAACGCGCGCTTTCGACCGATTCGAGTTCTCTGCTCGGTCCGCCTTCACGGCGACCACTGCCGGAAACCTCTTGCCGGCAGACGGGGCTCATGATGAGCCGTTCGGGATTGGCGCATGTTCAGGCGCTCCTCCAAGCCAACCGCCTGATACAAAAACACGCCGAGCTCCAGCGCCGGCGGGTTGAGGCGTTGAGCGCCATCCAAGGCCAGTTGCCACCGGCCCTCCGAGATCACTGTCGCGACGCCCGTCTTTGCGAGGGCATCCTGACCCTCTTCGTCGACTCCCCCGCATGGGCGACGCGGGTCCGTTTCTTGACGGACGGCTTGGCGCGGTCCTCCGTATCCGAAGACATCGTCAAGGTGCTGGTGCAG
This sequence comes from Thiocapsa sp., assembly GCF_022340925.1. GTDB lineage: Bacteria > Pseudomonadota > Gammaproteobacteria > Chromatiales > Chromatiaceae > Thiocapsa. The sequence goes on from NZ_JAJDNA010000136.1 coordinate 6,957, forward strand.
GTCAGGGCCGCGACGGACCTCCAGGTCACGGATGACGGACTGCGGGGCGCGCGGCGACTCGCCAGCTCGCAGACAAGGGCCCCGAGACTGAGCGACGAGACGGTGGCGCATTTGCTGGCCATCGCCGACGGGATGCCTGATCCAACGCTGGCCGGTGCGTTTCGCCGTCTGGCAGGACGACGCACCCCGGCCGCTAAGGCGCCCGCCGGGGATCGCTCGGAGGACGCCTCTCGGCCTCCCGAGCGGGGCGGAAAGGCTGCGCAGGACCTGGATTAGGCAAAGGCGACTGGATGTGCGTAACAGATCGGAGCCGCGGCGGAATCCTCGAAGACCACCTCTTCCCAAGCATCGACATCGGCGACCAGTGCGCGCAGAAGACTGTTGTTGAGCGCATGGCCGGATTTGTGCCCGCGGAACGACCCGATGAGGGTGTGCCCGAGAAGATAGAGGTCGCCTATCGCGTCCAGGATCTTGTGCTTGACAAATTCGTCGTCGTAACGCAGCCCCTCCTCGTTGAGGACACGGTACTCGTCCAAGACGACCGCATTGTCCAGACTGCCTCCCAGGGCCAGGTTCTGCTCGCGAAGCGCCTCGATCTCGCTCAAGAAGCCGAACGTCCTCGCCCGGCTCACCTCCTTCACGAACGAGGATGTCGAGAAGTCCACGGCCGCCCGGTTGGCACGCGCAGCGAATGCAGGGTGGTCGAATTCGATCGAGAGCTCCACCTTGAAGCCGTCGTAGGGGGAGAATCGCGCGAGTTTGTCGCCGTCGCGAACCTCGACCGGCCGTTTGATCCGGATGAAGCGCTTCGGGCGGCTCTGCTCCTCCACGCCCGCCGACTGGATCAGGAACACAAATGGACCGGCGCTGCCGTCCATGATCGGCACCTCGGGTGCGCCGACATCGACGAAGGCGTTGTCGATGCCAAGGCCGGCGAAGGCCGACAAGAGGTGCTCGACCGTCGATACCCGGACTTGGCCCTTGACCAGCGTCGTCGACAAACGCGTGTCTCCGACGTTGAACGGCGTTGCTTTGATCTCGACCGGCACGTCGAGATCGACCCGACGGAATAGGATGCCCGTATCGGGTGGGGCCGGGCGCAAGGTCAGCGGTATCTTCTCGCCCGTATGCAAGCCAACCCCGGTCGCCCGGATCACGTTCTTCAAGGTACGCTGTCTGAGCATCGGTCGAGATCTCCCATCGCGAAACACGGCGGCAGGCGGCATCCTGCGCCGGCCGTTCGATGACCGAATGCCCAGCAAGCGCATGCCGAGGCCACGGTCGTCTCCCGTCTGTCATGCCATCGCGCGCCCCGCACGCGGGGCGCCTTACCGATAGCTTAGGGTTTTCCCGGACGTTTATCAAGATGAAGAGCGAACCTTTTTAAAGATCCCTGTTTTAAAAGAACTATTACATAAAGGGAAACCCCTGATCAATCGGCCTGACGCCGCAGGAACGCCGGGATATCCAGATAATCGAGGTCGCTCTCTTCCACGGCCTCGGCGACCGCAGCCCCGCCGCCTCGGCGATAGATGGCTGGGCGGCCCAGCTCACCGTAGTTGGGCGCTCCCTCGTTGCTGCCCCCCCCGCTCACCAGATGCATCGCGGCTTCATGAACGCCGGATCGCTTGAGCGAGACGCGCCGTTCTCCCAATCCGGTGGCAACGACGGTGACCCGGAGCTCGTCGTCCAGTGCCGGGTCGATGACGGTCCCGACAACGACGGTGGCATCGTCGTCGGCAAAGTCACGCACCGTGTTGCCGACCTCGTCGAACTCACCGATTGTCAGACTCAGACCGGCGGTGATATTGACCAGGATGCCTTTGGCGCCAGCCAGGTCGATGTCTTCCAGCAGCGGGCTCCGGATCGCGGCCTCGGCGGCCTCGCGGGCGCGCTGCTCCCCGCGCGCCGCACCGGTGCCCATCATTGCGACGCCCATCTCAGACATGACGGTCTTGACGTCCGCAAAGTCGACGTTGATCAGGCCGGGACGGGTGATCAGCTCGGCGATGCCCTGGGTGGCATGGAGGAGGACATCGTTGGCGGCGCTGAAGGCATTGAGCAGACTCATCTCCTTGCCGAGCACGGCCAATAACTTCTCGTTGGGTATGGTGATCAACGAGTCGACGCTCTTGGCAAGGTCCGCAATGCCCTCCTCGGCGATGCGCCGACGTTTGGTGCCTTCGAACGGGAAGGGCTTGGTCACGACCGCTACCGTGAGGATCCCAAGGTCTTTCGCGACCTGCGCAACCACCGGGGCCGCACCCGTGCCGGTACCGCCACCCATCCCCGCAGTGATGAAGACCATGTCCGCCCCCTCCAGCGCATCCTGGATCCGGTCGCGATCTTCCATTGCCGAATTGCGCCCGACCTCCGGGTCGGCTCCGGCACCCAGCCCCTTGGTGATGCCCGCGCCCAGTTGCAGGATGGTCTTCACGCAGGAGCTCTTCAGCGCCTGCGCATCGGTGTTGGCGCAGATGAAATCCACCCCCTCGATGGTGGCGGCGACCATGTGGTTGACCGCGTTCCCGCCACCACCACCGACACCGATGACCTTGATGACGGCGTTCTGGCTATGCGTATCCATGAGTTCAAACATAATGGTGTCTCCTGTTCGATGCTGACTGTTGCACGACCTCTTGAACCTCGTGCGACTGCGCTGCGGCGCGGCCGCCCCCCGACATCGCCTCGACGCTGGATGCGCCTCGGCACGAGACCGCAGGTCGCGGTCCCTCGACCAATGAGGTCCGATGTCGGACCCCATCGCTTGCTCATCAGCGGCCGGAACTGGACCCGACCGCACCGATCAGTCCCCGCAGATCTTCAGAAATTGCCTTGGAACCAACTCCGCACGCGCGACCAAGCGCGCTGCAGCCCGCCGGTTTCGGCGAGCTCAGGGCGCCGCGAAAAGCGGTGTTGACGCGCATACATCAGCAGGCCCACACCGGTCGAATAGATCGGATTGTTGACGACCTCGTCCATGCCGATGACGTACTGGGGCACGCCGAGACGCACCGGCATGTGGAAGACTTCCTCGGCGAGCTCGATCAGTCCGTCCATCTTCGAGCTGCCACCGGTCAGCACCACGCCGCCTGCCACCAGGTCCTCGAAGCCGCTGCGACGCAGCTCGTTGTGGAGCAGGGTCAGCAGCTCTTCGTAGCGCGGCTCCACGACCTCGGCCAAGGTTTGACGGGAGAGCCGACGCGGCGGTCGATCACCGATACTGGGCACTTCGATGGTCTCGCTATTGGCTGCCAATTGCGCGAGTGCGCAGGCATGCTTGACCTTGATTTGCTCGGCATGTTGAGTCGGTGTGCGCAGTGCGACCGCGATGTCGTTCGTGACCTGGTCGCCGGCGATGGGGATGACTGCGGTGTGGCGGATGGCCCCGTCGGTGAAGACGGCGAGATCTGTCGTCCCGCCGCCGATGTCGACAACACAGACACCGAGCTCCTTCTCGTCTTCACCGAGCACCGAGTAGCTGGAGCTCAGTTGTGCCAGCACCAGGTCATCCACCTCAAGCCCGCAGCGACGGATGCACTTGATCACGTTCTGGGCGGCGCTCACCGCGCCCGTCACCATGTGAACACGTGCCTCGAGGCGCACGCCGCACATCCCGATGGGCTCGCGGATCCCTTCCTGATCGTCGATGATGAATTCCTGCGGAAGGATGTGGAGGATCTTCTGGTCTGCCGGTATTGCGACCGCTCGCGCCGCGTCGATGACGCGGTCCACGTCGGCTTGGGTGACCTCCACCTCCTTGATCGCGGTGATGCCATGTGAGTTGAGGCTTCTCACATGGCTGCCGGCGATCCCCGCATGGACGGAATGGATCTCGCAGCCGGCCATCAGCTCGGCCTCTTCGACCGCGCGCTGAATCGATTGGACGGTCGACTCGATATCGACGACGACGCCCTTCTTCAAACCCCGAGAGGGATGGGTCCCAATCCCAATGATCTCGATCTGGTCATCGTCCTTCAGCTCGCCGACGAGCGCGGCGACCTTCGAGGTTCCGATATCCAGACCAACCAAGAGACTCTTATCGTTACGTCGCGACATCCGCTCTTATCCTCGTCTGCCGGACCGCGTGGAGCGATCCGTGTTCGCGCGGACCTGGCGGTCCGCTTTCGGTGCCCATTTCACGGCGAAACCGTTGCTGTAGCGCAGATCCACCGCCAGCAGCCGCCCCGCTGCCTCCAACTGCCCTGCACTGGCGATGAACCGCGCTAGGCGCTGCTCGACCGCCTCCGTGCCCAGATGCAGCTCGGCTCCAGTGACCAGCTCGACATGCCAGGCCCCCCGTGGGTCCACCGACAGGGTCTGAATTAGATGGCCAACGAGCATCAGCTCATCGCGCCACTTCTGGTAACGCCTCACCACTTGGGGGGCGCGTTGATCATCGCCTTCGAGCAGCGGCAGTCCCGCCGGCACCGTGCCCGTCCCGGGGCGAAAAACGACCCCCTCAGCAGTGACCAGACCATCGCGATTCCATCGGGCAACCGGCCGATGCTCCTCGACCTCGACCAGCAAGCGATCCGGCCAGATACGCCGGACACTGGCTCGACCGACCCAGGCCAGGTCCTCCGCAGCCGACCTCAGGTCGTGAAGGTCTGCAGTCAGAATACCGCCATGCAGGCGCTCGCTGATGGTCTGCTGCAACAACTGAGAGGAGTGATGGTGCAACTCGCCTTCCACCTCGATGATGCGCACTGGCAACAGTCGCGGTTCCCACTCCCCAAGCAGCCAGACACCGGTTGCCATCAACGCGATCAGGACAAGACCCAGCAGGGCGCGCAAGCGCACCGAGCGCCGTTGGTGCACCGGCATCTCGGTCGCGGCAGTTCTTGGCGTCGGGTCAGCCACGGTCGAGGCTCGTCTCCAGAATGCGCAGGACCAGGGTATCGAAGCTCAGGCCGGCAACGCGCGCGGCCATTGGAACCAGGCTGTGGTCGGTCATGCCCGGCACCGTATTGATCTCCAGCAGGGAAGGCTGCCCCCTATGGTCCACCATCAGGTCGACGCGTCCCCACCCGCTTGCCCCGGCGACCTCGAAGGCATCGAGTGCGAGAGCCTGCAACCGCGACTCCTCAGACTCCGTGAGACCGCATGGACAGAGATAACGCGTGCTGTTCGCCTTGTACTTCGCGTCAAAGTCGTAAAAGGCGTGCGGCGTCTCGAGCCGGATTAGCGGCAGTGCGTCCCGGCCAAGGATGGCGCAGGTGTACTCGAGACCATCGACCCAGCGCTCTGCCAGGACCAGAGCATCGTAGCGACTTGCCATCCGCCAAGCCTCCTTAAGGGTCTCGGCGTCCTCGACTCGCGCCATCCCGATACTCGACCCCTCGTGCACCGGTTTGATCATGAGTGGAAAACCAAGCGCCTCAGCGTCCACCAGATCGGCCTCCGTACGCAGGAGCACCGATTGCTCCGTTGGGAGACCGCGCCCGGTCCAAGCGAGCTTGCAACGATATTTGTCCATGCCCAGCGCGGAGCCCAGGACACCGGACCCCGTATACGGCATGCCAATGGTTTCCAGCGCACCCTGGATGCTCCCATCTTCACCGCCACGACCATGCAGGACGACGAAGGCGCGATCGAAGGCATCCCCGCGCAGACGTTCGAGCACCCGCTCGTCCGGGTCCAAGGCATGGGCCTCAACGCCCAGGCGCAGCAACGCCGCAAGCACCGCGCTCCCGCTCTTAAGGGAGATCTCGCGCTCCGCCGAGCGCCCGCCGAGGAGCACGGCGACCTTTCCGAACCGGTTCGTCGCTTGTTCTGGCTGGGGCGTCATGGATGATCTCCGGCGACACGTCTCACCTCGGGTACCAGTCTGATCCCGGTGGCGCGCTCGACCCGGCGCTGCACCAAATCGATCAGATCGCTGATGTCCACGGCGCTGACATGACCGGTGCTGATCATGAACTTCGCTTGTTTCTCAGAGACCTGAGCACCGTCGATGTGCTGCCCTTTGAGCCGCTGGGCCTCGATGAGACGGGCCGCGTGATCCCCCCGCAGTGGGCCCATCTCAGCGCACCCGGGAATCCGACACGATCTTCACCGGAAAGCGGGTGAGGCGCTGCCGGTTTGTGTGCTGCGAGCACGCGGGTGTGAGACTTGCGGACCGATCCCGCAGCGCGATCCGCTGCGCCGTGCGCGATCCAAGCGACTCCCCGCATCCCATCATCAGCCGTCCCATCAATCCGGAGACTTTCATCGTTTCCCCCTGCAATTTCGGTTGGACCGATCAGGCTCGCAGCAACAATCCGGGCAACCGCGCCGCCAGCGCACCAATGTCCCCAGCACCCATCAACAACACCATGTCCCCGTCGCGCACGAGCCGAGTCAACAACGCCGGCACGGCTTCGATCCCCTGGGCAAATACCGGAATCAAGTCACCGCGGGTCCGAATCGCGCGGCTCAAGGCACGCCCGTCGGCGCCCGGAATCGGCGCTTCACCCGCCGGGTAGACGTCGCACAGGACCAACAGGTCCGGCGTCGACAGAACATCCACGAAATCCTCGAACTGCTCCTGGGTGCGGGTGTAGCGATGGGGCTGGAACACCAGCACCAGTCGCCGTCCGGGCCAGCCCGCTCTTGCCGCCGACAGGGTGGCCGCAAGCTCCCGGGGATGGTGACCGTAGTCGTCCACCAGAAGCAGACGACGCCCCGTCGCATCCGTCAGCTCGCTGGCCACGAAGCGACGGCCCACCCCTTCGAAACGCGACAGCGCCCGTGCGATCGACTCCTCCTCGACGCCAAGCTCGACAGCAACGCTGATCGCCGCGAGTGCATTCAAGACGTTGTGCCGGCCGGGCAGATTGAGGTCGATCTCCAAGGGGCCCTCGAGCGCCCTGCCCTCCACCCGGAATCGCGTGCGCATGCCGTCCTGCCGCAGATCGCTTGCACGCAGGTCGGCTTCGTCACGCGTTCCGTAGGTCTTCACCGGTCGCGGTACCGATGGGACGAGGGATCGGACCTCTTCGTCGTCGATGCACAGGACGGCAAGGCCATAGAAAGGCAGGTGGTGCAGGAACTCCATGAAGGTGCTGCGCAGCCGATTGAAGTCGTTCCCGTAGGTGCGCATGTGGTCGGCATCGATATTTGTGACGATTGCGATCATCGGCTGGAGGTACAGGAAAGACGCATCGCTCTCGTCGGCCTCGGCCACCAGGTACTTGGTGGTCCCTAACTTGGCATTCGCTCCCGCGCTGTTGAGTCGCCCACCGATGACAAAGGTCGGATCGAGCCCCCCCTCAGCGAGGATGCTCGCAACCAGACTGGTGGTCGTGGTCTTGCCGTGGGTGCCGGCCACGGCGACGCCGTAATAGAATCGCATCAGCTCGGCCAACATCTCGGCGCGACGTACGATCGGGATCCGCTCGGCACGCGCACCTTGAATCTCCGGATTGCCTTCGTCGATCGCCGTCGAGACGACGACGGCATCGGCATCGCGGACGTGCTCAGCCCGGTGGCCGAGGAAGACCTCGATGCCCACACCCTGCAGCCGGCGTGTCACCTCGCTCTCACGCAGATCCGAGCCGGTCACCTCGTAACCCAGGTTGGCCATCAACTCGGCGATACCGCTCATGCCCGCCCCGCCGATTCCCACGAAGTGCAGGCGCCGCACTCGACCCATCCTGGCGGCAGTGTGCTGAAGGTGTGCACTCATCGACGGGCGACCTCCCAACAGGTCTGGGCGATGCGTCCTGCCGCGTCGGGCTGAGCGCGAGTGCGGGCGACGTCGGCCATGCTCAACAGGGCCTCCCGGTCGCCCAGCAGCTCGTTGAGCAAGGAGGTCAATCCTGCTACGGTGAGATCTCGCTGGATGATCAGACGCGCAGCCCCCGGCCCGGCCAGATAGCGGGCGTTACCCACCTGATGATCGTCGACCGCGAAGGGGTAGGGTACCAAGACCGAAGCGACCCCGGCTGCGGCCAGCTCCGAGACCGTCAAGGCCCCTGCGCGGCAAACGGCCAGGTCGGCCCAACCATAGGCTTCGGCCATATCCTCGATAAAGGGTGTGAGCTCGACCTCAACCCCGACCTCCTGATACGCAGCACGCGCGGCCGCGAGGGTGCGCTCGCCCGCCTGGTGGCGCACCCGGGGACGCTGGGCCGGCGGAAGGCCCGCCACGGCGCGTGGGACGACCTCATTCAGCACCTGAGCACCGAGTGAGCCCCCGAGCACCAAGAGTCGCGGCGGCTCCAAGGATCCATCGGCAAGCCGATGTGCCAAGCGCTCTCGGGGCGGCGGGAGATCGACGATGCTCTGGCGCACGGGGTTTCCACAGGCGACCGCAGCTCGCGCTTTCGGAAAACTCCCTGGGAAGGCCTCGTAGACATGCGTCGCAATGCGGGCCAACCATTGATTGGTCATGCCAGGCACGAAATTCTGCTCATGGATGATCAAGGGAACCCCAAGGACCCGTGCCGCCAGGCCGCCAGGCCCGGATGCGAAGCCCCCCATTCCCAACACGACCGACGGCCGACGCCGCCGCACGATCTGCCAGGACTGCCCGAGTGCGACGGCAATCCGGGCGGGCGCGCGCAACAGCTGACCGAGGCCCTTGCCACGCAGCCCTTCGATGCGGATCCACTCCATCTCGAAGCCATGCTCCGGTACCAGCCGGGACTCCATCCCTCGTCGGGTACCGATCCAGAAGACCCGCATGCCTTGATCGCGCAACCTGTCGGCGACCGCGAGCGCCGGGAAGACATGTCCACCCGTGCCGCCAGCCATGATGCCTATGCACGCACCCATCGCAGCCCCCTTTTTGGTCCCTGCTCGGACTCGATGCGGCGAATCGTTGCATCAATCCGCAGGAGGATGGCGACCGCCATGCACGCAGCGATCAGGCTATTGCTCCCATAGCTCAGGAAAGGCAGTGTCAGGCCTTTGGTCGGCAACATTCCGACGTTGACGCCGATGTTGACGAAGGCCTGCAAGCCCAGGCTCAGGCCGATGCCCTGGGCGGCATAGCCGGCAAAGCGCTTACCCACCGACTCGGCTCGGGCGCCGATCGAGAAGGCGCGCCAGGTCAGGAAGGCAAAGGCGGCGATGAGCGCCAGCATCCCCACCAGGCCAAGCTCCTCGCCCACCACCGAGGCGAGAAAATCGGTATGGGCCTCCGGCAGAAAGAATTGCTTCTGGATCCCGTTGCCTAACCCCACCCCGAGCCACTCGCCGCGACCGAAAGCGATCAGCGCCTGGCTCAACTGGTAGCCGGTGTTGAAAGGGTCTTGAAAGGGATCGAGAAAGGATGTCACGCGCTGCAATCGATAGGGCGAGACGACCACCAAGACCAGAAGTCCGGCAGCCATCACGGCGAACAAGGTCGCGAACGGCATGACGCTGACCCCGCCGAGGAAAAGCAGTCCCATCACCGTCGCGAGCATCACGGCGGTGGTCCCGAAGTCGGGCTGCTGGAGAATCAGGGCACCGGCGAGTCCGATCAGGATCATGGGACGGATGAAACCGGACAAGCGGTTGGCGACCTCGTCGGCATGGCGCACGAGATAACCGGCGACGTAGATGATGGCGAACAGCTTGACGAACTCCGACGGCTGAAGATTCAGCGGCCCCAGCGGAATCCAGCGCGTCGCCCCATTGACCTCGCGGCCGACCCCCGGCACCAGGACCAGGACGAGTGCCACGAGCCCGATCAGGAAGAGCCACAGCCCGACTCGCTCCCACCACTCCGTTGGCACCGCGTAAGCGAGCAAGCCCGCGGTCAGTGCAAGCCCAAGGGCGAAGCCGTGTCGGCTCACATAGTAGAATGGGTCGCCGCAGCAGTTCGCTGCGATCGACATCGATGCCGAGGCGACCATCACGACGCCGAACGCCAGCAGCCCAAGCGCACAGACGAGCAGGGGATAGTCAAACGGTGCCAAGCGCTCGCGCCGCCGCTTGCTCCCGCGCGGGGTTGCCCCGCCAACCTGGCGCACCCCGGCGGTCATCCCTCAAGCCCCCTGACCGACTCGGCGAACACGCGCCCGCGATGCTCGTAGCTCTCGAACATGTCGAAGCTCGCGCATGCCGGCGAGAGCAGGACCGTGTCGCCCGACTGGGCGAGCGCCGCAGCTTGGATGACCGCATCCTGAAGGCTCGACGCATGGACCAGCGGGACCTCGCCGTCCAGCGCCTTTGCGATCCGTCCGGCATCCCGCCCGATCAAAACGACCGCGCGCGCAGCACGCTTGACTGCAGGGACCAGAGGTGCGAAGTCCGCGCCCTTGCCGTCGCCCCCGGCGATCAGTACCGCACGGCCGGGACTGCCCGGTGGCACCAGTCCCTCGAGGGCCGAGACGGTCGCTCCCGGATTCGTGCCCTTGGAATCGTCGTACCAACGGACCCCGCCAAGCTCCGCGATCAGCTCACTGCGATGCGGCAGCCCGGCAAAACGCCGCAGGACAGCGCAGGCGCTTCCGATCGGGAGGCCAGATGCCGAGGCGAGAGCCAATGCCGCGAGGGCGTTGCTCAGGTTGTGCAACCCTGGAATCCGAACCTCCGCGGCCGGCATCAGACGCTGCTCACCCTGGCAGATCCACGTCTCCCCGGCGAGCTCGCGCAGACCGAATTCTTGCGCCGCCGGCTCACCGAGGGTGAAGCCGATCTCGACCGACGCATCCCTGCTCATCGCCGAGACGATCGGGTCATCGCGATTCACCACGGCAACCCGGGCACCGCGGTAGACCCGCGACTTGGCAGCCGCATAGGTCTCGAGATCCGGATACCGATCCATGTGGTCGGCGGAGACGTTGAGAACCGCCGCCGTATCCGCGTGCAGACCGACCGTCGTCTCCAGCTGGAAGCTCGAGAGCTCCAGGACATAGAGCTCGATCGATTCATCGAGCAGATCCAGGGCCGGCTCGCCCAGATTGCCTCCGACCGCCACGCACCGCCCGGCTGAGCTAGCCATCTCCCCCACCAGTGTCGTGACGGTACTCTTGCCGTTCGATCCCGTGATCGCGCACACGGGGGCTCGCGCGGCGCGGGCAAACAACTCCACGTCGCCGATCACCTCGGCACCGCGGGCCATCGCCTCTTGGATCAATGGCTCGGCGACCGGAACCCCAGGGCTCACCACCAAAAGGGCCGCGGCGGCGAAGACCTCCGGGTCGAAGCCACCGACGAAGGGCATGACATCGGGCATCTCGTCTCGCAGCCGTTGCAAGCCTGGCGGATCCGAGCGCGAGTCGGTCACCGCGATCAAGTGCCCTTGGGAGCGCAGATGGCGGGCACATGAGAGACCGGTCTTGCCGAGGCCGACGACCAGGGTCTTTGTCTTCCCCACTGACGACCTCATCGGGCCAGTCCCGGAGACAGGCGCGAATCACGCCCGCAGACTCCCTTCTCGATCGCTTTCATTCTCCCCCCCAGTCGAATCAAAGCCTGTCCCAGCCCAAACCCCTGCGACGGCCTCACCGGATCTTGAGGCTCGCCAGCCCGACCAGCACCAAGACTACGGTAATGATCCAGAACCGGACGATGACCCGCGGCTCGGGCCAGCCCTTGAGCTCGAAGTGATGGTGCAGCGGCGCCATTCTGAAGATGCGTCGCCCGGTGAGCTTGAAAGACATCACCTGCAGCATCACCGAGATCGTCTCGGCCACGAAGACACCGCCCATGATGAACAGCACCAGCTCCTGACGCGCGGCGACGGCCACGACACCCAGTGCAGCCCCCAATGCCAGGGCGCCGACATCGCCCATGAACACCTGCGCCGGATAGGCGTTGAACCAAAGAAAGCCCAGACCCGCGCCCACCAAGGCGCCGCAGAAGATCACGAGCTCACCGACACCACCAACATGCGGAATCAACAGATAGTTGGCGATCTCCACATGGCCGGCGACATAAACGAACACGGCAAGGGCTCCGGCCACGAGAACGGTCGGCATCACGGCCAGGCCGTCCAGGCCATCGGTCAAGTTCACGGCATTGCTCGCACCGACGATCACGAAATAGGTGAGCAGGACAAACCACGGCCCGAGCTGGATCGAGACGTCCTTCAGGTAGGGGATCAGCAACTCGGTCTCCGCCGGGGAGGCCGCACTCGCATAAAGTGCGATCGCCGCAGCGAAGCCGGCGACCGTCTGCCAGAGGTACTTCCACCGGGCCGCCAGTCCCCGTGGATCGCGAAGCACGAGCTTCTTGTAGTCATCCACGAGACCGATCCCACCGAAGGCGAGAGTCGTGAGCAGCACGATCCAGACATGGCGGTTGTCCAAGTCTGCCCAGAGCAGCGTGCTGACAGCCACCGCCACGAGGATGAGTGCGCCGCCCATGGTCGGCGTCCCGGATTTGGACAAATGGCTCTGAGGTCCGTCGTCGCGGACAGTCTGACCGATCTTGTAGGCGCGCAGACGTTGGATCATCGGCCGACCCACTGCCAACGCGATCATCAGTGCGGTGAGGACCCCCAGGATCGCGCGCAGGGTCAGATACCGGAAGACATTGAACCCGGTCTGAAACTGTGTCAGCCAGTCGATCAGGTAGAGGAGCACCTAGTGTCCCCCATCCGGGCACAGGGCCTCGACAATGCGTTCCATCCGAGCCAGTCGCGAGCCCTTGACGAGGACCCGATCAGCCGCGCCAAGCTCCGCCTGGAGACTGCGGATCAGGGTGCCCTGCCCGTCGAAGTGACGCGCGCCGTCTCCGAAGGCCTCCGTCGCAGCCGCACTCAGGCTACCAACGCTCCACAGGCGCTCCACGCCGGCCGCGCGGGCCACCTCGCCGACCTCGCGGTGCAGTCGCTCGGTGTCCGGCCCCAGCTCCCCGAGGTCACCCAGGATCAGCCACCGCCGCCCTGACAGGCCGACCAAGACCTCGATCGCCGCCGCGATCGAGTCCGGATTGGCGTTGTAGCTGTCGTCGATGACCGCCAGGGCGCCACATCGACGTGGGCAGAGACGCCCTTTGACGGGGGTGACCGCAGCGAGTCCGGCCTGGACTGCCGTGGGCTCGATCCCGAGCGCCAGCGCCGCCGCAGCGGCAGCCAGCGCGTTACGGACATTGTGTTCTCCAGCCAGAGAAAGGCTGATCGGGATCCTGCGCTCGCGGTCGCATGCGACGAAACGGGTGTGGAAACCCGCGTCCGCCCACTCGACCCGGATGGAGGCGCGCTCCGCAGAGACATCCGCATCACCATCCAGGCCAAAGGTAAGGACCTTTCGACCCGCCGCCAGATCCTTCCAGAGGACGCCGTAAGGAGAGTCGGCAGCGAAGACGAATACACCGTCGTGCGGCAATCCGCAGGCGATCTCGCCCTTGGCGCGGGCGACCCCGTCGAGGCTCCCGAATCCCTCGAGGTGGGCACGCCCGGCGTTCGTGATCAAGGCGACATCGGGTCGAGCGATCCGGGTCATATAGCCGATCTCGCCATGCTGATTGGCCCCCATCTCGAGCACCAGGAAGTCCTCGTCCTCGGCACCCAGGAGCGTCAGCGGCATACCAATGTCGTTGTTCAGATTGCCCCGTGTCGCACGGACCTGACCAACCTGGGAGAGGACAGCCGCGATCATCTCCTTGGCCGTGGTCTTCCCGTTGCTGCCCGTGATGCCGACGACCCGGCCGGGGAACCGGTCACGCCAGGCCGCGGCCAACCGACCGAGGCCCAAGCGGGTGTCGTCGACGACCCATTGGGCGATCCCCAGGGGCAGCGGGTGGTCGACCATCGCCGCTGCGGCGCCCGCCCTGCAGGCAGCGGCCACATGGTCATGTCCATCGAAGCGCTCGCCTCGCAGAGCGACGAAGAGCTGCCCGCCGCAATCCGCACGGCTATCGGTGGCGACGCCCGAGAACATGCAGTCGCCACCTTGGAGACGGCCACCCGCCTTCGCGATGGCTTGCGCGAGCGTCCACATCAGTGATGACCCTCCCGCCATTCGCGCAAGGCCTCGACGACTTGAGCGCGGTCGCTGAACCGCAGCTTGAGCTCGCCCATGTCCTGAACGGTCTCATGACCCTTTCCGGCGACGAGGACCGCGTCCCCGGTCCCGGCCAGCGCAATCGACACCCGGATCGCAAGTCCACGCTGGCGCTCCACCCGCACGCGGCCCGGCTCGGCGATGCCGGCAAGGATGTCTTCGATGATCGCTTCACCGCATTCGCCGCCGGGGTTGTCGTCGGTGAGAATCAGTCCATCGCTCCAATGCTCGGCCACCGCCCCCATCAGTGGCCGGGTCTCGCGGTCACCGCCCCCGCTGCAACCAACGATCGTGATGACGCGCCGCGGATTGTGCGCTCGCAGGTTGATCAGCGCCCTCTTGAGCGCCTCGGGATGACGCGCATGATCGACCACGACCAAGGGCGCCTGTTCGCCTCCGAAACACTCCATTCGTCCCGGGACGGCACGCACGGTCGCAAGCTCCCGCGCGGCGCGCGCGAGCGGAAGACCACGCGTGAGCAGGACAGTGAGAACGGCGAGAAGATTGGCGGCATTGCAGACGCCGATGAGATCTGAGTCGAAGCACGCCTCGGTGCGTCCGCTCGGCGTCTCGCCGACGACATGCAGACGCAGACCTCGCGGCAAGGCGTGGATCGCGCGAGCGTGCACCCGCAGGTCACAGCGCGGCAGGGCTTCGGCGTCGGGACGCAGGCTGAAGCCGGCCACCCCGACGCCGGGCGGCGTCGCCCGCAAGATCGCCTCTGAGAACGCATCATCGAGGTTCAGGACACCCCAGCTGAGCTCGGGGTTGCGAAAGAGGCGCAGCATCGCCTCGGCGGAGCCCGTCGCGGCCGTGTGCCGCGGCGCCTTGGGGTCCAGGCTGGTGAAAATGGCGTGGCTGAAGTGGACGGCCGCGAACCTGGATCGGCCGAGCGCGGCGGGCGATACCTCGACTGCCACGGCTCTGGCCCCCTGGAGCCGGAGACTCTCGAGCGACTCCTGAAGGTGCACCGCGTCCGACTCGCCTTCGGTCGCGGCTCTCAGATCGCCGGCAAACCCATTGCCGATTGTGCCAATGATGCCGCAGGGAAGCTCGATGGACAGAGCCTGGGCAAGCAGATGGGCGACGCTGGTTTTGCCACGTGTTCCGGTGATGCCGAATGTCTCCATCGCGGCGCTCGGCGAGCCGTAGAATCGATCGGCGATCGCACTGATGCGCGCGCGGAGCCCTTGCAGGCCGATCACCGGCAACCCAAGACGCGCTTGCAGAGCTGCCATGTCGTCGGCCGACCAACTCGGGGTCATCTCCGCGAGGATCGCACAGGCACCGCGCTGCCGCGCCTCTTCCGCGAATTCCAGGCCATGCGCGGTCTGCCCTTGGCAGGCGAGGAAGATTGCACCCCGGGCAAGCGAGCGACTGTTCGGCGAAAGCCCCCAGACCTGCCGGTCGCCGGCCTGCCCCGCATCCGCGAATCCGGCCAAGAGGTCGGCGAGCCGCCAGGCATGACGGTCGCTCGGCAAGGCCATCATTGCTCGCCCTCCCGCCGGGCCAGCAGCATCGACGGCTCCGGGTCGTCTGGCGGAACGTTGAACAGCCGCAGCGCCCCCTCCATCACCTTTTGGAAGACCGGCGCTGCGACCAGCCCCCCGTAGTAGGCCCTCCCCTTCGGCTCGTCGATCATCACGACCATCACGAGCCGCGGCGCACCGGCCGGGGCGAACCCGGCAAACACAGCCTGGTATCGGCCACCGCCGTAGCGTCCACCGACGGCCTTCTTGGCCGTTCCCGTCTTACCTGCCACGCGGTAGCCGGTGATGGCGGCGCGGCTCGCGGTCCCCTCTTCCGAGACCACCGTCTCCATCATCGCCCGGACCTTTCGCGCCACGTCGGCGCTCAGGACACGCGCCCCCTCCACAGCAACCTCGGGACCCGACCGATCTCGCTTCAGCAGGGAGACCGGGCGTTTCACACCGTCGGCTGCAAGGACGCCATAGGCCTGAGCGAGCTGCAACGCGGTTACGGAAAGTCCGTATCCGAAGGCCTGGGTGGCATGCTCGAAGACGCGCCAGGTCGAATGATGGCGCAACACGCCGCGGCTCTCGCCCGGGACGCCGACGTTGGTTGAATGTCCGAACCCCAACTGATCGTAGAGCCCCCAGAGATCGCCATAGCTCATCATCTGCGCGATCCGGACCACACCGACATTGCTCGACTTGGTAATGACACCGGTCACATCGAGGTTGCCGTGGTTGCGGACGTCACGAACCGTGTTGCGACCGACCTTCAGCTTGCCGCCCCGCGTTGCGATCAGCGTCGTCGGCTTGACCAAGCCGCGCTCCAACGCGGCCGCCACCACGAAGGGCTTGAGCGTCGAGCCGGGCTCCATCACGTCTGTCACCGCCCGATTGCGGCGACGATGACTGCCCCCATCGCGCTCCGCATTGGGGTTGTAGCCTGGCTGATTGACCATGGCCAAGATCTCGCCGGTCGCGACGTCCAGGGCCACCAGCGTCCCGCCGACCGCCTTGTTCTGGGCGACCGCAGCCTTGAGCTCACGGTAGGCGAGGAACTGCAGTCTCCGGTCCAGGCTCAACGCAAGGTCCGCGCCCTGGCGCGGAGCGCGGACCTGCTCGATCTCCTGGACGATCTGCTGGCGGCCGTCGCGAATCACGCGACGCAGGCCCGGCTCGGATTTGAGCCAGGAGTCGTAAGCCAGCTCGATCCCCTCCTGTCCGCGATCATCGATGTCGGTGAACCCGAGAACATGCCCAAAGACCTCCACGCCCGGATAGAAGCGGCGGTATTCGGTCTCGAAATCAATGCCGTCGATCCGGTATCGGGCGATCAGCTCCCTGACTGCCTTTGCCTCCTCGAAGCTCACCCGCCGTTTGAGGTAGAGAAATCCACGGTCCGAGTTTGCGAGGAGACGTTCTTGCAGCGCCTTCGGCGCGAGCCCAAGCGCGCTCGCCAAGGATGGAATCGACTCCATTTGGTGAACCAGCTTGCGCGGCTCACCCCACACGGTCTCCACGGGCGTGCTCACCGCGAGCGGCTCACCGTTGCGATCTGTGATCATGCCGCGGCGGGCAGCAATCTCGCCCACACGCAGATAGCGGCGCTCCCCCTCGGTCCGGAGAAACTCGGTTTCGACCACCTGGCGATAAAAGACCACCGCGGAGAGCACGATGAAGGCGCCCGACAGGGTGCTGACCAGGAGACGACGACGCAGCTGAAGATTGGGTCTCGCACGCCGGGGCTCGGCGCGCTTCGAGCGACGCCTACGGATGGACACGACCCACCTCCTCGATCAACAAGACGTCGTTGAACCTGGGATTAAACATCCCCAACTGCTCACGCGCCTTGCGCTCCACCCGGACATGCGTGGACAGCGCCGCCTCCTCGAGTCGCAGACGGTTCCATTCCACGTCCACGGCATCACGCTGGGCGCGCAGATGCTGCAACTCGCTGAACAGGGTCCGCGTCTCATACTTGGTGTGGACGACGGCGATCGCGGAGAGCATGACGGCCAGCACCAGTGCGACCAGCAGCCAGACGCCATGCAGCGTCATGGGAGGCGCTCCGCAACCCGCAGAACCGCGCTTCGCGCCCTGGGATTGGCCTGGATCTCCGCTGCTGACGGACGGAGCGGCTTGCCGAGGACACGCAAGCGCCCGTGCAACTCCGCTGAAGTGACCGGAAGCCCCTTGGGCAGGGCGAGGCCGTCGGACTCCCGGCGCATGAAACGTTTGACGATGCGGTCCTCCAACGAATGGAAGCTGATCACGACCAAACGCCCGGTCGTTGCCAGAAGGTCACAGGATTGGCGAAGGCAGCGCTGGATCTCGTCCAGTTCCTCGTTGATCCGGATGCGAAGCGCCTGAAAGGTTCGCGTCGCCGGATGCTTCCCTGGCTCGCGCGTTGGGACCGAACGCGCCACCACTCCGGCGAGCTGGGTCGTCGTCGCCAGCGGCTCTTTGCATCGCGCGGAAACGATGCTCCGCGCGATGCGCCTCGCGAAACGCTCCTCCCCGTAATCGCGCAAGATTGTGGCGATCTCGTCCTCCGATGCATGCGCCAGCCACTGCGCTGCAGATTCACCCTGCTCGGGGTCCATTCGCAGGTCGAGTGGGCCTTCGACCGCGAAGCTGAAACCACGTCCCGCGGTGTCCAGCTGCGGGGAGGACACGCCGAGATCGAGCAAGATTCCGCTCAGACCGCCGCGAACGCCGACTTGGGCGAGCAAGTCGGTGATTTCACCAAACCGCCCCCTCACCGCGCAAAACCGTCGGTCCGCCGCGGCAAACGCGCGCCCCGCAGCAACTGCCTCCGGATCGCGATCAATCGCGATCAGGCGTCCGGCATCACTTAGACGAGTCAGGATGGCTCGACTGTGCCCGCCGCGGCCAAAGGTGGCGTCGACATAGGTGCCGTTCGAATCCACGACCAAGGCGCGCACACTCTCCTCCAATAAAACCGGCCGATGTTCTTGTTCGATCAAGGCCCCGTTCAGAGCGTCAGGGACCCAAGTCCCGCCGCCATCGCCAACTCCCCAATCCCGGCGTCACTGAGCGCGGCTTCGTTTCGCGCATTCCAGGCCTGCTCATCCCAGATCTCGAACTTTGAGCCTTGACCAACGAAGGCGACGCGCTTGTCGAGCGCGGCGAAATCACGCAGATACTGAGGCAGCAGGATTCGACCCTGGGCGTCCATCTCGACCTCTTGGGCGTTACCGATGTAGAGACGCTGGATCGCCCGCGCCGTGTTATCGAAGGCGGGCAGGGCCGCAAGCTTACTCTCGATGAGCTCCCACTCCGGAGTCGGGTACAACAGCAGGCAGCGATCGCGATCGACCGTGACGACGAGCTGAGAGTCGCACGACGACTGCAGACGCTCGCGATACTTGGCCGGAACCGCGAGACGCCCTTTGACGTCGAGATTGACGATGAAGACCCCCCGAAACACCCGCGCCCCCCTCGGTGACTCCTGCCTGGCGGATCGCTCCCTAATTCCCCACTTCCCCCCACTCGGCCCTCATCTTAGAGGTGCGTTTCGCGATCGTCAAGGTAGAAAGCAACTTTAATTCTTGGCAGTCAGCCACTTAGGGATCACCCGCCATCGAAGTTGGCAACTCTGATTTACATACGTATTTTCAGCGGACTAACGAACAAAGCTGAGAGAGGAATTGAGGATTGGCGCGGGAAAACCGCTCGCAGGGGAGCAGCGTTAACGTCGGTCGGAGGGATCGAGAAGGGGGAGTCGGCCTGTAAGCCGGGTTCTGTCGGGGACAGCCATTCATCTTGGACGTGCGTCGCCACACGTCTCGAGCGACCTACCCGAGGGCACGCGCGGGCCACGCGCCGCAGCCTGAGCTGCATGCCCTCCTATTTGGTCTTGCTCCGGGTGGGGTTTGCCCTGCCACTGATGTTGCCATCAGCGCGGTGCGCTCTTACCGCACCATTTCACCCTTACCTCCCGCTGCAACCGCGGGTTCGGCGGTATCTTTTCTGTGGCACTTTCCGTAGGCTCACGCCTCCCAGGCGTTACCTGGCACCCTGCCCTGCGGAGCCCGGACTTTCCTCCCTCGCCGCGGGGGCGAGCGCGACTGTCCGGCCGACTCCCGCGGCACAAGTATACGTCAGACCTAACCCTTAGGTCTCTGCCGAAATCCCAAGCATCTCGCATAGGAGCCCGTCGGACTTGGGGGGATCGAAGCGAGGGAGTGGGAGAGCGAGGTCAATTCGTTCCGGTTTCGAGGCGCAGAGTGGGGGTTATGTCACGAAAAAGCGGGGCGAAATGGACCGTTCTCCCGCTTCCGTAGCCGATTCATCCTTAAGTCGGACAGGCTCCTAGCCCTCCGCCCCGCCCAAGCCCAGCTCGAGACCCAAGCGGTAGAGCATGTTCTTCTTCGTCCCGGTCAGGCGGG
>NZ_JAJDNA010000006.1 GCF_022340925.1 Thiocapsa sp.
CGTGCAGCACGCGCCGATTGAAGGCGAGCCAGGTCAGCTCGCGGTTAAGGTAGAGCGAGGGGTCGTCCAGATCGATGTCGTCCGGCACGGGCGGGACCAGCTCGACGATCGTCTCGAAATCGGCATCCTCGTCGATGGCCTCTTGAATCTCGTTCTTGTTCATCATGTTGCGTTCTCTCGGACGGCAAGTCTGCGGGTGAGGACAATCCGGTTATTCTAACAACCGCGACACAGACGAAGATGGCGGTTTCGTGACGCGACTCTGCCTTGCCTGCAACCTCAGCGCAAGACCACGTCGTGCCGGACGCGAGATCCGTGGGGTATGGCGTCGCTCGAGCCGCTCGATTCAGACCGCACCAGCGAGGGGCTGCCCGCGCCGACCCCGGTCATCCTGATCGCCAACCGTTCAGAGTAAGCCGCATGACCCGATTCCCCGACAAGCTCAAGCTCAAGGAGAAGGCGGAGGAGGATCTCTATTTTGCCCGTCAGGACGCGGCGCTGCGCGCGGCGCGCGCGCGCGGGCCGGCTTCGACCCAGCCCGGGGTCCGCGTGATTTCCGGCGGCCAGACGGGCGTCGATCGCGCCGCCCTGGATGCCGCGATCGGGCAGGGCATCCCAATCGGCGGCTGGTGTCCGCTCGAGCGGCGTGCCGAGGACGGTCGTATACCGGACCGCTACCCGCTCCAGTCGACCCCGAATGCCGACTATGCCGAACGAACCGAGTGGAACATCCGCGACAGCGATGCGACGTTCATTCTCTTTCGCGGGACCCTGACCGGCGGCACGCGCCTCACGGCCGAGCTCGCGCGCCGTCTCGGCAGACCCCTGCTAACGCGCGACGTATTGAAGGCCGTGGATGTCGATGCGATCGCCGACTGGCTGGCCGCGAACCGGGTACATGTCCTCAACTGTGCGGGACCACGTGAGAGCGGGGCGCCGGGGATCGAGGAGGATGCGAAACGGGTGCTGACAGCGGTCTTTCGGGCTTGGGCGCGTGCTCTCGCCGGATAATGCCCGGTCGCTCCATCCCCGGCTGCGGTCTTTCCGTGACTGGTTGGAGGCCAACAAGGGTCGGATTCCGCCCGGAGGCTGACACGTTCGGGTTCCGGGGGGGCCGAGGATGCCTCGACGGGCCGAGCAGGCCTTAAACACCTGTGCGGATGGTAAAGTGCCGGTATGCAGCCCCGGATCATCGTCATGTCGATCACCGCGCTGGCCCTCGCTCTCGGTCTCATGCGCTTCGTGAGCCTGTTCCAACCCGCAGACGCCCCGTCGGTCAGAGCGGGTCTTGCCGAGCCAAGCTCGGCGACGGCCGAGACAGGGCCGGCGGGGGTCGCCGGAGGGGCGGGCGGCCGACACGACACCTCGGGGGAGCCTCGTCGCGCCATCGCCCCCTCTCGCAGCAGCGAGTGGCTCGAGCCGCCGGTCTCCCTCGAGCTTGAAACCACCGCCGCCGGGCCGCCGATCTCCCTTGGCAGACCGCTGGATGCGGACCCCGCTGGAGCCTCGGAGCCGATCGGACCCGATGACGGACCGATCGACATCGGCCCCCGGATGGATGCTGACGATCCGCTGGACGACCCGGTGAAGACGTCCTCCGGGTCACCGATCAACATCGGCGAGCCGCTCGATGCCGACCAAGGTGCCCCGCCCCTCAGTGACGAGGACCCCGTGAGTATCGGCCTCGAGCTCGACGCAGACGACCCCCGAGGCTGGGACCTGGATGCCCCGGCGCCCCCGGGGGTCGAGATCGGCGAGCGCGTTGAGGCGGGAGCGCCCCGGAACCGATGAGGCAGTGCGAGGGGCACCACAGTGTGGGATGGGGGCATGCCTTCTGGACGCCCTTGTGTCTTGTGCGGACACGGACGGGGTTAGGGGTCTGTCCGCCTTGTGCGATCGTCGCGGGCCGAGTGGGACAGGGAGGACAGATTTGACCGATATTGAGGCGCGTAGTGTGCCTATGTTAACCCGAGGAATCGGTCGGATACGGACCGCTGTCCCGGTGGTGCAGCAGACCGCCCTCAAGTCAGACGGGCTCCTACGTAGTCCGCCGGGGTATGCGCAGCCTCATGATTCGTCGTAGACTTCCCACCGGCAGTCTTGCCGATCCGTCTGCTCGGGGCCGATGACCAGTCCCCAGGCGGCGTGATTCCGAAACATCCGCCCCGTCGTGTTGAGGCATGCGAATGAATCACACCTCCGCCGATCCGCGGCCCTCGGTGGGTCATTATCTCTTCTCGGTCCTCGTGCTTGCGCTGCTCTGGCTGCTGTTGGCCGGCAGCCTGAAGGCCGCCGAGCTGACGGCGGCGTTCGCCGTCGGCGCCGTGGTCACCGCGATGACCGGTTCGCGCCTCGCTGTGCTGGCTGGTGTGCGGCTCTCCCCCTTGGCACCGCTGCACCTGCTGCGCTACCTGGCGGTATTCCTGTTCGCCCTGGTGCGGGCCAATCTGGACATGGCCCGTCGCGTGCTGTCGCCGTCGCTGCCGTTGCGCCCGGCCGTGGTCGAGGTCGAGACCAGACTGCGCTCGTCCCTGGGGCGCATGCTGCTCGCCAACAGCATCACGCTGACTCCCGGCACGCTCGCGGTCGACGTCCGCGGGGACAGGATCCTCGTACACTGGGTCGATTGCGCGCCCGGGACCGACCTCGATCAGGCGACTCGGGCGATCTCGCACGCCTTCGAGCGGCACATTCGCGGGTTTCTCAAATGACGCCCAATCTTCTCGAGACCCTCGCGGCCATCCTGCTGGGTGCGGCCCTGCTGATCGCGCTGGTGCGTTTCGTCCTCGGTCCAACCGCACCGGATCGGGTGGTGGCGGCCGACACCCTGACGGTGATTACGACCATCGCCATCGCGGGTCTGGCCCTGGTGCTCGCGAGCCCCGTCTATCTGGATGTCGCGCTGGTCTTCGGCGTGCTGGCCTTCGTCGGCGTAGTCGCCATCGCGCGGGCCATCGAAGGAGGGCGCTCATGAGGCTGATCGCGGATCTCTTTCTGCTGATCGGGTCCGCTTTTGCGTTCCTCGGTGCCTTGGGGCTCCTGCGGATGCCCGACGTCTACAACCGGATCCAGGCCGGCACCAAGGCGGTCACGCTTGGCGCATTGGCGTTCCTGATCGGCGCGGCGCTTCTCTTCCCCCAGTGGTGGGCAAAGCTGCTCTGCATCCTCGGGTTCATCCTGTTCACGAGTCCGGTGTCCTCCTCCACCATCGCGCGGGCCATCTATCTCTCCGGGGTCAAGCCCTGGCAGGCGCGCGCACCCGAGTCCGGGCCGGTCTCCGCGGAGCCGACGGAGGGCCGGCCATGATCACCTGGGTGGCCTTGGTGGTGGTCGTCTTGATGCTGGCATCGGCCGTTGCCGTACTGCTCCTGCGGAGCTTCGTCGCGGCCGTCGCGGCGAGCTCGGTGGTGGGGCTGGGCCTGACGGTTCTGTTCGTGCTGATGCGCGCGCCGGATGTCGCCATGACCGAAGCGGCGGTCGGCGCCGGACTGAGCGGTGTCATCCTGGCACTGGCGTTGCGGCGGCTGGGCCTTTGGCACATCGAAGCGGCTGCGGAGGATCGTGACCGTGCGTAACCTGGCCTCGCTCCTGTTCGCGGGCGGCCTGGCTTTCCTGCTCCTGGCCATCGCCTCCCAGCTCGCATTCGGCACGCCCTCGATGCGGGTCGGCGCCGAGATCCTGGCCGTCGCGCCCGACGAGGTTGGTGCGGCCAACCTGGTGACCGCGGTCCTCCTGGGTTATCGGGGGATCGACACGCTCGGCGAGCTGGCGATCCTCTTTGCCGCCGCCACGGCCGCCGGGGTGGTGCTCGGGCGCCGCCATGCCAATGCGCGGCGCGACCCGCCGGGCGGCGAGGTGCTGCGCACCGGCGCGGATCTGCTGTTCCCTTTGTTGTTGGTCGTAGGACTCTATGTGATCGCGCATGGTCATCTCACGCCGGGCGGCGGTTTTCAGGGCGGCGTGATCTTGGCCGCAGCGTTCTTCGTGATCATACTGGCGCAGCCGACGCGCCATCTGAGGCATTCGCTGATCAGCTGGATCGAGGGGCTGGCCGGGGCCGCATTCATCCTGATCGGGCTCTGGGCACTCGTGGAGGACGGCGACTTTCTGGCACCCCTCCTGGGACAGGGCGCGATGGGCGAGCTGCTCTCCGCCGGCACCCTGCCGCTCCTGTCCCTTGCAATCGGGCTGAAGGTGGGTGCCGAGCTGGCCGGAATCATGGCCCACATCGCCGAGGCGGAGGCGCCGGACGCATGATGTCGTTCACCTTCGAGACCGTCGTCCTGATCGGCGCGCTCGGGCTCGCCGTGATCGGTGCGCTCGGCATGGTGATCTCGAATCATCTGTTTCGTATGTTGCTGGCCCTGGCCATCGCCGAGTCAGGTGCCAACCTCCTGATCGTCCTCACGGGCTTTCGTGCCGGCGGGGTCGCGCCGATCCTGGGGGCCGGCGATCCCGCAGCATCCATGGTCGATCCGATCCCGCAGGTGCTGGTGCTCACGGCGATCGTCATCGGCGTCGGTGTTCAGGCGCTGGCGGTCGCGCTCCTGATCAAGGTCTACCAGGCCTACGGGACACTCGACGTCCGCGAGCTGCGCGACCGCATGGATGCCGACGTGGCAGCCGCGGCCGGGGTGGAAGCTGACGCCAGTCAGGACGCGCCGGCCGGGGGACGCCCCTTGTCGCCTGCGCCGTCGCGGGGAACGGCAGGATTCGGTCGGCGCAGCCCCGCGCCTGCCGATGGGCTGCGCCCATGATCGCCGACATGACACTCTCCCGCCTTCTTGCCGCCGATGTCGGCTACCTGGTACTGCCTGTGGTCCTTCCGCTGCTTGGCGCCTTCCTGATGCAGCCGCTGGCGCGGGTGTCTGCCCGCGGGGCGCGCATACTGGGACCCCTGCTGCTGGTCCTCTCGGCCGGGATCACCGCACAGCTCTGGCTCCAGCTCGGGGATGCCCCGTTCAGCCTGGCGATAGGAGGCTTCGCCGCCCCACTGGGCATCCTCTTCTATGCCGATCGGATCGCGCTGCTTTTCGCACTCGCCATCCCTGTCTTCGCGCTGCTCTTCTGGCCCGAGTTTGGCCCGGGGGCGGGCGGGCGCGACCAGGCCGCGCGCCGCGACGCGCTGATGCTCCTGCTGGTCGCGGCGGCGACCGGCCTGGCCCTGTCGGGCGATCTGTTCAACATCTACGTCTTCTACGAACTCGCGGCGGTCGCCTCCTTCGGCCTGGTCGCGCTCACCGGGACCGGACGCTCGCAGGTCGCGACCTTCCGGTATCTCATGATCAGTGCCTTCGGATCGGTCTTCGCCCTGCTGGGGATCGCCATTCTTTACATGCAGACGGGTACTCTGAACCTGGCGCAGATCGCCCAGCTGGCACCCGAGACCCTGCCGAATCCGATCGGTCTCGCGGCCTTCGCGCTCATGCTCATCGGCTTCGGGGTCAAGGCCGAGCTGTTTCCGGTCAACACCTGGGTTCCGGAGGTCTATGCCGGCGCGCCGGCGCGGGTCTCGGCGCTGCTCGCCGGCCTGGTCTCCAAGCTCGCGGTGCTGGTCGTCGTTCGTCTGCTGGTGCTGATCTTTCCCCAGCCCGAGGCCGCTGAGCTGATGCTCGTGCTCGGGGTGCTCGGCATCCTGACCGGAGAGCTCGCGGCCTGGCGTGCCAAGGACTTCCCGCGGATGCTGGCCTTCTCCTCGATCGGTCAGCTCGGCATGGTCTTCGTCGCCTTCGCCATCAGCGGCGAGATCGGCCTCCTCGCCGGTCTGGCCGTGATGCTCCACCATCTGATCGTCAAGTCCGCCCTGTTCGGGTTGGCGGTGCGGTGGAGCGGATCGCTCGAGGCGCTGAGCGGCGCGGCCGGTGTCTCGCCGCTGGCTTCGGCCCTGTTCGTCCTGTTCGCGCTCTCCTTGATCGGCGTGCCTCCCCTACCCGGGTTCTGGGCGAAGATACTGGTGTTGATCGGTCTCGCGGAGGGCGGGACCCCACTTGACATGATGGCCCTGATGGCACTCCTCCTGGCGACGGCGATCGAGGCGAGCTATCTGTTTCGTGTGGCCATCCGACTCTATGAGGACACGCCCACGCCGGTTCCACCGCCCGCCCGCCGCGATCTCGGCGTGGCCGCCTTGCTCGGGGCGCTTCTGCTGGCAGTGACGGTCGGCCTCAAGCCGGTCGCCGATCGCCTGGGGGAGGACGCCGCTCAGTTGGGCGAGCGCGCGCTTTATATCCAGACCGCGCTCCCTTCGCACGTCGCCCGAAAGGATTGAGCTCATGACCCACCTGACGTCGTTGGACCAGCTCCTGCTGCTGTCGGCGCTGACTCTGGCCCTCATGCTGGTGCTGGGGCGGACGCGGATTGCGGGTCGCCTTGCGGTCGTCCTGTATGGCGCGCAGCTCCT